>DATMHG010000075.1:0-8531 GCA_035555035.1 Sphingomicrobium sp.
GCCCTTTAGCGCGGTGGCACCGGTTTCTGCCAGCGCCGCGTTGAGCTCGGCGCCGATCACCACGCCCAGGCCGACGACAAAGAAGAAGATCAGCGCGATCATCACTCCGGCCAGGCTTCCATAAGTGCGGCTGTAGCCGCCGTAGAGACTGAGCGCCCACGGCAGGATCTCGACAGTGCCCAGCCACCAAATGGTGATGAGCGCCGCCCCCGGCCATTTCTTGCAACCCGCCTTGCGATAGCGCGAGGGCGTGAGCGCGAAGAACAGCAGGTAGAAGGTGAAGAAGAGCGTTGCCGCGGGGACGAAACGGTAGAGCCCGAGCGCGTGCCCGACGTTCTGCGCCAGCGGGAACCACTCCATGATGAAATGATGCGCGATGGTCATCGCCGCGCTGACCGCGAAGGCGATCATCAGCAGAAGCACCGCGCCGATGATCAGCAGGATCGACCCGATGCGATATTCCCAGAAGGGCGCGCAGAACTTCACGCCGTAGGCGCGGCGCAGGATATCGCGGATCGTCTCGACGAAGCTGGTCGCGGTCCACAGCCCGACGATCGCGCCGAACCAGAGCAGGTTTCCGGTGCGGATCGTCAGCACCTCCTGCACCGGCTCCTGAAGCGTGGCGGCCACGTCCGGCGGCAAGCGGCGGAGCACGTTCGTCACTGTCAGCGTCGCGTCCTGGCTCTGGCCAAGCAGGTGCGCCACGGCGGCGGCGACAATGAAGAAGGGGAACAGAGCGACGATCGATAGATAAGCGAGATTGCCGGCGTGGATGAAGCCGTCGTTATAAACTCCGACCGCGACGCGCTTGATCACTTCCCACAGCGTCAGCCGCGGCTTGAGCTTCTCCTCGACCTCCGTGCCGAAGGCCGCGCGCATGCTGGCCAGGCGCTTGCGTCTGGCTTCGGGCGATTCGGGGGAGATGTCTCTCACGAGGCCGCTTTAAACACCAAGGCCTGCCCGAGGGTTGCCGCCGCCGCTCCAGCCCTCCGCGAACTTCTGCAGCTCGGGGTCGCCCGAAGGCACATCGATCTCGACATTGAGCAGCTGGTCGCCGCGCTTGCCGTCCTTGGCGGTGAAGCCCCGGCCTTTGAGGCGAAGCACCTTGCCCGAGGTGGTGCCTTTCGGAATCGTCAGCATCACCGGCCCCTCCGGCGTCGGCACCTTCACTTTGCCGCCGAGCACCGCTTCCTTGAGCGTGACCGGCAGATCGAGGCGGATGTTGTCGCCTTCGCGCTTGAAGAAACGGTGCGGCTCGATCTCGATCGTGACGATCGCGTCGCCGCGGCCGCCCGGTCCCTCCTCGCCCTTGCCGCCGAGGCGGATCTTGGTTCCGTCCTCGAGGCCCTGGGGAAGCTTGAGGTCGATCGTCTTGCCGTCGGCGAGCGTGATCCGCTGCGGCTTCAGCGTGACGGCGTCGACGAACGGCACTCGTAGCCGGTAAGCGACATCAGCGCCTTTCTGCGGCGCCCGGGCGCGCTGGCGGAAGCCGCCGAACGGTCCGCCAGCCCCGCCACCTCGTCCGCCGGTGGCCGCCCCGAACAATCCTTCGAACAGGTCGCTGAGATCCGCCGTGTCGCCGCCGCCGCCGCCGAAGTTGAAGCTCTCGAATCCCGGTCCCGCTCCCGGCTGCGGTCCGCCGCGCCCGCGCGAGTAACCGCCGAAGCCGCCGCCGAACGGCATCTTCGGATTGCCCTCCTCGTCGATCTCACCGCGGTCGTACTGAGCGCGTTTGTCCTTGTCGGACAGCAAGTCGTAGGCCGCCGTCACTTCGGAGAAGCGCTTGGCCGCGTCCGGATTGTCTTTGTTCCGGTCGGGGTGAAGCTGCTTGGCGAGGCTCCGGTAGGCCTTCTTGATCTCGGCCTCGCTCGCGCCGCGCTTCAGCCCCAAGCGTTGGTACAGGTCCAGAGCCATAGGCCTCCCATGCCGTACAGATACTCTCGTGACCAGATGGGTTGCCGTATTCGCCAGGCCAAGCCTAAGGGCCGCGCACAATGTCCACCGACCCGTTACAGCTGTTCGACGAGTGGTTCGCCGAAGCTCGCTCAAGCGAGCCGAATGATCCCGAAGCCATGGCTCTGGCGACGGCCGATACCGACGGTCGGCCATCGGTGCGCGTCGTGCTGATGAAAGGGCATGGGCCCGACGGGTTCGTCTTCTATACCAATCAGCGCAGCCGGAAGGGTGAGGAGCTCGCGCACCATCCGTGGGCTGCGCTGCTCTTCCATTGGAAATCGCTGCGGCGGCAGGTGCGCATCGAAGGACCGGTGAGCCTCGTTTCCTGCGCCGAGGCTGATGCCTATTTCGCCAGCCGAAGCCGAGATTCCCAGCTCGGCGCGTGGGCCTCGAACCAGTCCTGGTCGCTTTCGAGCCGAGCGGAGTTCGAGAATCGCTACGAACAAATGCGCCACAAGTTCGAAGGCGCCGACGTGCCGCGGCCGCCGCATTGGGGAGGCTATCGAGTGGCCCCGCAGACAATGGAATTCTGGACGGACCGGCCACACCGACTGCACGAGCGCCGCCTGTTCAAACGCAACGGCGCCGGCTGGTCCGAAGGATTGCTCTACCCGTGAGTGAAACTTCCATCACCCACCAGGAGCGCGGCCGACAGACGACGCGAGCGGCCATGGCGAGCATTGCCATGGCCGTCGTCCTGATCGTTCTAAAAGCCTACGCCGCAGTGCAGACATCCTCGATGGCGATGCTCGGCTCGCTGGCGGACAGCGGCCTCGACTTCGTCGCCAGCCTGATCATCCTGCTGGGCGTGCGGATCGCCGCGGCCCCTGCAGATACGGATCACCGCTTCGGGCATGGGAAAGCGGAAGCGCTTGCCGCATTGGTCCAAGTGATCCTGATCACGCTCTCCGCGATCTTCATCGGCTTCCGAGCGGTGCAGCGCCTGCTCAGCGCGGCACAAACGGCTGACGCAGAGCTCGGCATCACTGTCTCCGTTGTCGCGATGATTCTGACGGCCGGGCTGATCACCTATCAGCGCCGCGTCGTGCGCCGCACCGGCTCGCTCGCGATCAGCACCGACCGGCTGCATTATTCGTCCGACCTGTTGCTCAACGGCTCCGTGGTGGTGGCGCTCGGTCTCGACCAATATGCACATCTAGCGGGGGCCGATGCGGTCTTTGGCCTGCTGATCGCGCTCTGGCTGCTCTGGGGCGCTTGGAGCGCTTCGAGCCACGCCTTCGACCAGCTGATGGACCGCGAATGGCCGGACGAGCGGCGTGAGCAGTTCCTCGCCGCGGCGAAGGAATATCCCGAGCTCGCTGGGCTTCACGATTTCCGCACGCGCAGCAGCGGCACGCACTTTTTCGCACAGTTCCATGTCTGGGTGCCGCCGGAATGGACGGTGCGGGAAGCGCACGACCGCCTCGACCGGGTCGAGGAAGAATTGCAGAAGCGCTTTCCGGACACGGAGATCCTGATCCACGTCGATCCCGAGGGGCAGGTCGACCGCGAAACTATGCTGCCGCAGGAGATCACGGAGCAAGCGAGTTGACGACCATTCCGTTCTTCCAGGTCGATGCATTCGCCGGCCGGCCGCTCACCGGCAATCCCGCAGCCGTGATGCCGCTCGAGCGCTGGCTCGACGATGCATTGATGCAGGCGATCGCGGCCGAGAACAATCTCAGCGAGACGGCCTTCACGGTGCCGAGCGAGCGCGGCGACGCGGATTTCGACCTGCGCTGGTTCACCCCCGCGGCCGAGGTCGAACTCTGCGGCCACGCGACCATCGCCGCCGGGCACGTGCTGATGACCGGGCAAAGCGTTCGCTTCGCGACCAAGTCGGGAAGGCTGATCGTCAGCCGCCGCGACGACCTGCTGGAGCTCGACATGCGCGCCGCGAACCTGAGCGAGGTTCACGAACCTGAACTCTGCACCGCTCTCGGGCTGGTCGATGCGCCCGTGTGGCTGGCCGACGGCTACAATGACGCCGCGATCATCGAAGTCGCCGACGAGGCGGCCGTGCTCGCGGTGCAGCCCAATTTCGTCAAACTGAAAGGCATTCACCGAATGGCGGTCGTTACTGCGCGGGGCGCGTCCGAGGACGTCGCGAGCCGCGTCTTCGTGCCGTACCTCGGCATCGACGAGGACCCGGTCACCGGCTCCGCCCACGCCGCGCTCGTCCCCTACTGGGTGCCCCGACTCGGCCGCAGCGAGTTCACCGCTCTCCAGGCCAGCACGCGCACCGGCGTCCTTCACTGCCGCCAGGAGGGCGACCGCGCCGTGCTCGGCGGTCATTGCCACACCGTCATCGAAGGTCAGTTCCAGCTGTGATGTTGCTCGCCGCACTTGCGCTCGCCGCTGCGACTCCTCAGTCGGACAAGACGGCGATCCTCGACACCATCCGCCACATGGAGGACGCGTGGAACCGCGGTGACTTCCGCGGCTATATGGCAGGCTTCAAGAACCCCGACGTGATCTTCGTCTCGGGCGGCAAGTTCCAGGCTGGCTGGCAGGGCACGCTCGACCATTACATCCGCGACTATGGCGGCTCGCCCGAGCGGCGCGGCAAGCTCCACTTCTTCAATATGAAGATCGATCTGCTCTCCCCGGACGCGGCGATGCTGATCGGCCAATATCGGCTCGAGCGCGGCCCGCGTGTGACCGAAGGCGTCAACACACGCCTGTTTCGCAAGGTTCACGGCAAATGGCTCATCACCATGAACCACGTGTCGGCCTACGACGTGACGCCTACTCCGAGCGCGCCAGAAGCTCGATAAGGTCCGCTTTCCAGAACTTCGCCCAGGTGTGGGTCCCATGCCCGTGCGTTTCGGCGCTCTCGGGGATCAGCCGGAACCGCGCATTCTTCATCCGCTTCACCGCCTGCTGCGGCACCGGCAGGTTGCGCGGATTGATGAAATCGTCGGCCGAGTTCACCCACATCATCGACGCAACGATCTTCTCGAGGTTCGGCCACGGATTGTAGTTCCGCGAGGAATCGAACTGGTAGATCATGTCGTCTGCGTCCACGCCCGCCATGTCTCGCGCCACCGCCTGCTCGACATAGGCCTTCGCCGCCTCGCGTGTCGGATATTGCTTCTGCAGGTTGAGCGGCGCCGACCCGGCAATGACGAGGATCGAAGCGGCGGTGCGAAGGCCGCTCTCCGGCTCCTTCGAATAATTGCCGCTTTGCCATGCCGGGTCCTTCTCGATCCCGTCGATCAGCATCTGCCGCCACATCCGGTTGAGGCCGGCGATCTCGATCGGCTCGCAAGCGAGCGGCATCAACGCGCTTGAAAAGTCCGGATACATCTCGCCCCACATGAAACTATGCATGCAGCCCATCGACGTACCCATGATGAGGCGCATGTGGCGGATCCCGAGTCCTTCGGTCAGCATCCGGTGCTGCGCCTCGATCATGTCTGCATAGTCGTACTTCGGGAATTTCATCCTCAGCCCGTCCGAGGGCTTCGACGACCTGCCGTGGCCGATATTGTCGGGAAGGATGATCCAGTATTTGCGGATGTCGAGCGGCTGGCCGGGACCGTAAAGCTCGTCGGCGAATTGCGGCCGCAGGAACTGCTGCCCCGTCCCGCCGGTGCCGTGGAGCACCATCACCGCATTGTCGATCACCCCCGCCGCGTTACGGTGCGGTGATCCGAGCGTCGTATAATGCATCCGCAGCTCGGGCAGGGTCTCGCCCGAGCGGAAATGGAAATCCTTGAGAACGACATCGCCTTCGCGCGTCGGCCAGGCTTTCGTTGCGACGGCTGGCGGAGTGGTCGGAACAGGGTGCGGCGTCTGAGCAGCCGCGGCGGCAAGGAACAACAGCAAACTCATGACTTCAGCTTCGCCTCCAGCGCATCGAGCAGCGGAAGCTGGCTGGGAAGCATAAGTTCGCGCGCCAGCGCAAGTGACATCCAGCGCGCCTGCTCGCACTCGGGGAAGCGCTCCATTCGGCCGCTGCGCGGCGGCCATTCGACCTCGAACTCGTTCGAGGTGATCGCGTCCGCATCGAGGTCACCCTCGCTCGCGAACGCCTCGACCCACTTGCCGCCCGCCTGGCGCACCTTCGCGAGCCCGAACGGAACGCTGCTGAGCCGCGTGCCCGTCTCCTCCTCGAATTCGCGCAGCGCGGCTTCGACGGGCTGCTCGCCCGCTTCGACCTTGCCTTTCGGGATCATCCACGCACCCGCGTGCTTGTTGCGCCAGAACGGGCCGCCTGGCTTGATCAGCAGGACCTGGATCTCGCCGGCCCGCTCGCGGAAAAGGAGGACGCCGGCGCTAAGCGGCGGCGGCATCCAACACACTCTGTGATGCGGAGGCGGTGGTCTCGGCAATCCAGCCGCCGCCGAGCAGCCGGGTGCCGTGGTAGACGACCGCCGCCTGCCCCGGCGCGACTCCATATTCCGCCTGCTCGAAGCGGATCCAATCGCCGTCGCGAACTGAGCGAACTGCCGGTGCAAGCGAGCGCACCTTGACGGTGACATCGCGCTGATCCTCGCCGATCGAGTTCCACTCGGCGACACGCATCGCCTCGACCCGGAGCGCGCGGCGCGGCCCGACGACGATGCGCCGTTGCTCGGGCTCGATGCGCACCACGTAGAGCGGCTCGCGCTGGCCGCCGATCTCGATTCCGCGGCGCTGTCCGACGGTGAAGTGGACGACGCCGCGATGACGACCGAGCACCCGCCCGTCCAGATCGACGATCTCGCCCGGCGCTTCGGTCTCGGGGCGCACCCGCTTCACCAGCGAGGCATAATCGCCGTCCGGAACGAAGCAGATGTCCTGGCTGTCGGGGTTGGCGGCGACTTCGAGGCCGAGCTCGGCCGCGATCCGCCGAACCTCGTCCTTGGGCAGATCGCCCAGCGGGAAGCGCACGAAGTCGAGCTGCTCGCGCGTGGTGCCGTAAAGGAAATAGCTCTGGTCACGACGGGGATCGGCGCCCTTGTGCAACTCGACGCGGTGGCGGTTCTGCACCCGCCGAACGTAGTGGCCGGTCGCGAGACAATCCGCGCCGAGCTCGCGCGCAAATGCGACGAGATCGACGAACTTCACGCCCTGGTTGCAGCTCGCGCACGGCACAGGCGTACGGCCGTGGGCATATTCATCGACGAACCGATCGATCACGCCTCGCTTAAAACGGCTCTCATAATCGAGCACGTAATGCGCGATGCCGAGGCGGTCAGCGACCTGCTTGGCATCATAGATGTCCTGCCCCGCGCAGCACGCGCCGCTGCGCCGCACTGCCTCTCCGTGGTCATAGAGCTGTAGCGTAACGCCGATCACTTCCGCCCCCGTCTGGGCAGCGAGCGCAGCCGTGACGGAGCTGTCGACGCCGCCCGACATGGCGACGACGATTCTGGCATCGCCCGAGGGGCGGCCGAGCTGAAAATCGATCCGCATTGGAGGTCTGATCTGGCCCGTCTTTACCCGAATTTCACCATCCGCGCCTAGACCACGACGATGGTGAAACAGCGAGGGGGGCTGGTTTGGCGCGTCACGAGGGGAACTTTCGCGAAAGCGCGGAAGAACCGCTCAGCCTCAACGAGCTGCTCGCGCTCCTCGCTTCGGTCGAGGAGAGCGATGTCCGCTCGCGCAACGACGCCATCGCCTGCGCCCTCTCCGCCAGCGAAGGCTGGCAGGAGGCAGTCAGACGATTGGGCGGCGCATTTGCCGAGAAAGCCCCAAGGTTAAAGGAGCGTAAGGACGACCTACCGGAGGATTAACCAGCGCGTTTCAGAATGTTTTTAAGGCCCGCAGTTAAACAGCAACACAGTGTCAATGATTAAGCAGGTGTGACGGGATGCTCGAGAACCAGAAGATTCGTCCGGCCCAGGTCATCGGACCGCTCGGCGAGCCGCTGACGCTCGACTCGCTTCCCCCTGCGCACACCACGCGCTGGGTCGTCCGCCGCAAGGCCGAGGTCGTCGCCGCGGTCGCGGGCGGCCTGCTCAGCGTCGACGAAGCCTGCAAGCGCTATACGCTCAGCCTCGAGGAATTCACGAGCTGGCAGCGCGCGGTCGACCGCAGTGGAATGCCGGGCCTGCGGGTCACTCGCATCAAGCAGTACCGCGACCAATACGAGCGCCAGCAGCGCTACTGAGCGCTGCGCATCAGAATCGTTACTGAGCCACATCTATCCAGCTTCCACGCGGCTTTCGGGGCGGCCACGCTAGCCAATTTTCTTGCCAGACCCTTCCGAATCCGGAACAACCGCAGCGCATCGCGCGTCTGTGATGCCGGCTGCCGGCCGCGCATCTATCGGCCGGTCAAAAGAACAGGAGGGAACAGCGCATGGGTATTATTGTCTGGCTGATCGTCGGCGGCATTTGCGGCTGGCTGGCGAGCCTGATCATGAGAACCGACGCTCAGCAGGGTATTATCCTCAACATCGTCGTCGGCATCATCGGTGCGGTCATTGCCGGCCTGCTCTTCGGCGGCAGCATCAATCAGGCGATCACGATCGAGACGTTCCTCTACTCGCTGATCGGAGCGATCATCCTGCTGGCGATCGTGAACCTCATCCGCAGAGGCACGGTCCGCTAGGACTCTCGATTTCCAGGTTACAGAGGCGG
>DATMHG010000076.1:0-5631 GCA_035555035.1 Sphingomicrobium sp.
GGAGGCAATTCCATATGTCTCGGGTGATAGCGCGCAAATCCTGCAAACCGAGCTTAGACTGACTGCCGAACATTTTGAGAAAAAGCATGGCTGACGCTGCAGCACCGTATCGCATCCAGGGCGCTACCGGCGAGTGGGAGGTCGTGGTGGGCCTCGAGATCCACGCGCAGGTGGTTTCGAACGCCAAGCTCTTCTCGGGAGCTTCCACCACGTTCGGGGCCGAGCCCAACACGCAGGTGAGCCTCGTCGACGCGGCAATGCCGGGCATGCTTCCGGTCCCGAACCGCGAATGCATCCGCCAGGCGGTCCGCACGGGCATGGCGCTCGAGGCGAAGATCAACAAATGGTCCCGCTTCGATCGCAAGAATTATTTCTACGCCGACCTGCCGCAGGGCTATCAGATCAGCCAGCTCTACCATCCGCTCGTCGGCGAGGGCGAGATCGAGGTCCTCACCGACGACAAGGACGAGGGCACCGCCAAGCGCATCGGCATCGAGCGCATCCACGTCGAGCAGGACGCGGGCAAGCTGATGCACGACCAGCACCCGACGATGAGCTACGTCGACTTGAACCGCTGCGGCGTCGCGCTGATGGAGATCGTCTCGCGGCCGGACATGCGTTCGCCCGCCGAAGCAGGCGCTTACATCCGGAAGCTCAGAGCGATCCTCCGTTACGTCGGCTCGTGCGACGGAAACATGGAAGAGGGCTCAATGCGCGCCGACGTCAACGTCAGCGTGCGCAAGCCCGGTGAGTCGCTGGGTACTCGGACCGAGACCAAGAACGTCAATTCCGTGCGCTTCGTCATGGCCGTGGTCGAGCATCAGGCGAAGCGCCAGGTCGAGCTGATTGAAAGCGGCGGGACGGTCGCGCAGGAGACCCGGCTGTTCGACCCCGACAAGGGCGTCACCCGGCCGCTGCGGTCCAAGGAAGACGCGCACGACTATCGCTATTTCCCCGACCCCGACCTGCTCCCGCTAGAGCTCGACGAAGCGTTCCTCGAAGAGTGTGGCAAGAGCCTGCCCGAGCTGCCCGACGCCAAGCGCAAGCGTTATGAAGCACTCGGCATCACACCTTACAACGCCAGCGTGCTGACCGTCGAGGTCGAGACCGCGCGCTGGTTCGACGCTTTGCTCGACGCCGGCGCAGAGCCCAAGCAGGCGTCGAACTGGGTCGTCGCCGAGCTGTTCGGTGCGCTCAACCGCCTCGGCAAGACCATCGACGAATGCCCCGTCTCGCCCGCGCAGGCCGCCGAGCTCCTCAGGCTCGTCGCCGAGGGCACGATCAGCGGCACCATCGCCAAACAGGTGTTCGAGATCATGCTCGAGACCGGCGAAGGGGCGGGGCAGGTCGTTGAAAGCCGCGGCCTCAAGCAGACCAGCGACACCGGCGCGATCGACGCCGAGATCGACAAGATCCTCGCCGCCAATGCCGACAAGGTCGGCGAGTACAAGGCGGGCAAGCAGCAGCTGTTCGGCTTCTTCGTCGGCCAGACGATGAAGGCGATGGCCGGCAAGGCCAACCCCCAGGTCGTCAACGAGCGGCTGCGGGCGAAATTGGATTGAACACCCGCGCCAGTTCGTCTTTCCCGCGAAAGCGGGAATCCCGCTTTTCTTGCGGCTTGGATAAGGAAGCGGGACCCCCGCTTCCGCGGGGGTGACGAGGAGGAATGGTTCGGGTGCGTAAAATCATCATCGCCGCGGCAGCGGCGCTTCTCGCGACCCAATCGGCAGCTCAGGCCCCAGCTCCGCCGAAGCTCGTCGTCGTCATCTCGGTCGACCAGTTCTCCGCCGACCTCTGGGACGAATATCGACCGCAATGGACCGGCGGCTTCGCGCGCCTCGCGTCCGGCACGGTCTTTCGCAACGGCTATCAAAGCCATGCGGCGACCGAGACCTGCCCGGGCCATTCGACGCTTCTGACCGGCGATCATCCGGCGACGACTGGCATCGTTGCCAACACCTGGCTCAACCAGTCGCTCACTCGCTCCGACAAGATGGTCTATTGCGCCGAGAACGAGCAGGCGCCGGGCACCTCGTCGATCGCCTACAAAGTCTCCGACCAGCACCTGCGCATGCCCACGCTGGGCGATCGGATGAAAGCCGTTTGGCCCACCTCGCGCAACGTTGCGGTCTCAGGCAAGGATCGCGCGGCGGTGATGATGTCGGGACATCATCCGGACCAGCGCTGGTACTGGGACGGGAAGCGTTATTCCACGGATGTCGCGGCTGCTTCGCCTCCCGACGCCGTCGGCAAGATCAACGCCGCCGTGCAGCAGGTCGTCGCGGCTCCGGGCGAGGCACTACAGCCGCCGCCGTTCTGCGCCACCAAGGCGCAGCCGATCACGCTCGAAGGCAGCGGCAAGGTCGTCGGCAACGGCACTCTGGCCCGCGCCGCCGGCGATGCCGCGGGTTTCAGGGCCTCGCCCGCGCTCGATGGCTCGACCCTCGCGCTCGCCGCGGGGCTGATCCAGGACATGAAGCTCGGCCATGCGGCGATGCCGGACCTGCTCTCGATCAGCCTGTCGGCGACAGACTATGTCGGCCACACTTATGGGCCGGGCGGGCAGGAGATGTGCCTCCAGCTGATCGAGCTCGACCGCGAGCTCGGCGACTTCTTCAGCTTCCTCGACAAGAGCGGCGTGGATTACGCTCTGGTGCTGAGCGCGGATCACGGCGGGCTCGACATTCCGGAGCGCCTCCGGCTGCACGGCGTCACGGACGCCGCCCGCGTCGACCCGGCGCTGGGCGCCTCGGCCATGGGCAAGAAGATTGCCGCGAAGCTCGGCCTCGCAGGGCCCGTGTTGATCGGCGAGTTCAGCGGCGATGTCTGGATCGACAAGGCGCTTAAGCCGACCGATCGCGTCCGCGTGCTGAGGGAGGCGCTCGCCGGCTATCGCGGACACCCGCAGGTCGCGGCCGCATTCTCGCGCGATCAGATCGCGAAGACTCCGATGCCGACCGGCAACCCGGTCCAATGGACTTTGCTGCAGCGAGCCCGCGCGTCCTACGATCCGGAGCGTTCGGGCGACATCGTCGTCCTGCTCAAGTCGCACATCATGCCGATTCCGAACCCCACCACCTATGTGGCGACGCACGGCAGCCCGTGGGATTACGACCGGCGTGTGCCGATCCTGTTCTGGCGGCGCGGAGCGGCGCCGGCTGCGCCGCAACAGGCGGTCGAAACCACCGATATCATGCCAACGCTCGCTGCCATGCTCGGCATTCGGGTCGGACCGCCCGCGATCGACGGCCACTGCTTGAGCGGAGTTCTCGGAGTGACTTGCCCAGCCCGCTAAGCACCTAGAAATACGGACTTTTCTTTCAGCAGCAGTTCAGACATGCTGTCGCACGTATAGATGTGGGGAGGAGCGCACGGGCGCTCCTGGAGAGAACATGATGCGTAGATCGCGCGTTTTCGTCGCGCTGGCTGCAACCGCGACGCTGAGCGCATGCGTCCAGACCAAGCAATATGCCAACCTGCAGTTCACGCCGCCGCAGGGCGACTATAAGCTGCTCGTACTGCGGCCGGACGTCACGGTCGGCTCGCTGACCACCGGCGGAATGGTCGAGCCGCGCGCCGACTGGACCGATCAGGCGCGCGCCAGCATCATCGCCGCGCTCCGCGCGCAGCAGGCGTCGCGCGGCGGCAAGGTCACGATCATCGAGCATCGCAACGAGCTTCCGCGGGTGACGGCGGACGAGCTCGCCGACGTCGAGCGACTGAATGCCGCCGTCGACGAGTCCATCGTCGTCCACAAATATCTCGGCGACTATCTGCCGACCAAGCGCGGCAACCGGCTCGACTGGACGCTGGGAGACGATGCGGTGCGTTTGGGTCAAAAGACCGGCTACGACTATGCGCTCTTCCTCCATGGTGAGGACGAGGTCGCATCGGGCGGCAGGGTCGCCTTGGGCATTCTTGGCCTCGCCGGCTGCATTATCGGCTTCTGCGCTCCCAACATCGGGGGTGCGCAGCAGCTCGACTACGCATCGCTGGTCGATCTCAAGACGGGTCAGGTTGTCTGGTTCAACGTGGTGCTTGCCGGAAGTCAGATGCCGGGCATCAAGTTCGGCGACTTGAGGACTCCACAAGGCGCGGCGCAGATGGTCGATCGCCTCCTTGGGCGGATGAAGCCCGGTGAGGCCGTTCGCCGGGCGGCAGCCGCGGAAGCGCGCTGATGTGCGCGCGCTGCCTTGAATTGACCCGCCGCTCGTTGCTCGCCGGCGGAGCGGCGGCGGCGGCTTCGCTCCATGCCGGCATGGCCGAGGCGCGCATTCGTCCGCAGTACATGGTCCCGCTCGTCGGGCCCGGGTTCAAGCCGACCGACAAGGACGAGCAGGGCCTGTGGAAGGACATGGACCGCGCGGAGGAGGAGATCGCCGGCTCCAACCTCGTGATTCAGGATCCGAACCTCAGCGCCTATCTCAAGAATGTCATCGGCACGGTCGGCGGCCCCGCCGCTCAGGACTTCCGCATCTACCTGCTGCGGATTCCCGACTTCAATTCCATGATGTTCCCGAGCGGCTTCGCGGTCGTCTTCTCGGGGCTGCTTTTGCGGATGCGCAACGAAGCGCAGCTCGCGGGGGTGATCGCGCACGAAGCCGGCCACTTCCTCCGCCGTCACGAGATCCGCGCCTGGCGCGACGAGCGGCGCAAGACGGACCTTTTCGCGATTGGCTCGATGCTCGCAGGCATCGGCGGCGCCGGCGCGGGCGTCTACCTCGGGGACTATGTCCAGCTGGCGCAGCTCGGCACCCTCCTGTCGCTGTTCAGCTACAGCCGCGAGATGGAAGCCGAGGCCGACGCGATGGGCGTCAAGCTCATGGAGCAGAACAATTATCCGCCGATCGAGATGTCGAACATCTGGGAGCAGCTGATCGGCGAGGAGAATGCCAGCGCGCGCTACCGCGGCAAGCAGCGGCACAAGGGCGGCTTGTTCGACACCCATCCGCCGGAAGGCTCGCGGATGGTCGATCTTCGCACCGACGCCGAGGAGCTGACGGTCCCCGGCAAAGCCTATGATGCCCGGCGTGAGCGCTATCTGTCGACCATCGCCGAGATCCGCCCGACGCTTCTCGACGATCAGGTCAAGCTCAACGATCCAGGTGCCAGCCAGTACCTCATAGAGACGCTGGCCCAGGACGGCTGGAACGGGCTGCTGCGCTTCTACGAGGGCGAGATCTGGCGGCTGCGCAACCTGCCTGGCGACCAGCTCCGCGCCGACCAGAGCTATGCCGCGGCGGTCGCCTATCCCGATGCCCCGGCCGATGCATGGCGGTGGCACGGAATTTCGCTGATGAAGCAGGGCCGCCCGGCCGAGGCCAAGGCGGCATTCGCGCGCTATCTTACGATGAAGCCCGACGCGCCGGACGCCGCCTGGGTACGGCAGATGATGGGCTGAGGGACATTGAGCATGAAGCTTCTGAAAATGGCCGCGATCTTCGCCTGCGCTGCCGGGCTCTCCGCGTGCGGCGGACTCGGAGCAGGCGAATATGGCTTCAGCGATTACGGCCTTGTCCGCGCGAGGCGGGTGAACGTCGGCGACGGAGAAATGTCGGTCGTCGCGCCGCAGCCGTACAACCGGCACCGCCGGGTCCTTTTCTCCGACGTCAACGACGTCGAGGACTGGAC
>DATMHG010000077.1:0-11936 GCA_035555035.1 Sphingomicrobium sp.
TACATGGGCGGCTTCTTCAGCGACCAGCGCCTGATGGTCGCCGGCCTTGGCGGCTTGATCTGGATGGGCATCGGCGCCGCGATCATGGCCAAGATGGTCAATTTCGAGATCTAACGGAGGCAAGGTAGAAACATGCAGGCCGCGCCTCCCTCTGGACCGAGCATTCTCGGCTTCGATGTCATCTACATCGCAACGATGCTCAGCGCCGTTGCGACCTTCGCTGTGATGCTCGCGATCTATGCGGCAACCACGGTGAAGGACCCGATGGCGCGCCGCGTGAAGGCTCTGAACGAACGCCGCGAGCAGCTGAAAGCCGGCATCGTCGCGTCCACCAACAAACGCAAGAAGCTCACGAACCGCAACCAGGCGGCGGACAACGTCCGACAGCTCCTGTCGCAGTTCAAGATGCTTCAGGACGACCAGGTCAAGAAGACGCAGCAGCGGCTGATGCAGGCCGGTATCCGTACCAAGGACCTAGCCTTCTTCATCATCTTCGCGCGGTTCGTTCTCCCGGTGGTGCTCGGGATCGCCGCCGTGATCCTGATCTACGTCGTGCATTATTTCCCGAACTGGTCGTCGATCCGGCAGTACATGACGGTCGCGGGCGTGCTGGTCGGCAGCTACAAGGCTCCCGACATCTGGCTGAAGAACAAGGTCACCAAGCGCAGCCACGCGATCCGCAAGGGCCTGCCCGATGCGCTCGACCTGCTCGTCATCTGCGCCGAAGCCGGCCTCACCGTCGATGCCGCTTTCGGGCGTGTGTCGCGGGAACTCGGCAAGGCCTATCCCGAGCTCGGCGACGAGTTCGGCCTCACCGCGATCGAGCTCGGCTTCCTCGCCGAGCGCCGCAACGCGTTCGAGAATCTTGCCAACCGCGTCGACCTCGAGGCGGTGCGCGGCGTCGTCACGACCATGATCCAGACCGAGAAGTACGGTACGCCGCTCGCCTCCGCGCTGCGCGTGCTGTCGGCCGAGTTCCGTCACCAACGCATGATGCGCGCGGAAGAGAAAGCGGCGCGTCTCCCGGCGATCATGACGGTCCCGCTGATCCTGTTCATTCTGCCGACCTTGTTCGTGGTCATTCTCGGCCCGGCAGCCTGCTCGATCCACGACAACCTTCTCGGCGGCAAGTGACGGGCCACCGCTCGGCTCGACCGGGCGATCCGGAGGGGAACGCGGCTGCACGCTGAAGCGTAGTCGCCGCAGTTCCACCGTTTCGGGGTTGCGCGATGAGCTTCACGACCGATCCGAACGTCTGGGTGATCTACGCCCTCGTCTTCCTTCTCGGCCTTTTGATCGGCGTGTTCCTGACCGCCGGAGGCCGGCGCAAGTGGAAGGAGCGCTACAACACCGAGGTCGACCGTCGCCGCGAGCTCGAGAAGGCGCACGCCGACCGCGAGAAGGAATGGCGCGAACGAGATTCGCTCCGCGCAGCGGCGGTAAAGAGCCAGCCTGACGATCGCCCGATGTGATGCGTCATCCCGGCCTTGAGCCGGGATCCGCCTTTTCTTGAACAGCGGGTAGGCAGGCGGGTGCCGGATCAAGTCCGGCATGACGGATTTGCTAACCCTCGATCTTCGAGAAATCCGCGACCCGGTTCACCGCGTCGCGAAAGCGCATCAGCAGGTTGAGGCGGCGCTCCCGTTTGGCCGCATCCGGATCGTTGACCGTCACGTGGTCGAAAAAGTCATCAATAGGCGTTCGCATGAAAGCCAATGCGGCCATTGCCGAGGTAAAATCTTCAGCCTCTATGCCCTGCACTGCCGCAGGCTCTGCCGCATCGAGAGTAGCAATCAGATCGCGTTCGTGCGGTTCCAAGTCAGCGCCGGTAACACCGGACTGTGATTTGCCCTCCCATTTCTCCCGCTTCAAAATGTTTGCGGCACGCTTGTACGCAGTCAGCAAATCGCCGCCCTCTGCGGTTTCGACGAATTCCTGCAACGCGTTGACCCGGGCAAGCAACCGGACCAAATCGTCCTCGCCACCGAGCGAAAAGACCGCGTCGATGAGGTCGTGCCGGACTCCGGCGTCGCGCTGTTGGACTTTGAGCCGGTCCGCAAAGAATTCGAGCACGTCCGAGGCGGTCCGGTCCAGCCTGTGTGCCGCATCAGCTTCCTTCATCTGGCCGGCTCGAATCGCGAGTGCGCCGCGGACGGCCCCAGTCAGCGAGAGGCGAAGGCGGTTGCGAATGATCAGCTCGATCGACGCAATCGCCGCTCGCCGAAGCGCGAACGGATCTTTCGACCCGGTCGGCTTCTGATCGATGCCGAAGAAGGCGCAGATCGTGTCGAGCTTGTCTGCCAGGCTGATGGCGACCGTCGCTGGAGCGGTCGGCACCTCATCGCCCTGCCCCACCGGCCGATAATGATCACGGATGGCCGCAGTGACGACTCTTGGCTCGCCCTGGGCATCGGCAAGGTAGCCACCGATGACTCCCTGCAACTCGGGGAACTCGCCAACCATGCCAGTGACGAGGTCCGCCTTGGCCAGCCGGGCGGCGCGTTCGACCTGGTCCGCATCGGCTTTGATCACACCGCTTTCGATCAGCCACCGCGCGAGCTTGGCGATCCGCTCGACCTTGTCCGCAATGGTGCCGAGCTTTTCGTGGAAGACGATCTCGTCGAGCTTCTTCGCTTGTTCGTCGAGCGGCACCTTTAGGTCCTGCTCCCAGAAGAATCGCGCATCGGCGAGGCGCGCGGCGAGCACCCGGCGGTTGCCTTCGACGATCGCCGCTCCGCCGTCACTCGCGCTCACATTGGCGACGCATACGAAGGCGGACGCGAGATCGGCATTCTCGTCGATGCAGGCGAAGTACTTCTGGTTCGTGCGCATGGTGAGCACGATCACCTCTCGCGGGACGTCGAGGAAGTCGGGATCGAACCGGCCAATGAGCGGCACCGGCCAGGCGGTGAGGCCGGCGTTCTCCACCACCAGCCCCTCATCGTCGAGCAAAGTCAGCGCGGCTTCAGCCGCAACCTTCGCGGCAGAATCCCGGATCAGCCGCTCGCGCTCATCCTGGTCGACGATGACGTGGCAGGCACGCAGCTTCTGGGCATAATCGTGCGCGCCTCCGATGGTGATCGCCCCCGGATGATGGAAGCGGTGGCCGACCGTGGTTGCACCCGAGCGGACACCATCGATCTCGATTGGCACGATCTGCTCACCGAGAATTGCGACGATGCTGTGCAGCGGGCGCACCCAGCGGAGCGAGCTGCTCTTGGATGAATTTGGGCCCCAGCGCATTGACTTGGGCCAGGGGAAGTCCGCGACGATGCCCTTCACCGCCTCGGCAATGACCTCGGCAGCAGCGCGGCCAGGCCGCTCGACCGCGGCGAACAGGATGCCGTCGCGCTCCTCCAGCTGGTCACGCGTCAAGCCCGTCTTGCGCAGGAACCCTTCGAGCGCCTGCGGAGGAGCGGAGGAGCGCGGTCCCTTGATCTCCTCCCGTGCGGCCTGCGTTGCATCGCCGACGTCATGCGCGATCAGCACCAGCCGCCGCGGCGTCGAATGCGTGTCGATCGCGCCGGTCGCCAGGCCCGCTGCCTCCATGCCTTCAGCGAACAGCCGCGCAAGATCGTTGCGCGCCCGCGCCTGCATTCGCGCGGGGATCTCTTCGGACAGCAGCTCGAGCAGGAAGTCGGCCATCAGAAATCCTCCCCAGCATGGGGAGGGGGACCATCCGAAGAATGGTGGAGGGGGCTCGTCACCTGCTCCGCAATGAGAGAGATTGTGCCTTCCAAATTGCGCATCACCTCCCGCGCTGCAATCCGAAGCACCCGGAGGCCCTGCTCGTTCATATATCGGTTACGAGCCTCGTGGCGCCGCGACTGATCGCCAAAATCGTGAGGACTCCCGTCCACTTCGATCACGAGCTTCGCAACGGGAACGAAGAAGTCCGCAATATATGGACCAATCGGATGTTGGCGGCGAACCTTGAATCCCAGCTTGGTGCTGCGGAGCTGGCTCCAAAGCGCCACTTCAGGCGGACTCATTTGTCGCCGCAGCTTGCGTGCAGCATAGACGGCAGGTTTGCGCAGCGACGCGCCCCCTCCACCATTCGCTCTTCGGCGAATGGTCCCCCTCCCCGTGCCGGGGAGGATCATTGGCGGCGCTCCAACCAAGCCGCGCAGGCCGCCTTCGCGAGGTCGCGGACGCGGCCGATGTAAGCCTGACGCTCGGCCACGCTGATCACGCCTCTCGCTTGCAGCGTGTTGAACAGGTGGCTGGCCTTGATCGCCTGCTCGTAAGCGGGGATCGGGAGCCTCGCCTCGAGGCAACGCTCGCACTCGGCGGCGGCCTTGCGGAACAGGTCCAAGAGCGCGTCAGTATCCGCCACCTCGAAATTGTAGGTCGACATCTCGACCTCATTCTCGAGGAATACGTCGCCGTAGCTCACGCCCTCATTGTTGAACCTGAGGTCGAAGACATTGTCGACGCCCTGGATGTACATCGCGAGCCGTTCGAGCCCGTAGGTGAGCTCCCCAGTTACCGGCCGGCATTCGAATCCGCCGACCTGCTGGAAGTAAGTGAACTGCGTCACCTCCATTCCGTCGCACCAGACCTCCCAGCCCAAGCCCCAGGCGCCGAGCGTCGGGCTCTCCCAGTCGTCCTCGACGAAGCGGATATCGTGCTTCAGCGGATCGATGCCGATCTCGAGCAGGCTGCCGAGGTAGAGATCCTGAAGGTTGTCAGGGCTCGGCTTCAGCACGACCTGGTACTGGTAATAATGCCCCAGCCGATTGGGGTTTTCGCCATAACGTCCGTCGGTCGGACGGCGGCACGGCTGGACGTAAGCCGCCTTCCATGGATCGGGGCCGAGCGATCGCAGCACCGTGGCGGGATGGAACGTCCCTGCCCCCATCTCCATATCGTACGGCTGCAGAATGATGCAGCCCTGCCCACCCCAATAGCGATGCAGAGTGAGGATCAGGTCCTGGAAGCTCAGGCTCAAGGAAGGCGCCCCGTCACAAGCGAATGCGTGTTTGGCGGGCTTTGGCTGATGGATGGGCTGCGGGCAAGTCGCGCGGCCCCTTCGGCCCTTCAGCAATCGGCAAGCTTGCGCCCCTAAATGCGAAGCTCCACCTAGCGAGTTCAAAATGAAAAAGCTGCTCCACCGCCTCTTCGCGCCCGTCGCTGCCCTGCTGGCCTTCGGCTCAGCTCCAGCATCCGCCGCGACCG
Source organism: Sphingomicrobium sp. (assembly GCA_035555035.1). Classification (GTDB taxonomy): domain Bacteria; phylum Pseudomonadota; class Alphaproteobacteria; order Sphingomonadales; family Sphingomonadaceae; genus Sphingomicrobium. The sequence goes on from DATMHG010000077.1 coordinate 5,179, forward strand.
CACCGGCCTCGGCGCGGCCTGCGCTCTGGGCCGTCACGGATTCGGATACGACCATCTACCTGTTCGGGACGATTCACCTGCTACCCGAACATTATCAGTGGCGGACACCCAAGCTCGACCAGGCCGTAGGCAGCTCGCAGCAGCTCGTCGTCGAGACGATCGTCGACCAGAAGAACCCGCAAAAACTGATGCAGGCAATGGCAAGCCTCGCCTTCAACACGCCGAACCTCCCGCCGCTCGCCGACCGGGTCGCTCCGGATAAGCGCGCGGCGCTTGCCAAAGCGGTGAAGGAGAGCGGCCTTCCGCCCCAGGCGCTCGACAGGATGGAGACGTGGGCCGCAGCCTTCATCCTCCTCGGTAATCAGTTTCGCGACATGGGTCTCAAGGGTGATGAGGGCGTCGAAATCGTGCTTCGCAACACCTTCACGAGCGAAGGGAAGCCCATCGGTGAGCTCGAATCGAATCTCGAGCAGCTGACCTTCTTCGACAAGCTACCCGAGAGCGCTCAGCGTCAGCTGCTCGAAGGGGCAATCGATCAGTCGGGCGAATCGAAGGTCGAATTCAAACGGATGCTGACTTCGTGGGCAAACGGCGACGTCAAAGCCATTGCCCGAAGCTTCAATCACGATCTCGCCGGCTCTCCAGCCCTGGAACAAGCTTTGCTCAAGACGCGCAACGCGAACTGGAGCAAATGGATCGAGCAACGCATGGCCCAACCAGGCGCGATCATGATCGCAGTGGGCGCGGGCCACCTTGCCGGCAAGGACTCGGTGATCGAGCTGCTCAAACGCGACGGCTATCACGTGAAGCGGTTGCAGTAGCCCGATCCGGAGCTGGACCCGTGCCCTTTCGCTGCGGATAAAAATTCACATGTCGCGAAATCCGCTAGACATTTCTTAATGACTAAGGGAGCATCTTGGTCGGGTATCGGGCTGGGGGGTCTGATGCGCGTGGGGGGAGTTGGATGCGGGGCTTGCCTCGCTTCGGATGACGTGCGCTCGAGGGTGCGCTAGTCCGCTCAGCAACGGCTCCTTACGCAAATCGCCTTCCGCATGCGCCCGCGAGCGTACGGAAGGATGGTGCATGGCCGGACTCCTCGTTGCAGCAGCGATCGCCGCAGCAACACCTGCCGTGCCTCCGGCAACGGCAGCTCCGGCCGGTGTCCAACCAGCCATTTTCATGGTGCGCGACGCCGATACGACCATCTACATTTTCGGCACGTTCCACGCGCTCGACGGCAAGTCGGAATGGTTCAAGGACCAGGTCAGGGACGCGTTCGAGAAGTCCGATGAGCTCGTGCTTGAAACGCTCATTCCGGAGCGGTCGCCGACGGGAGTGCCAACCGCTCCGCCGGTGCCGCAGCTGCGCGGCCTGTCCGTGACGCCGTCGGCTTCATTCCTTGCGAGCACGCGAATGGCGATCAGCGCCGGCCGCGCACAGGGGATGCAGGTCAACAATGGCGCGGACATGGTGCTGCGCCACGTCGCCGAGGCCGAAGGCAAGCCTGTGGAGGGCCTCGAGACGCTCGATTCGCAGCTCAGCATGTTCAATCGTCTGCCGCCCACTGCGCCCGCGCCGGCCGCGACGCAGAATGCGAACCCGGCGCCGGCGATGAACAGCCTGTCCAAGACAATGGCCGAGATGCAGTCGGCTTGGAAACGCGGCGACCAGAGCGTGTTCGTTCGCGTCCTCGGGCAGCTCGAGCGCGGCTCGCCATCCACGTACCGGATGATGTTCACCGAGCGGAATGCCCGCTGGGCCGACTGGATCCGGGCTCGCATGCAGACGCCGGGGACGGTGTTCGTGGCGGTCGGCGCCGGTCACCTCGCCGGCAAGGACAGCGTGCTCGTCAAGCTCGCGCAGTTCGGCATCCCTTCCGCACGCGTCTACTGACGCGCGAACTTGCTTTTCGGCCGCGCCTCCACTAGGGCGCGCGCTCCCGGCCATGGTCATCCCTGGAGGCGTGGCGGGAGTTGATCAATCGGAGAATAGCCAAATGAGCGAACAGCTGACGCTGCCCGCCGAGGCGCGCGACCGGGCTGGCAAGGGAGCCTCCCGAGCACTGCGCCGCGATGGACGGGTACCCGCCGTGGTTTACGGCGAAAAGAAGGAGCCCCTCTCGATCCACGTGGAGGAGAAGCTCCTGTCCAAGATGCTTCACACGGGCCACTTCATGAACTCGGTCGTGATGATCGACTTCAAGGGAAAGACCCATCGCACGCTGCCGAAGGCGGTGGACTTCCACCCGGTCAGCAGTCGCCCCGTCCACGTCGATTTCCTCCGCATTGGCGAGCATACCAAGGTGACCGTCGCCGTGCCGGTGCGGTTCGACGATGAGGAGGATTCACCGGGCCTCAAGCGCGGCGGCGTTCTCAACGTCGTCCAGCACGAGCTTGAGCTGGTCTGCGACGCGGCGAGCATCCCGAACGAGATCCACATTTCGCTCGGAGGCCTGGAAATCGGCGATTCCGTCCACATCGGCCAGGTCAAGCTGCCTGACGGCGTGAAGCCGGCGAACACCGACGAGGACTTCACCGTCGCCACGATCGTCGCTCCGTCGGCGATGAAGGCGGAAGAGGAAGAGACCGCGCCTGCCGGCGAGGTTCCGACCGTCGAAGGTGGGGAGGCCGCCGAAGGCGAAGGCGGCCCCGCCGAGGGCGCTTCGGAAGAATAAGCTTGAGCCGCTTCGAATAACAGAACCGCTCGCCTCACCGGGGCGAGCGGTTTCTTTTTGGCTCGCGCTCCTGCTAGCGAGCGGCAATGCAACTGTGGGTCGGCCTCGGCAATCCAGGCGCCAAATATGCCCTGCACCGGCACAACGTCGGCTTCATGGCCGCCGACGTGATCGCGGAAACGCGCGATTTCGGCCCATGGCAGAAGAAGTTCCGAAGCCTCATTTCCGAAGGCCGCGTCGGGCAGCACCGCGTCCTGCTTGTGAAGCCGCAGACGTTCATGAACGACAGCGGCGACGCGATTCAGCAGGCGCTCCGCTTCTACAAGCTCGACCTCGACGCGCTGACCGTCTTTCACGACGAGCTCGATCTCGCGCCGTTCAAGGTCAAAGTACGCGTGGGGGGCGGCCTCGCGGGCCATAATGGCCTGCGCTCGATCGACGCGGCGCTCGGCCCGGAATTCCGCCGGGTGCGCATCGGCATCGGCCATCCCGGTCCCGGCCGGAAGGACCTCGTGACATCTCACGTGCTCGGCAATTACGCGAAGGCGGAAATCGAGGCTTTGTCCGATATGCTCGCCGCGATTGCCGCCGAAGCCGAATGGCTCGCCGACGGCGACGATCCGCGTTTCATGAGTGAGATCGCGCTGAGATTGCAGCAGCAGTAAGGTTCCGCGACTGTCGTCAGGATGCCGCGGAACTCATGAACGGAGAGGTCTGGGTAAGGCCTATGCGCTCCTTGGCCGACCGAATCATGGTTTCGAAGCGCGGGTCGTCCCGCAAATTGTCGAGATTGGGATCGTTCGCGGCCAGCCGAATGATATTCGCACCAGCCCGGGCAAAGACCGGCCCCAGCATCTCGATCGCCGCTTCCCGATCGCCAAAAACCTTGTTGAGGCCCCACGCGAGATTGTAGCGCATCTGAAGGTTGTCGGGGTCAACGAGCAGGCATCGCTCGATCCAGTCCCGCGCGCGATCCATATTTCCGAGCGCCGCCAGACTCATCGCCCCGAAGGCGAGAGCCGCTCCATTGTCCGGATTGCCTGCCAGAACCTTTTCGACCTGCTCCACTGTCTTTTGCGCGATTCGCCGTGCCCCGTCGGCATCGCCACGGCCGTTATAATAAGCGAACAACATGCCGAGGCCGTGATAGTCCGCCTCCATCACAGTCGTGGCTTTCTCGAGGTGCCGGGCTGCGTCCTCGAGCCTGCGCTGGCGGTAGAACAGGCGCGCGGCCTCCTTGTTCACCTCCCAGGACTCCGGTCCGAGCTCGAGCGCCATCGCGAGCTCCGCATTTGCCTCCTCATGCCGGCCGTCTTGAGCCAGCCGCCATGCCTTGGGCAGGTGAGCCTCGGCGATGTTCGGATCGAGATCGAGCGCCCGCTCGGCGGCTGCCGTCCCGTCGTCCACCGCTTCGTCTGCGGCAAATCCGTGGCAAAGGTTCGATTGAGCGAGCGCCATCAAGGCCCAGGCTTGCGGATAGTCCGGATCGATCTCCACCGCGCGCCCGCAGATCCGGATCACTTTCTCCTCGCGCCGACGGTCGCCGAAATCGCCAGTGATCCAGGTTTGCCGCGCCATCAGATAGAGATTGTAGGCATCGGAATTACTCGTGCCGCGATTCTCGATCGCTTTCTTCTCCGCGGGAAGCAGCTTCAGCTTCAGAGCATCGACGATCGCCTTTGAAATCTCATCCTGAATCGCGAAGATGTCGGTGAGATCACGATCCCACCGGTCCGCCCAGACGTGGCCGCCGGTCGCGCCGTCGATCAGCTGCGCCGTCACCCGCACCCGATTGCCCGCTTTGCGAACGCTCCCTTCGAGCACGTGGCTGATATTGAGCTTGTGCGCGATCGCCGAGACGTCGACCGACTGGCCCTTGAACTGGAAAGCGGTGTTCCGGGCGATCACTTCGAGCGCGGAAACCTTCGACAGATCGGTCGTGATGTCCTCGCTGATGCCATCGCTGAAATATTCCTGCTCCATGTCGCCGCTCATATTGGCGAAGGGCAGGACGCAGACCGAGATTTGCCGGCGCGGCGTACGCGGATGCGCTTTTGGTTCAGCCGACGTCCCCGCCAGCGCTGCAACGCTTGCCAGGAGCTTGCGCCAACCCGCCGAACCCGGGCTGCCGCTCAAGTCGGCGCACTGGATCTGGTTGAATGGCAGTGGTGGAATCGTGCCGTCGATCGTCGCCTGCACGAGAGTACCGGCGGCGCGTGCCGTATCGGCCTCAGCCCTGACCCACTGCGATTTGGCTGCCTCGGCGGACCAAAGCACGACGACCGCCTTTGCAGACTTCAGCCGTTCCTCGATGACTTCCGCATAGGCGCGATGCGCCGGCAGCTCGTCGTCGCGCCAGACGTGATAGCCCTCGGCGCGCAGCGCTTCGGCAACGCGGTCGGCCAGCGGCTCGTCGGACCGCGCATAGGAGACGAATACATCCGCCATCCGGACCCCTCTTCCGGCTTGGATATCAGGACTCTACGGGGGAGTCATGACACGGCGCCTGTTCGTCACGAACCTCTACGAGGCGGAGCTAGGCGACGGGGCCTTGCTCCGCGCCCTCTCCCGCTCGATCCGTACACTGGCGGCGGACGATGCGGCCGGACGACGATGGTCGCGCGAGCATCATTACGCCGGCTACACCAGTTACGCCTCGCTCAACGATCTCCCTCGTCGCGACCCGGATTTCGGGGAGCTGGCGAAGTTTCTGACGCGTCATGCGACCGAATTTGCTCGAGCCGCGGCGTTTCGCCGCGCACGCAAGCTGCGGCTCGACAGCCTGTGGGTGAACCTGTTGAAATCCGGTGGGCATCACAGTGGACACATCCACCCGCACAGCATCATCTCGGGCACGCTCTATGTCGAAGTACCTGAGGGATCCGGCCCGATCCGGTTCGAGGACCCCCGCCTGCCGCTGATGATGGCTGCGCCGCAGCGAAGGGACGATGCACCCGAAGACCTGCAGCCGTTCGTAACCGTCGAACCGCGCCCGGGATTGCTCCTGATGTGGGAGAGCTGGCTGCGGCACGAGGTGCTCCCGGGCCAAGTCCGCGGCGAGCGGTTGAGCATCTCGTTCAACTTCGCTTGATCGCGTCACCCCGGACTTGATCCGGGGCCTGCCTTCCTTCTAGCGGCATTCAAAAGAAAAGGCGGTTCCCGGCTCAAGGACCCCCATCAAAGTACTACTTTGATGGCCACCCAAGACCGGGATGACGCGCAATCATCCGGAGATTTCATGGGCTTCCGCTGCGGCATCGTCGGCCTGCCGAACGTCGGCAAATCGACGCTTTTCAATGCCTTGACCGAAACCGCCGCGGCGCAGGCGGCGAATTATCCTTTCTGCACGATCGAGCCGAACGTCGGCCGCGTCGCCGTGCCCGACAAGCGCCTCGACGAGATCGCGCGCATCGCCAATTCGGCGCTGGAGATCGAGACCCAGATCGAGTTCGTCGACATCGCCGGGCTGGTGCGCGGCGCATCGAAGGGCGAAGGTCTCGGCAATCAGTTCCTAGCCAACATTCGCGAGGTCGACGCGATCGTCCACGTGCTGCGCTGCTTCGAGGGCGGCGACGTCACCCACGTCGAAGGGCGCGTCGATCCGATCGCCGATGCCGAAACGGTCGAGACCGAGCTGATGCTCGCCGACCTCGAGAGCCTCGAACGGCGGGTGCCCAGTCTCGTCAAGAAAGCGCAGCAGGGCGACAAGGAGGCCAAGATCGAAGCTTCCGTCTTGGGGCAGGCACTCGAGCTGCTGCGCGCGTCCAAGCCGGCGCGTCTGACGCAGCCCAAGGACGTCGAAGAGGCGAAGGCTCTGCAGCGCGCGCAACTGCTGACAGCCAAGCCCGTGCTTTACGTCTGCAACGTCGACGAAGCGGATGCGGCGACCGGCAATGCGCTCTCGCAGCGCGTCTTCGACGAGGCGGCGGCGGAAAATGCGAAAGCGGTGGTCATCTCGGCTGCGATCGAGGCGGAGATCGCCACTCTGCCCCCGGACGAGCGCGATGCCTTCCTTGCCGACCTCGGGCTGTACGAAACTGGCCTGAACCGGATGATTCACGCGGCCTATGAGCTGCTAGGACTG
>DATMHG010000078.1:0-15890 GCA_035555035.1 Sphingomicrobium sp.
ACGCCCGCAGCACCAACCTGCCCCGCCGCGCGACGAGGATCTCCGCGCCAAAGTCCGCGAAGTCGTCGAAGAGCTCGACGAGCTGATCCGGCAGGCGGCCGTCTGATGACGGCTTTTGTCGACCTGATGATCGCCGGCCGCACCTATCAGGTCGCATGCCGCGAGGGCGAGGAGGACAATCTCCGCGCCGCGGCGCGGCTGGTCGACGGCAAGAGCCGCGAGGCGCTTGCCGGGCTCGGCACATTGTCGGAGTCGCGGCAGTTCCTGTTCGCCGCGCTCCTCCTTGCCGACCAGCTGATCGAAAAGCCCGATGAACAGGGAACTCCAGTAGCGGCGGCTGGTCCCGACCCGCGCCTCGCCAGCCGCGCCGAAGCGCTCGCCGGACGCCTCGAATCGCTCGCCGACGCTCTTGAGGCTGAAGCCCCAAATCCCTAAGTCCGAAACCGACGGGTACTGCCCGGTGCGAGCCTTCGGAAAATCCCTGAGGCGATAGAGCATCCTAGGGAGCTGACCCTGCCCGGGCCCTGGCTCGGAGCAATCGGCGCCCACCTGACGTTTTGGCGTCAGAGGATTTTAGGGCAAACGGCCATGGTGGTCCCGTCACCTCCCTTTCCGCCCGGCATGCGGCCTGAAATGGAGCCGCTGTCGAAGGAATCGCTGCGGCGTGCAGCGCTCGATGCGCGCAAGGCTTATGTCCGCACGTTGAGCGACGGCGAGCGCGCGCGGCTCGAGCAGCGGCTCGCCAATCATCTCACCTCGCTGTGCGCGAATGCCGCGGTCGTCGGCGGCTATGCGCCGCTCGGTTCCGAGATCAGTCCGCTTGCGGCGATGGAAGAAGCCCGCGCCGTCGGCCGGATCGTCGCCTTCCCGGCGTTCGACAATCCGGCGAAGCCCTTCAAATTCCGCGCCGGCGATCCGCTCGAGCCGGGGCCGTTCGGGATCATGCAGCCCAAGCGCAGCGCGCCCATCGTCGAGCCCGATCTCATTCTCGTGCCGCTGATCGCGATCGACGGTTTCGGAACGCGTCTCGGCCGCGGCAAAGGCCATTACGATCGCGCGCTCGGCCGTCTCAAGAAATCCCCTGCGAAGCTGATCGGCGTCGGATGGACGCTGCAACGCGTCGCCGATACGATCCCGACGGACGAATGGGACGTTCCCCTCGACGGCTTCGCTTCGCCGGACGGCCTTACGATATTCAGCTTTTGACAACCATTTCTTCACTCTCGCGACGGAGAATGAGCGCGCGAGGTAGACTCACCCATGGCAACAGCTTCGAAACGACCCGACGGCCAGCCCGAACGCAGGCGCGCAAACCGCGCCGCGCTCAGCCTTACTGCGACGATGCGCGAAGGAAGCCGCACCAAGGTCCAGGTTCGCGTGATCGATATTTCGACCGGTGGCTGCCGCATAGAATGCACTTCGGGCGTCTCGGTCGATGCCAATGTGTGGCTCACCATTCCCGGTCTCGAGAACCAATATTGCAAGGTCATCTGGCACTGCCAGGAGTTCGTCGGGCTCGAGTTCGAGAAGCCGCTCGCCAATGCGGTGTTCGAGAAGCTGCTCAAGGAGCAGGAGCAGCTTCCGGAAAAGACCATCGCCGAGCTGCGCGACATTGCCAGCCGCACGCATTGGCTCGCGACCCAAGCTGACATCGCCGACATTCACATCCTTGCGGAACTCTCCCGCAAGTGCGCGGTCGACGCCGTCGTCGAAGGGTTCAAGCTCAGCGAAGCGAAGCGCAGGGACTAAGTCCCCGCGCCTCCGACAAGATCAGGCGGCTTTGGCCATTCCGCTGAGGATCGGCCCGATTCCGCCGGCTTCCTCGATATGCTTGGCGAGCGTGCCACGCGGCAGCTCCTGGTCGATCGCCCAAGCCAGCACCGCCTCGAGCTGGGCGATCATCGAATCGTCGCACATGCCGTCGAACGCGAGCTTGACGACCGGCCGCATCGGCGAGCGGAGCTGGATCTTGAGACCCGCTCCTTCGACGATCTTGAGATACTCTTCGGGTTTATCCTCGGCATCGAGCGCGAAGTCGTATGCCGCACTCAGGCCCTCGTAGAGGGCGACATTGGCCCTGAGCTTGGCCATGCGGGCCTCATCGGCCTTGGCCCTGACTTCGGTGAGTTTACTCTGCAAGGATCCCTCCGTTGCTGATGTGGTCTTGTGCGGCTTTTCGTCGGCCGCGGGCTTGGATTTCTCTTGTGCTGGAGCCGCCGCTTCGGCCTTTGCCGGCGGCGGAATTTCTCCCTCTACGGCGGGGACCGGCTCTTCCTCGACCGGAGCCATGGCTTTCGTCGCCGCGGGGGCCGCTTTCGGAAGCGTCGGCTTCACCTTGACGGCCTTCGCGTAAAATCCGCTGACCGAAGCGTCGAACGAGAAACTCGCTTCCTTCTTTGTAGCCGCGGCCTGCTTGGGCTCAGGCAGAACCTCCTCGGGCTGCTCGGCAAGTTCGACGGGCTCCTCAACCGGGCTGTCGAGCTCGAGCACGTCTTCCACCGGCAAAGCGCCGATGTCCTCGACCTCGGGCACTTCGGGTTCTTCCTCGATCACGGCGAGTTCGGGTGCTTCAGGTTCGTCCGCCGCGACCTCGACGACTTCCAGGACTTCCGGGACGATGTCGCCCGGCTCCTCAGCCTCGGATGCTTCGGGTTCGAGGACTTCGGCAGCCTCGACGATCTCTCCTTCGGCCTCGACCGGCTCCGCGGCAGCCTTGGCTTCGGTCGCGGGGCCGAACGACACGAACGCATAGACGTAATCCACCCATGCGCCGGCCGAGCTCAACGGCAGCATGGTCACCCAGCAACGTATCGTCTCGTTCTTGGCGGAGAATTCATCCTCGAAGGCGAGGAAATTGCGCGAGACCGCGACGATCGAGAGCTTGCGGGCAATGCTCGCGAGGATCGAGGGGCGCGGCGCCTCGCTGACGCGGTCGACCTCGCCGCCCCCCCTCAGCTGCTCACCCAGGTGGCGAATCTCGCCGTCCTCGCCGCCGCCAACCAGCTCGAGCAGGACCGAGCTCGGCGCGGCATCGGAAATCTCCAGCGGATCGAGGTCGCGCAGCGGCGGCAGCTCGCGCTCGCCGCGAATCGACAGCCAATAATTGAGGACGGCCTCGTGCTTCTGCCGCTCTGCCGGCTCGATCGTCTTAAATGCATCCAGCAGCGTCTCCGCCGCCGGCTGTTCGGCCGCTTTCATGCCTGAAACAGGCGCGCTCATTCCTTCGCCTCCGCAAAGCCTTGCGTGCGAGTTGTGCGCTCGTGGTTCTTAGAAAAGGTTAACTTGGCGGCGGTGATGTGATGCGGGCGTCAGCGGGCCTTTTTGGCCAGGTTCAGCGCAACGGCCGCACGAATGAGCGCCTTAAATGCATTCTCATCGATGGAGTCGCCCCTGCCGATGTCGATCGCCCGCCGCGTGTTTCCCTCGAGGCTCGAGTTGAACAGCCCCGCGGGGTCCGCAATCGAAGCGCCGTTCGCGAACGTCAGCTTGACCTTGTCCCTGTAGGTTTCGCCGGTGCAGATCATGCCCGCGTGCGACCAGACGGCGACGCCGGCCGGGTTCGACGGTTTGCGCCATTTCACCTCCTCGACGACGTCGGGATCCGCGTCGTGGATCAGCTTGCGGATCCGAGCCAATGTCTCGCCTCGCCAATCACCTAGCTCTTCGATTTTGCCATCGATCAGGCTCGAGTCCGAATCTGCCATGCTGCTTCCTTCGTTCGAAATGGCCGTGCTTTGCAGGCAAAGCCCGCAGCCGCAACGCCGGAAAGCGGACATTAAGCTCTGGCGCGTAATCGCGGCAGAACAATGCCGCTTTCCCATCGGCCCAACCGCCCATATGCACGCACAATGCGTGCTTCGGTCGATTCTCCTGATTTTTCCAATCTCGGCGTCGGCGGCTCCGCGCCATCGGCCGCTGGAACCTCTCGCCAAACCTATCTGAACCCGGTTCTCGATGAGGACTTTCCGGATCCGGCGGTCATCCTCGCCCCCGACGGCTATTACTACGCCTACGGAACCCAAACCCTGCGGCACGGCCACTGGATCAACATCGAGGTCGTACGGTCGGAGAATCTCGTCGACTGGGAGCATCTCGGCGACGCGCTTCCGGAGAAGCCCGACTGGGCCCGGACGACGCAGGACCTCTGGGCGCCGAGCGTCATCTTCGACGGCACGACCTACTTCATGTATTATTCGGCGACCCCCGACGAATGCCGCGACGGGCCCGATCACGCCCTGGGGGTCGCGACCTCGGATTCGCCGGCCGGGCCGTTCGTCGACATTGGGCGCCCGTTTCTTGCCGGCAAAGGGTTCCACAATATTGATCCGATGGCGTTCGATGACCCCGTCACCGGCAAACGCCTGCTCTACTGGGGGTCCGGCTTCGAGCCGATCAAGGTGCGGGAGCTCGCCCCAGACCGGATCTCGTTTGCCCCGGAGAGTCACCCGATCGATCTCATTTGGCCCAACGGCAAGAGCGGCGCCTTTCCCCGGCTCGTCGAAGCATCGTGGGTGATCCGCCGTGACGATTTTTATTTTCTCTTCTATTCCGGCGACAATTGCTGCGGACCGGACGCCGAATATGGCGTGATGGTCGCCCGCTCGAAGAGCGCGACGGGACCGTTCGAAACCCTCGAACAGGCGAAGGGCGTCCCCCACAGCCTGATGTTGTTCAAAAGCGAGCGCTGGCTTGCACCGGGGCACAATTCGATCGTCACGGATAAGGCCGGCGAAGTGTGGATCGTCTATCATGCGATCGACGTGCACAAGCCGCGCCAGACACAGGAGGACGAGATCAACAGCCGCCGGGTGCTGCTGATCGATCGCGTCGAATGGAAGGACGGTTGGCCTCACGTCGGCACGCCTTCCGACACGCCTCAAGCCGCACCGGTCACCTAGCGCCGGCCGCCCGGCGCGAACGCGTTTGATTGGGGATGCGCTCTAACATCTCGCGCTGCACATCGAACTCGGCGAGGAGCCGTTCGTCGACGTGGCGCGTTCCGTCCGCCACCACTGTCGAAAAGAGCCCGGTCTCCGCGTGACGTGAATTGTCCCAGCCGGGATAGGCCGTGATCGGATACCAGCAGATGCCCCGGATATCGGCGCCCCGGGCCATCGCGTCGCGCACCTCGCTGCAGACATAGTGAAGCCACGACGGCTTACCCGTGCCTTCGGCGCCCGTCTCAGAGAGGAAGATCGGCTTGCCATAACGCTCCGCCATTTCGAGGAGCATGTCGGCGAGCGACCGGTATTCGTGATGGCCCATCGGGATCGTCGGGCCTTTCCAATACCATTGGTTGTGCGGGTAATAATTGAGCCCGATCATATCGACGAAGCTGGGGTCGCCGCCGAGCTCCGGCTGGGCCCGTCCGACGATCCAATCATAGGCTTCGAACATGCCCGCGCGATTCTGTTCCGCAGCGCGGCGGGTAGCGCGGCGATGATCGTGCGGAGCGATGTGGATCAACGGTTCGGCCCAGACGAGCGTCGCCTTCGGCCATCGTTCCTTGATCGCGCGCGCCGCCGTCGTCCCGGTCCTGACCAGCTGGCGCTTGAACCAGCCCATTTGCTTGGGTCCGGCGCGCGGGAAATATCCGACCTCGACCGCCCAGGAGATGAAGTTGATCTCGTTCAGCGGGCAGAGGACTGGCGGCCGGTCGCTGATCGACTGTTGCAGCTCGATCGCCGCAAGGGCGAAGTCGGTGAAACGCTGCGGGAAATCTTCGGCGCCCTGGTCGACGTGATCGGGGGAGCCGTAGTGGAAGAGGTCCCAGATAACCTGCACCCCCACCTCCTCTGCGGCCTCGAGCATGGGGAGCCAGCTCGACCAGTCGTACTTGCCCGGCGCTTTCTCGATCCGGTGCCAGCGCAGGCCATCGCGAACGGTGCTAAATCCGAACTTCTTGCACATGCGATAATCCTGGAAGACGTGCCGGTCATGGCCGGTGGCGCGGATCAGGTCGAGACGAACGCCGTCCCGCCGCCGGTGCGACGAACATTCGAAACCCGCCATGAAGAAGCTGTCGAAATTGCCGACCATTTGATCGTCCAGAAGCCCCTTTTCCCTCGCGCTTCAACGGCTGGTCAACCGGCGCGTTCCTCACCTGCGGGCGGCGCAGCCGTCCAGGCAACCGCTGGACATGCGGCAACTGCGCCTTAAAAGATTGAGTCCGAGTTGGTCTGGGCGGACCCGTCCAGCTCCCACCGCACATTTGGTGAAAGGCGCGCCCGTGTCCCTATTGCTCATCCTTGCCGCCCAGTCCGTCAGCGCCGCTGCCCTCAACAGCGGGGCGAGCCGGCAGAATGAATCCCGGGTCGAAGCGGCATTCGACAGCATGATCAATCCGGCCGAGCAGATGAGCTGGCTCGAGCAGATGTCGTCGGCGCCGAACCACGTCGGGTCGCCACACGACAAGGCGAATGCGGACATGGAGCTGGCGCTGTTCAAGCAATGGGGCTGGGACGCGCACATCGAGCGGTTCGACGTCCTCTACCCTACGCCCATCTCCACGACGCTCGAGCTCGTCGCTCCGCAGCGGGTGAAGCTCGGCGGACAGGAGCCTCCGGTTCCCGGCGACGTGACATCCGCGAACACGGCGACTGCGCTTCCGCCTTATGTCGCTTACCAGGGCGACGGCGACGTCACCGCGCCGGTGGTCTACGTGAATTACGGCATGCCCGACGACTATGACGCGCTCGAGCAACGCGGCATCAGCGTCCAAGGCAAGATCGTCCTTGCCCGCTATGGCGGCGGCTGGCGCGGCCTCAAGCCCAAGCTCGCGCAGGAGCATGGTGCGGTCGGCTGCCTCATCTATTCGGATCCGGCCGATGACAGCTATGCCGAGGCCGACGTCTACCCGCGCGGCGGCGGGCGTCCCGAGGCGGGCGTGCAGCGCGGCTCGGTCGCCGACATGCCGGTCTATCCCGGCGATCCGCTGACTCCCGGCGTCGGCGCAACGCCCAACGCCAAACGCCTCACGCGGGCCGAAGCGACGACGATCCTCAAGATCCCGACGCTGCCCATCTCGTACGGCGACGCGAGCAAGATCATCGCATCGCTCCAGGGGCCCGTGGTCAGCGGCAAGGAGCGCGGGGCGCTCGGCCTCGCCTATCACTGGGGCGGCACGGACGCGGTGCAGGTCCATCTCGCGGTGAAGTCCGACTGGTCGCTGAAGCCGGTTTACGATGTGATCGCCACGCTCAAGGGCTCGACCTATCCCGACCAGTGGATTGTCCGCGGCAATCACCACGATGGCTGGGTGTTCGGCGCGTCGGATCCGCTCACCGGCCAGGTCGCGCTGATGAACGAAGCGAAGGCGCTCGGCGCGCTTTACCGCCAGGGCTGGCGGCCGGCGCGAACCATCGTCTACGCCAGCTGGGACGGCGAAGAGCCGGGGCTTCTCGGCTCGACCGAGTGGGCCGAGGCGCACGCGGCGGAGCTCAAGCAGAAGGCGCTGCTTTACATCAACACCGATTCCAACGGCCGCGGCTTCCTTCGCGGCGAGGGCAGCCATGAGCTGCAGCATTATTTCAACCAGGCTGCGAACGACGTGCCCGATCCCAAGACGGGCGTCTCCACCGCGCAACGCGGACGCGCCGGCATCCTCGCCGCAGCCTACATGGGCCAGGGCCATCAGGAGCCGGAGGTGATCGATGCCGCAAAGGCAGGCGGCGACATGCCGCTCGGGGCGCTCGGCTCAGGCTCGGACTACACCGCCTATTTGCAGCATCTCGGAATCGCCTCGCTGAACCTCGGCTTCGGCGGCGAGAACGAGAGCGCCGGGAGCTATCACTCGGTCTACGACAGCTTCTACCACGTTATGCATTTCGACGATCCGGGACTGCAATACGGAGCGGCCCTGTCGAAGGTGGTCGGGAGGCTGGTGATGCGCGCCGCCGACGCGCCGCGCGTGCCGGTGCGCTATTCCGACTTCGCTTCGACCGTCTCGCGCTTCCTGGCCCAGATCGAGAAGCTCGCCGCCGACCAGCGCGAGAAGGACGTCACCCTCTCACATCTCAGGACCGAAGGCGACTTTCGGCTCGCCAGCTCACCGACCGATCCGATTGTCGCACCCCGCGATGAGGGGATCACGCCGCTCATCGACATGCTGCCGCTCGAAAATGCGGTCGATCATCTGAAGCATTCAGCCTCGGCCGCGGACGCGATGCTCGGCCGCGAGGAGAGCCTGCCACCGGCAACGCAGGCGCGGATCAACGCGACGCTCGCGAACATCGACCAGCTGCTTCTCGACCCGCAGGGCCTTCCCGGCCGTCCATGGTTCCAGAACCTCGTCTATGCCCCAGGCACGCTCACCGGCTACGGCGCAAAGACGCTGCCCGGAGTGCGCGAGGGGATCGAGCAGCGCCGCTTCGACGACGCGCGGACCTATGTCGTGCGGACCGCCGCCGTGCTCGACGCTTATGCTTCGCGGCTCGACGCAGCCGTGGACCTGGCGCGCGCGGCTTCGGCAGGATCGGTGAGCGGTCGCTAGGAAGCTCGCTTGATGGTGAGCTGAAGCTGTTACGAACGGCGCAGCACCAACAAAGCTATTCTGCAGAGGGGCAGGATTTGGCAGCTAAACCGCATTGCCGAAAGATGGCCGGCGCTGACGGTCGAGTGTCTCTTTTGCTGGAAGCGGGCGTCCCTCAGCCGTGGTGATGCGCACGGCCGCGATGATGCGCGGAGCCGCGGTGATTCACGCGGTCATGACGATGCGCAGTCCCATGGCGATGCGAAGCACCGCGATGCCGATGCTCGGCCGTTTCCAAGTCCTGCCTCATCAGCGCCCGGCAACTGCTGTGCCGCATGATCTCCTTGTAGCCCATGCTGTGGCACTGGCGGATCGTCCGCTTTGAGGCATGCGGAGGACGCTGATGCTCATGGATGGCGCGGTGATGCGCCGTTCCATGGTGATGCGTCCTGCCCTGGCGATGCTCCTTGCCCTCGCGATGCTCCTGGCCACGGCGATGTTGCGTGGTGCGGTGATGCGCCCTCGGGCGGTAATTGTCATAGAGGCGCGCCGGGGGCGGCGGAACGAACGATGGGGGCAGCGCAGGCGCCGATGCTTCCGGAGGCTGCGACGGCGGGCTGCTCTGCTCGGGCGCGGTTTGTGAAGGAAGCGGCTGGTCTGGGGCAGTCTGCCGGGCAGCGAGCGGCGAAGCCAAAACCATGAATGCGGCGCAGGCAAGGGCAATCCGTCGCATGATCAGTCTCCCCTGTCAGCAGGCGCATCCGCGCGTCCAAATTCCGCGAGAGGATAAACCGGCCTTTCCGCGCGGACACCCGACCAGCTCTGGGCTTCAGCCGAACAGTTGCACGGGTTGGCGCTAATGTCCGTTCGGGGGTTCAGGATTCCCGGATTGTTGTCGGCCCGGCACGCTTCGTGATAGTTGCGATCCGGAGGACGGGCGATGACCGCAATCACGTCTTACACTCGCAGGTATTTGATCGCCGGCGCCGCGATTCTTGCCGTCGGCGCTGGCGCTTACGGGCTTGCACGCTTCTACCCGGCGCTCGGACCGATCGCGGGCACCGTCGCTCCGCAACTCTACGTCGATTCGGTGGCGGGCGCGCAAATCCCGGTGCATGGCCGTTTTGTGCTGGTCGATGCGGCTTCGGCGCGGCTGTACATGATCGAGGACGGCCGAGTTCAGGATTCGATGCGGGTGATCGTCGGGAAGCCGGACACGCCAACACCGGCGCTTAAGGACGCCCTCTATTACGAGACCCTGAACCCCTACTGGCACGTGCCTGCCGATCTCACGCGGACGCTCATCGCCGCGAACGTGCTGAAGCAGGGCCCCGCATATCTCACCTTACATGGATATGAGGTCGTCTCCGCCTTCGCTCACGATGCACGCGTGATTCCGGCTGACAGCGTCGACTGGAAAGCGGTCGCCGCGGGCGCTTCGCAAATATATGTTCGCGAACTGCCCGGCCCTGCCAATTCGCTGGGCCACTACAAGTTCGACCTTCCGAACGGCGACGGAATCTATCTTCACGATACGCCCAAGAAAGAGCTCTTCACCCAGGACGAGCGCAACCTCAGCCATGGCTGCGTCCGCCTGGAGGATGCTGAAAGGCTGGCGCGGTGGCTCCTCGGCAAGGATCCGCCGGCGGCCTCGGTTCCCGAGGAGCACATCCTGCTCCCGCGCCCCGTGCCGATCACGATCAGCTACCTCGATCCGCGCAGCCAGACGCAGCTCGCAGCGCTGCAATAAAGTTCGCTCGCGACATATTCTTCGAAACTTGCAGCAATCGACTGCCAGCGCCTCTGCAGACTTGCCGCCGGGCGGCTGATATGGGCCGCACGCAATGCCGCGGCCGCCCTCCCCGAACCTTCGTCCACTCGCCGGAATCGCGCTGATCCTGCTGCTCATCGCCATCTGGGCGACGTTCGTCGCAAGCTTGGCGCATTTGGTCGGGCGATGGCCTATTTTCGTTCAGACGGCATTCTATCTCATTATGGGAATAATCTGGATCATCCCATTGAAACCATTGGTGAGATGGATGGCGACGGGTTCCTTCCGCAAGCATCTGTAAGGGTGCGCGGCGGCGGATTCCATTGAAGAAACTGTATTAGATCTCTATATCAGCAAGGGGCATGCAAGAGGCCATCAGTATCTCTCGCCCGCTCGACGGGCTGCGCAAGAGCGCCGCGCAGGTGAAGCTGCGCGCGGTCGCCTTGTGGCGCGCCCACCCGCGCGAGACGATCGGGTTCGGGCTCCTCGGCCTGGCCATCGCGGCCGCCGTTGGTGGTGCTGCGAATTCCACGCCGGAAGTATCCCGCTCCGCTCCCCAAGCCGCGCCTCCTGCCCCTCCGCCGCTGCTGATCCGACAGCTCGCGCCCGAGCAGGCGTTGCAGGTCAACCAGGACATTCCGATCGCGAATGGGCCGAACCCGGCCGCAAAACCGTTCGTGTTCACCGGCGACAAAGCGGCGCGATCGCAGGCGCTCGAGTGCCTTGCCAGCGCCGTCTATTACGAGGCCGGCAGCCAAGACGATAATGGCGAACGTGCCGTCGCGCAGGTCGTCCTCAACCGCGTGCGCCATCCGGCCTTCCCAGCGACCGTCTGCGGCGTCGTCTATGAAGGTTCGACGCGTCCGACCGGCTGCCAGTTCACCTTCACCTGCGACGGCTCGATGTACCGCCAGCCCGATGCGGACGGATGGAAGCGCGCCTATCGGATCGCCGAGGCGGCGCTCAGCGGCTACGTCTATGCGCCGGTCGGGTACGCGACCCATTATCACGCCAATTACGTCGTTCCCTACTGGGCTTCGACGCTGGCCAAGAACGCCATCGTCGGCGCGCATATCTTCTACCGCTGGGCCGGCGGATGGGGCCAGCCGGCGGCGTTCGTGAAGGCTTATGCCGGCCGGGAGCCGAATGCGGTTGCGCTGCGCAATGCTGCTCTCGCCGCCGTGCACGTGACCGCCGGTACGCCGTCGAGCGTCGCCGAGGCGATCAAGGACATTCCGGGCGCTGAGCCGATCAAGCTCGCGCCGTCGATGCGCGGCAACAAGCGCGTCGCGGTCCGCTTCAACCTCGTCGCACGCAAGGCGTCGGACGAGGCAGTCCATGAGGATTACGCGCAAAAGTTCGAGGCCTCGGACAATCTCAAATACGCGCTGTCCGGCGACACTGTGGCATCGAACGAGGCGCCCCTCGGCAAGTCGCAGGCGGCCTCAGGCGGCCAGTCAGGCCAGCATTAGTTCAGCGCTGGGCTAGCGCGAGCTCGACCTGCAGGCGGATCCGATCGAGCCGGCCGTCGACCGCCAAATAGTCATTCGATAACGCCGACGCCGCACTCCACTGACGCCCGGTCACCGCGAGCTCGCTGAACGGGCCCCTGTCCCACATCGGATCTCGGTCCTGGATCTGGACCACCGCATCGTCGAAAGCAGCGCAGCGGTCGAGGCGCCTCACGCTCGGCTGGAGCCGCAGCTGGCGATGGCAGTCGCGGCTCACGCTGAGCAGCGCCGAATCATTGTGCCGGCCGGCGATCCGCACCGCATCCCGGATACCGCGACTGACCTCGGCATCGTCGATCGGCTGGTCCATGACATCGCCCGGAACTGCTGCTCCGAAGAACCGGTGCATGGGCTGGTGCGGGGCCGCGGAAAGCTGCCGAATGATGGCGGTCACCGGCCCCGTCGCGACGAGCAACGCAGCGACGCCAACGACGAGCACCAGCGCCGCCCGCACCCACCCGCGTCCGCCGGGCAACGGCTCGTCGTCGTGGAACTCCAGCGCCTGTTCCGGCACCGGCCGCCCACGCAGCTCGCGATAGGCGCGATTGATCTCGGCGGCTCGGTCAGGGTCTCCGCCCTCTCGGTCCGGATGATGGCGTTTGATGAGGCGTTTGTAGGCGCGGTCGATCTCGGTCCAGTCTGCATCGGGCTCGAGCCCCAAAGCAGCATAAGCAGATCCGTCCTCGCGCATGCGCGACGGTTTAATCTACTGCAGGAACGGATGAAAAGTGGCGCGAGTGACGGGACTTGAACCCGCGACCTCCGGCGTGACAGGCCGGCGCTCTAACCAACTGAGCTACACCCGCGTTTTTGGCGTGGCGGCGACCTAGGAGGGGCGCTCTGGAGTGTCAACCATCGCCGGCTCCAATTCCTGGCGCTCCTCGACCTCCTCTTCATCCGCCTCTCCGGCGTGGGTCAAAGTGCCGTGCTCAAAGAGGAATCCGGCGATGTCCGGCGTGCCCGCCGCCGAGAACACTGTCTTCATGATGATCAGCAGCGGGACCGCAAGCAGCGCTCCCGTCGTGCCCCAGATCCAGGCCCAGAACGACAGCGAAACGAGGATCGAAAGCGGGCTTATGGTGAGCCGGTGCCCGACCACCATCGGCGTGAAGAAATTGGCCTCGATCAGGTGGAAGCAGATGAATACAGCCGGCGGCTCCAACGCTCCCCAGATGTCGGGGTAGGTCATGAGTCCGCCGAGAAACAGCAGCACCGCCGATACGATCGGACCCAGATAAGGGACGTAGTTGGCCAGCGCGACGATGCCGCCCCACATCACCGGCGAGGGCATTCCGAGGAGCCACAACGCGCCCGCGGTCAGCGCCCCGAGGCCGATGTTGATCAGCGTGATCGTCCCCAGATAAGTCGAGGTCGCGTCCACCACCTGCTGGATCACCCGAGCAGTGGTCAGAGCGCCTTCGAAACTGCCGCGGCTGACGATCGTCCGCTTCCGCATCGCGGTCCAGCCGGCGAGGAAGAAGAAGATCACCAGCAGAGCGAAGAACAGCTGGATCAGGAGGTGCGGCGCCGACGTGGCGAGCAGGCCCATCAGCGAGTTCGGCTGCTCGATCGTGACTGTTCGAGTGTGCGCCGCGTGAGTGAGCTGAATCTGATTGGCGACGCGATCGACGAACCGGTCGAGATTCTTGTAGAGATCGAAGACGGGCTCGAGCGCCGCGCGTACTTTCGTGACCTTGGTCGGCGCCTGCGCCACCCAGTCGCTCGCCGGCACAACGATCGAGCCGATCGCAAAGATTGCGATCAGCAGGAAGATGAGGACGCACAGGCCCGCCGAGACCTTCGATGGTATTCCGCGCCGTTCGAACCACTCGAGCAGCGGCACCAAAGCGATCGCGACGACCAGCGCGGCAGTCACAGGCATGAAGAATTCGGCGCCTTCGCGCAGCGCGAACGGAAGCCCGACGATCAGCCCGATGCCCGCAACAAGAGTCAGCGACGCGAGCAGCCGATCGCGTTTGACGGTGATCGCTTCTGCAAGGACGCGCGCTTCATCACCATGCTCTTCTTCGAGCTGCTGCTGTCTCCTGGTCCGGGCATCCATGGCGTCGCAGCATATCTGATCCTCCCCGGGACGGGGAGGGGGACCATGCAGCGAAGCCTGTATGGTGGAGGGGGCGCCGTGCAGGTCCCCGAACCGCCTCCGTCAGCCGCTGCGCGACTGCCACCTTCCCGCGAGCGGGGAGGATTGGTGCCCCTGGTCCGACTCGAACGGACACTCCGGTGAAGGAACTCGATTTTGAGTCGAGCGCGTCTACCATTCCGCCACAGGGGCACGCGCCGACTTAGCTAGCGGCGCGGGTCCGCTGCGGCAACCAGGGCTGCTACTCTGCAGGAACAGTGCCGCCACGGTCGCCGTAAGGATTAGGGCCGTAGCGATTGTCGCCGGGCGTACCCGGCAAGACCATCAGCACGAGAAAGCCGATGCAGCAGACGATCCCGATCAGGCTCAACAAACCGGCCGAGGCAAGTCCAGCCATACTGCCCGCCGCCATCGCGCGCACCGCCATGAGCACAGTAATCAAGTACGGCACAAGCAGGAGCAGCCACCAGCCGCTCCGACTGGTGTCATGAAGCCGCCGAACGCCGACCGCCAGACCGGGCACGATCGTAGCCACCCATAGCAGGGCTGTTAGGGGACCGTAGATTCCGAACACCATCCCGCGCAGTCCCAAAATGCTCTCGATGACGCTGAGCACGATCGCGACCACGATCAGCGCGAGCGCGTACCACCAATATTCAGCTCTTGGTGCGCGGCCGGTGAAGTCGGCATATTTCTGGAGCGGGCGCTTGGCCCAGTCGACCGGTGTCAAATCGGAGTTCATTACTCGCCTCCCCTCTTGCGGTGAACGGATGCTAGCCGCTCATTTCAATAGCGCAACTAATTCCGTGGTGCCTGCCGGCGATAGCTGAGAGCTTCGGCGACGTGGATTCGGCCGACCTGCTCGGCGCCGGCGAGATCGGCGATGGTGCGGGAGACTCGGAGGACGCGGTGGAAGCCGCGCGCGGACAGGCGCATCGCCGCCGCGGCATCGGCGAGCAGCTTGCGTCCGGGATCATCGGGCGTCGCCACGCGATCGAGAAGCTCTCCATCGGCTTCGGCATTCGTGCGCGGGCCATGGCCGTTGTAGCGATCGGCCTGGACTTGCCGTGCCGCAGCAACGCGCCGCGCGACTTCGGCGCTTCCTTCCGCCGATGGGGGGAGCGTCAGGTCGGCAGCGGAGACGCCGGCGACCTCAACGTGAAGGTCGATGCGATCGAGCAGCGGCCCGGACAGGCGCGCCTGGTAATCGGCCGCGCAGCGCGGCGCGCGGCTGCACGCGAGCGCGGGATCGCCGAGATGGCCGCACCGGCACGGATTCATCGCTGCGATCAGCTGCACTCTCGCCGGAAAAGTTACGTGCGTGTTCGCCCGCGCGACGCTGACGTTGCCGGTCTCGAGCGGTTGGCGGAGGGAATCGAGAACCGTCCGCTGGAATTCCGGCAACTCGTCGAGGAACAACACGCCGAGGTGCGCGAGGCTGATCTCGCCGGGGCGCACGCGCAGGCCGCCGCCGACGAGCGCCGGCATGGATGCGCTATGATGCGGGGCTCGGAACGGGCGGCGGCGGCGGATCTTGCCGCCGTTGAGCTCGCCCGCGACAGAAGCGACCATCGATACTTCGAGGGCTTCGCTCGGCTGCAGCGGTGGAAGGATGCCCGGAAGGCACGCGGCGAGAAGCGACTTGCCCGCACCCGGCGGTCCGCTCATCAGAAGGTTGTGTCCGCCTGCCGCGGCGATCTCGAGCGCGCGCTTGGCGACCTCCTGGCCTTTCACCTGCGCGAGATCCGGGCCGCCTTCGGGCGGCTCCACTTCGGCGGAAGCCGGCGCGGACACCAAGGCGGTGCCTTTGAGGTGTGCGAGCAGGGCGAGGAGGTCGGGCGCGGCGATGACGTCGAGCTCGCCAGCCCAAGCCGCTTCGCTGCCCTGCGCTGCGGGACAGATCAGGCCTTTGTCGAGCGCGGAGGCGTGAATCGCCGCGAGCAGCACACCGGGGGACGCTGCGATTCGGCCGTCGAGGCACAGCTCGCCCACAGCGACATATTGCGACAGGGTTTCCGCATCGGTCGCACCGATTGC
>DATMHG010000079.1:0-10602 GCA_035555035.1 Sphingomicrobium sp.
AGATAATCGAGATGCTCAGACGCAATGCGCATCGCCTCGCGCAGGATGCGCGTGTCGGGACTTTCACGGCTAACCAGGCGCTTGCGCATCCGCTCGTTCATCAGCGGCTCGACCGCCTCGCGATAGAGCTTGATATCGAACCATTCGGTCATCCGCCGGATCTCCGCCCGGAGCTGCGCATTGCCGTGGATCATCGGCATTCGGTCGACCGTTTCGTCGAAATATTCGACGATCGGTTGGGAGCCGATGAGGGTGACGCCCTGGTCGGCCTCGACCATCACCGGAGTCTCGCCGGCCGGGTTCAGGTCGATGAACTCGTCGCGCTTCTCCCATGGGTTCTCGCGCACGAGCTCATGGCCGACTCCCTTCTCGGCGAGGACGAGCCGGACCTTGCGTGAAAAGGGGCAGAGCGGGAACTGGAAGAGCTGCCACATGGCGAGGCAGCTTTAGCGTGGGTTGCGGCGAGGTCTAGCGCTTCGGGTAATCGGGATCGGGCATATTCGCGAGCGCCCGATCGAGCGCCCGCCGCGCGTCCTCGACGCTCCTCATCATCTCCGGAAGAGCACGGTTGACGGCCTTCACGCTCCGTTGGATCTGAGGCCCGACCGCTGCCATTCGCTGTTGCAGGTGACGGTCGAAGTCGGGGTCCTTGCGGCGGGCGAGATCGCCGACGGTGGTGCGTCTTTCCTGAGGTGTGGCTTCGCGGCCCTCGAGCGCTGCCTCGACCCCGCCAACCCTGACGTCGAGCAGAGCCTGCGATAAAGCCTGCATCTGGCCGGCGAGCCGCTGGAAGGTCGCTGGATCGGTAAGCTCGGGCGGAAGCTGCGGCGGAGGCGCTTCTTGCGCGAACGCCGGGCTCGCGCAGAGCAAGAGCGGAAGCAGGATTAGGGTCTTGCGCATGCAGTCAGTCTAGCACGTTGAAAGTGCGAGATAAACTCACCGCATTGTCAGCCACGCAAGGGCCGCTGCACCGACGATGATGCGGTACCAGGCGAATGGCGCGAAGCCGTGACGCGAGATGTAATGGACGAAGCCGCGGACCACGACGATCGCGACGACGAAGCTGACGACGAACCCGACCGCGACTGTCCCGAATCCCACGCCATGCGCGCCGCCCATGAGGGCCTCCCGATGCTTCAGCAGTTCCAGCGTGGTTGCCCCCAGCATCGTCGGGATGGCGAGAAAGAAGCTGAACTCAGCAGCGGTCCGGCGCTCCACGCCGAGGGTCAAGGCGCCCATGATGGTCGCCCCCGAACGGCTGACGCCCGGGATCATCGCCAGGCACTGCGCGATGCCGATGGCCACCGCAGTCTTCATCGGCATTTCCGCGACCCCGACGATGTCGGTTCGTTTGACCATCCTTTCGATGATCAGGATCGCAATTCCGCCGACGATCAGCGCAATCGCGACGACTGTGCCGTTTCCGAGCAGCGCCTCGATATGCTTGATCAGGATGAACCCGAGGATCGCCGACGGCAGGAAGCCGATCACGATGTTGCGGACAAAGCGCCACGACATGGCATTGCGGCGGATCATCCCTTCGATCACCGCCCAGAAGGTGCGCCAGTAAAGCACCACGATCGCGAGGATCGCTCCAAGCTGGATGATGACGTTGAACGCCGCCCACTTCTCGGCATCGAAGCCCAAGAGCTCGGTCGCGAGGATCAGGTGGCCCGTCGACGAGACGGGCAGGAATTCGGTGACGCCCTCGACGATGCCGAGGATGATGGCGATCAGCAGGATTGGCATCGGCTAGGCGTCGAGCCTCACGTGGTACCCGTCAAATGAATTCGCGCGCCGGTGAACCTGCCGCCGTGACGGAACCGCCCGAGCCATTCGTAGCCGACGGCGGCGAGCGGCGCGGGCGCAATCCCGAACGCTTCGAGGCCGGGCAACTCGCCCGAGGGCACATTGTCGCGCTGGAGCATCAGCCACTGGTCGCGCGTGAGCGGTGCACCCGGCAGCCAGCCGAAGTAGGACAACAGATTGCCGAACATATCGGGCAAGGGCGTGATCTCCGGCGTCTGGCCGGTGATGTCGAGGATCGCCCGGTGAAGCTCGACCATGCTCATGACCTGCGGTCCGCCGATCTCATAGGTCTTGCCGCCGTAGGTCTGCGGCTGGAGCGCCGCGAGCGCGATCGCGTTGCCGAGGTCGCGCACATAGACCGGCTGGAAATTACGTTTAGCCGCGATCACCGGGAGGAACGGCAGCCGAGCCATCGCGGCGAAGCGGTTGGTAAGATTGTCTTCGGGCCCGAACACCAGTGACGGGCGGATCACGGTGGCGCTGGAGAAGGCCTCGCGAACAGCGATTTCGCCTTCGCCTTTCGATTCCCCGTAAAGCGACTGCGAATGTACATCCGCTCCGATCGCAGAGATATGGACCAGCGCCTTCACTTCCGCGTCGCGCGCCGCCTGGGCGATATTGCGGGCGCCGTCGATGTGAACGACGCGCATCTTTGCTCCGAAGACGCCGCACAGATTGATGACTGCATCCGCGCCGTGGACCGCGTTACGCACGGAGTCGACGTTGGTGATGTCCGCTTGCTCGAAGCCAAATTGGCCGACCTGCGCGAGCGGCTGGATGAAATACGCATTGCGTGGATCACGGCTCGCGATCCGCACCCTGACGCCCGCTTTGAAGAGGGCCTCGCAGACGTAGCGGCCGATGAATCCGCCGCCTCCGAATACCGTGACAAGCTCTTCGTCGCGCTCGATCATGGGGTGGCGCGATAGCCCCAGCCTTCCTACATTGACAAGGCGGGCGGCGGCCCCTTAAGCGCCGCGGCCTGCCAAAAATGACGCAAGTGCCCAGGTGGCGGAATTGGTAGACGCACCAGCTTCAGGTGCTGGCGCTCGCAAGGGCGTGGAGGTTCGAGTCCTCTCCTGGGCACCATTCAAATGATGTGAGGCTATCGAGCAGTCGAAGGTCCGGCAGTCGCTCCCCCTTCTTGACGCGATTGGCCAGCGGCTGGGCTTTGTCCGCCGCCAGATAGGCCTCGAGCGCGTCGATATCGACGCCGACGTCACGACGGTTCGTGCCGTTGCGCAGCACCGTGTAATTGTCCCCGCCGCTCGCCATGAAGCTGTTGGTCACCACGCGGTAGGACGCGCCTGGGTCGATCGGCTTGCCGTCGAGCGTGGCGGAGACCAGGCGCTGCCCGACCGGCCGCGCGGGATCGTAAACGAATGCGAATCCGGCCGAAGGCGAGAGCAGCTGCGGGTTGGCGAATTGCTGTTCGAGCAATTGCTTCAGCTCGGCACCGCTTAGCGTCTGCACAACGAGACCGTTCCCGAACGGCTGAAGCGAGAACAGCTGACCGTAGGTGACCACGCCGCGGGGACCCGGCACGAGATCGGTCCGAACTCCGCCGCCATTCATGAAGGCAACTTGCGTGTCGGGATCGCCGTGGGCACGCGCCCAGGCGAGCTGCGCGTCGGCGATCAGTTCTCCGAGGCGCTGTCCTCCATCTTCATCCTGTTTGGCGCTGATCGGTGCACTGAGATGGGCAACCACGCGATCGCCGATCGGCCGGGCGGCGGCCGAATAGCGGGCGACGATCGCCGAGATTCGCGGCTCCGGCCGGTCGATTGGCACGACGGTGGTGAGCGGGAAATTCCCGGCTTCGTCCGAGAAGCTTTCGCCCTGCACAATGTGGAAGCGCGCCTCGCGTCCAATCAGCTTATGCGAACGGCTGAAACGCAGCCGAATGTCCGTCAGCAGGGTGCCGTATTTACCTGCGCTGGTGAGGAGTCGGCTGCCGCCGCCCTTCTCGGCGATGTCGCAGATGTACGCGTTGTGGGTGTGGCCGGAGACGACGACGCTGATCGCCGGGTCGAGCTTGTCGAGGATTGGGAGAATAGGTCCAGTCAGCCCCTTGCATGAGCGGTCGTAATAAGGCGTCAGATAGCCGCCCTGATGGATCAGGAGAACGATCGCGTCGGCGCCTTCCGCTCTGAGCTTGGGGACCAGAGCGTTGGCGGTTTGCGCCTCGTCGGCGAAGCGAAGCCCAGCGACGCCGGATGGAGTCGCGAGGACCGCCGTTTCCTTCAGCGTCATCCCGATGAAGCCGATCTTCACTGGTCCGAACTGCCGGATCGCCGTCGCCGGGAAAATGGTCGAGCCGTCCTGCCGCAGCACGTTGGCGGCGAGGAATTGGAACCGCGCGCCGTGGAACGGCTCGAGTGCGCAAGGCGTGCGGCGCGTGTATTTCGAGCAGCCGCCGTGCTGCATCCTCAGCAGCTCATTTGAGCCGCGGTCGAACTCGTGATTGCCGACCGCATTGAGATCGAGGTGCATCGTATTCATTGCGTGGATGGTCGGTTCGTCGAGAAAGTAGGCGGAGACGAGCGGCGAGGCTCCGATCAGGTCACCGGCCGAGACCGTGATGCTGTAGGCATGGCCTTTGCGCAGCTTTTCTAGAGCGCCGGCGAGATAGGCGGCCCCACCCGCCGGAACAGGGACTTCACGTCCAGTCGAATCGGCCGCTGGCACCGTCAGCTTGGGCGACTCGATATTCCCGTGGAAGTCGTTGAAAGCGAGAATCTGAACCTCGATCAGCCCGCGTCGCGCCGGCCTTGCGGCGAAAGCCGGAAAAGGTTCCACCGCGAACAAAAAAAGCAGAGCTGTTGTAATCAGGTAACGCCACATCGGAGAAGCTTCGGATTCCTCGAAATTTGGAGCGATTCGGGACCGTTAACCGTCCGGTGAGGCGGTTGCGTGACGAGCCCGGCTGCTGTTAGCGAGGACTCCTGTCACAAAACTGAAACATCGTTCAACTCTTAGCGTCATCGGGTGTGAGCTGAGCCGTCGCAATTCAAACCTGGCGGCTCGCTCATCCATGAATTTCATAGTGCGTTGCAGGGGGAGTTCCCGTGAAGAAATTCGTATTGCTGTGCACGACGGCGCTGCTGCCGTCGGCGGTTTTCGCTCAATCTACCGGCACCGTCGAGTTCGAAAAGATCGTCGTCACCGGCACCCGCGCCAAAAGCGTGGGCGGCATCGAGACGCCGGACACGCCGAAGGCGAAGGTCGTTCTCACCCAGGAGGTCATATCCCGTCAGAATCCGGGACAGACGATCCTCGACACCATCAATCTCGTCCCCGGCGTGAGCTTTCAGAATAATGACCCGTACGGCTCCGCCGGCGGCACGTTGACCATCCGCGGCTTCGACTCGTCCCGCATTTCGCTGACTTTCGACGGCGTCCCGCTCAACGACAGCGGAAACTATGCCATCTTCTCAAACCAGCAGCTCGACCCCGAACTGATCGAGCAGGTGAACGTCAATCTCGGCACGACCGACGTCGACTCGCCGACCGCATCGGCCGTGGGCGGCACGGTGAACTATCGCACGATTACTCCATCGAGGGAGATGGGCGCCCGCTTCGTGGGCTCGATCGGCGACTGGAACATGTGGCGGGTGTTCGGCCTCCTCAACACCGGCGAGTTCGGGCCGTGGCACACGCGAGCGTTCATCTCCGCATCGCGGACGAAGAATGATGTGCCTTTCAATGGTTTCGGGAAGATCAGCAAGAAACAGGCCAACGCCAGGATTTGGCAGCCGATCGGCTCCAACGGCGACTTCATCTCCGTTGCGGGCAATTACAACGAGAACCGCAACAATTTCTTCGGCTCGCTGCCGCTTCGGCAGGATCTGACGCGGACGATCAC
This sequence comes from Sphingomicrobium sp., assembly GCA_035555035.1. Taxonomy (GTDB): domain Bacteria; phylum Pseudomonadota; class Alphaproteobacteria; order Sphingomonadales; family Sphingomonadaceae; genus Sphingomicrobium. The sequence continues at coordinate 5,675 of DATMHG010000079.1, forward strand.
CCGGAACGGTCAGACGATCATCGTTCCGCGCATCGTCGGCCCCAATACGCAGAACCGCTTTCCGCGGAATGCTGCTGAGCGCTTCTACCAGATTAACGCTCCGTGCACGGTCGATACGCCGCAGCCGGGCGTTGCCGACAGGCCGGGCACGACGACCGGTCCTGGCGCCAACGACCCCAATGGGGATTTCGCGACCTGCGGCACCGAGTTCGACCGCCGCTTCAATCCGTCCAATACGGGTAATATCCGCGGCGAATCTCGCTTCACGCTCACCGACAATCTCGTCCTGACGGTCGATCCCAGCTATCAATATGTGAAGGCGAACGGTGGTGGCACCGTCACCGCCAACGAGGGTCTGTTCGACATCAATCCGGCGGGACCTGGCAACGGACGGGCAAACTGCGCAACGACGCCAAACGGACCGCAGGTGACCTGCGTCGCCGGCTTCTTCGGCGGTGCTCCGTTCTTCGGGCGCGACATCAACGGAGATGGCGATACTCTTGATACGGTGTCAGTGCTCGCTCCTAGCCAGACCCACACCGATCGCTATGGCGTCATCTCGAACCTTCGGTGGGACTTCGCGCCCCACCAGTCGTTCCGCGTCGGCTATACGCTTGACGACGCCCGCCATCGGCAGACGGGCGAGGTCGGCCTGCTTCGGCAGAACGGCGATCCCGTTAACGTCTTTCCGATCAACGACCCGCAGACCGACGTCACCGGCACCGTTCTCGAGAAGCGCGATCGCCTCTCTTTCGCAGTGCTTCACCAGCTGTTCGGCGAATATCGCGGCGACTTCGGCCGGCTGACGGTCGATGTCGGCCTCACCGGCAAGTACTTCATCCGCAACCTGCACAACTTCTGCTTCACATCCAGTGCTTCCGGTTTCGTCGAGTGTACCGGAGAAGATCCGGTGCGTGACGCGCTGTTCGCGGCGGCCAACCCGACGATCCAGGGACCGCAGAAGCGCCGGTTCACCTACAAGAAGCTGCTGCCGAACGTCGGCCTGATCTATGACCTGACGCCGGCGCTGAGCGCGTTCGCGAACTATTCGAAGAACCTGTCGGCGCCCAGCACGGACAACCTCTACAACAGCTTCTTCTTCCCTGTGACCACGGCCCAGGCGCGACCGAAGCCGGAGATTACCGACAGCTTCGACGGCGGCCTGCGATACCGGACGGGCAAGATCCAGGCGCAGCTGTCCGGCTGGTACACGCACTTCACCAACCGCGAGGCGCAGGCATTCGATCCAGAGCTCAACCTGTCGGTGTTCCGTAACCTCGGGACGGTGAACAAATGGGGCATCGACGGCTCCGTCGCCTACGAGCCGACCAAGGACCTGACCCTCTATCTGTTCGGTTCGTGGATGCGGAGCCGGATCGAGGACAACATCCTCATCGGCGGCCGGTTGCCGGCTGGCGTGACGTGCGACACGGTCGATCCGAACAGCGTCGTCGGCATCCAGAATTGCGCCTTCACGAAGGGCAATTTCGAATCCGGAGCGCCGAAGTACGAATATGGCCTGTCGACCGTCTATACGGCGGGGCCGATCGACTTCGGCGTGGACGCCAAGCGCACGGGACCGCGATTCATCTTCGACAATAACCGGCCGGTGTTCACCGGACCAATCTCGGCTCCAACGCAGGTATTCTCGGCGACTGCGCCTGCCTACTGGCTGGTGAACGTGAACGTACGGGCGCATCTCGCGCTGGTCTCGCCGGTGCTGAAAAAGACCTACTTGCAGTTCAACGTCTACAACCTGTTCGACAAATTCTACGTCGGCGGGTTCGGCGGAGGTCTGAATCAGTCGCTTTCAGGGACAAACTTCGGCAATCCGCCGTTCGTCCAGCTCGGGGCTCCGCGCACGCTCATGGGTTCGATCAACGTCGAGTTCTGATCTGCAATCCAGGGTACCACAGGGCCGGGTGGTACGATGTTCCGCCCGGCCCTCTCTTTTGATCATGCCGGAGCAGCTTCGCCCGCGACGCGTTCGGACACGAACGCGCCCGGAAAATGCGAGCAGCAGGCCATCACCCAGGTGATTGCCTCACCGTCATATTCGTCGCCTGAGCGGTAGTGGTCGAAATAATCATTCAGTGCGGCTACGCGTTCCGGCCAGATGTCCTGGCTCTGCAGTCCGACCGAAACTCCATAGTTCGCAAATGCGATCCGTACCTGCCGGGCATAGCTTGCGCGCCCGAAATAGCCGGGCGGGTCGATCCACAGCCGGTCGAGCGCACCGACGCAAAGCGCGCGCTGCACCACCGCCCAATCCTCCTCCGGAAAGAAATGGGTGAGCCACAACATCATGCCGAGGCCGAGATCCTGGTCGATATCCAATGAGCGGTACTGCAGCTCCATGATCGCTCGCATCTCGGCAATCTCGTCCGCAAGCTCGGTCTCGCTCAAAATGCGATAGGAGACATAGCCGTCGAAGGCGTCCATCGCGCCGAGGCCATAGCCGGGGTACGGCCCCGACAAGTCTTCCTCCATCTTCCAGATGACTCCGCGGCCGGGAAGCACGAAGGGCGGGTGGATATCCTTCGCCACGCGAATAGCCTTTTTGCGATAGCGGGAGTCGTGGTCGCCGAGGCAGGCGAGCGCGAACAGCCACATTGCGAGATAATGGAAATATTGCCCGTCGCGATCGGGCGCCTCGCCGATTCGGTAGCCGCGGGGGCGGCCGAGGACGCGGTCGACCTCGCCGACGAGCCAGCTGGCCTGATCCAGCCAGCGCTGCTCGCCCGTCTCGCGGAATAGCGACACGTAGAGCACGACGCCGAATGCGTCGGTCCACAGATAGCGCAAACCGTTGGGCCAGATGCGCTCGCCGCGCATCCACTCGAGCTTGTTCAGGACATAATCGATTTCATGGCGGGGCATGGGAGCCTCCGCCCAGGCAATGATTGAGTCCGGCACCGGTTCCGCTATCCGGCGCTCCCATGCCGCTCTATGCCCTTGGCAACCTCTCGCCGCAGCTCGACGAAGGCGCATGGGCCGCACCTTCGGCCGACCTGATCGGCGATGTGCGCCTCGGCGTTCGGGCGAGCGCCTGGTTCGGAGCGGTGCTGCGCGGCGACAACACGCCGCTGATGCTTGGCGACGAGACGAACTTCCAGGATGGCTCGGTCGGCCATAGCGACGCGGATTTCCCGCTGACCATCGGCGCTCGAGTGACGGTCGGGCATCAGGCCATCCTTCACGGCTGCACCGTCGCCGACGATTGCCTCATCGGCATGGGCGCGCGGATCCTGAACGGCGCGGTGATCGAGCGCGAATGCATTGTCGGCGCCGGCGCGTTGATTACGGAGGGCAAGCGGTTCCCACGCGGCAGCCTGATCATCGGCTCGCCCGCACGGGTGGTTCGGCAGGTGACGGATGAGGAGCGGCAGCTGCTGCGCACATCAGCAGCCCATTATGCAAAGAAAGCGCAGGGTTATGCAGCGGCGCTGAGGACGTTGTGAGCCAAATCTTCCGGGAATTCCGGTCAGGATTGCAGACATTATGATGATTGTAATAGACTAGAAAGCGTGAGAACTCCGCAACAACTCATGCTGATCATTGCCAGCTTGGGCTGTGCGGCGACAACTCCGATTGTCAGCGCAAATCTCATCGACTTCTACTTGCCGCAACGCGAAGAGTTGCTGTTCAAAAAGCATCCTCTGCCCTTGTTGGCGGAATATGGGTCACATGAGCAACGATTGGGGTTTGCCGCAGTCGTTCACTCCAGCGATCCCCGAAGCCCGACGTTTCGCATGCTGGATCGAAGTTTTCGCATCATTCGCCCTGCGGCAGTGATTCTTGAAGGCTTTCCCACTGGGTGGGGTCCGAATCCGGCGCGCGTGATGGTCAAGCTCACTGCCCCCGCCGATCCGACAGATTCTTACGAAGCGGGCGAAGACATGTATGCTGCTCGGCTTGCGCGGTCTTCAGGTGCCACCGTCTGGGGCGCAGAACCGGAAGAGGCGGAGATCGCCGCCGAGCTACGAAAGGCAGGCTTTGCCGAACGAGATATCTTCTTCGCATCGATGTTCGGACCCTTGGCACAGGACTTGGAAGCGAAAGTGTTCAAGGGGCCCGAAGATCCGGCATTCGACGGTGCCTATCGAAAATGGGCGAAGCTGAACGCGAAGAACTATGATCCTGTGGCGCCGTTAAGCTCCGACGCATTTCAGACCTGGTTTCGACAGAATTATGCCCGTGCGTTACGTGACGATCCGGAGTGGTTTACGCGAGGCGGACCCGGGCAGCGGGGAATTGCCGGCAAGATCGGGCGCGCATCAAATCGCATTCGTGACCAGCACATGTTTTTGCTAGCGCTAAGGCTTATCAAAACGAACAGACGCGTTCTGGTCGTCGCAGGAGGCAGCCATCTCTCAAGTCAGTGGCGGGCGCTCGCCACCGCTCTGGCCGCGCCGCAACTTTCGTCCCAGAGATAGGCCGAACATCGACGCCCGCGTTGTACCAAAAGCGAACTAAGTCTCAGTAAACCCGCTTCTTGGGCTTGATGTACTGGATGTCGTCGGTGAGCGTGAAGTCGTGCACCGGGCGACAGTCGATGCGCACTCCGCCTGACGGCCAGTGGCCGCCCCACGCATCGAACCAGGCGACGGTGTGCTTCATCCAGTTCTTGTCATCGCGCTCGGGATAATCTTCTTGCATATGCGCGCCGCGGCTTTCCTTGCGGTTGTCGGCGCAATGCATCGTCACCACCGCCTGGGCGAGCAGATTGTCGAGCTCGAGCGTCTCGACGAGGTCGCTGTTCCAGATCAGGCTGCGGTCGGTGACGTGCACGTCGGCCATCCTGGTGAAGACGGCGTCGATCTTCTGCACCCCCTCGGCGAGTGTACGGTCGGTGCGGAAGACCGCGCAGTCGGACTGCATCGTACGCTGCATCTCCACCCGGATGTCGGCGGTCGAGCTGCCTCCTT
>DATMHG010000080.1:0-12198 GCA_035555035.1 Sphingomicrobium sp.
CGAAGGTTTGCCCGCCCCGGTATCCGAAGGCTTTTCCGTGGTCTTCGGCGTCTTCGCTGCAGTCTTGGCGCTCTCCGGAGATGGCGCATTGGGCGCTGGAGCCGGCGAAGGCGCCCCGCCCGCTTCGGCAGTGGCCTTCTCGTCGCCGGGAAGCCGGTATTCCGGTCCTTCCCACGGCATGAGAAAGTCGAACGTCCGGAAGTCCTGCGGAAGCGCGACGGGCTCATAGACCACCCGCTTCTCGGCCTCGGAATATCTGAGCTCGACGTAGCCGGTCAGCGGGAAATCCTTGCGCTGCGGATAGCCTTCGAAGCCGTAGTCGGTGAGAATGCGTCTCAAGTCCGGGTTTCCGGCGAACGTCACGCCGTACATGTCGTACACTTCTCGCTCGAGCCAGCCCGCCACCGGCCACAGCCCCGTGACGCTCGGAACCGGCGTCGTCTCGTCGGTCGAAACCTTCACTCGGATGCGGCGGTTCTTCGTCAGCGAGAGGAGCTGGTAGACTATCTCGAACCGCTCCGGCCTCTCGGGATAGTCGACGCCGGCCATTTCCATCAGCTGCTGATATTCGAGGCCGGGAGTGTCACGGAGCGCGCGGCACACGTCGACGACGCTCTCGCGCCGCACGATCAAAGTGATCTCGCCGACGTCCTCCTTGGTCGAGAGAAGCGCATCGCCTAGCGCCTTTCTGACGGCGTCGATCACCCCCTCGTCGGAGGCGGTGCGAGGGACATGGAGCGCGGTCATGCCAGGCTCTGATTTCCGCTCAGCACGAACGAATATTGTGCCACTGGCCAAGTGCTCACCGCTCGATCGTCCCTTCGCGGCGGATCTTTCGCTGAAGTTGGAGGATTCCGTACAGCAGGGCCTCTGCCGTCGGTGGGCAGCCGGGCACGTAGATGTCCACCGGCACGATCCGGTCGCAGCCGCGCACGACGCTGTAGCTGTAATGATAGTAGCCGCCGCCGTTGGCGCAGCTCCCCATCGAGATCACGTAGCGCGGCTCGCTCATCTGGTCGTAGACCCGCCGCAGCGCCGGCGCCATCTTGTTGCACAAGGTACCGGCGACGATCATCACGTCGGACTGGCGCGGCGACGCGCGCGGCGCGGCGCCGAACCGCTCGAGATCGTAGCGCGGCATGTTGACGTGAATCATCTCGACTGCGCAGCAGGCGAGGCCGAAGGTCATCCACCACAAAGATCCGGTCCGCGCCCAGGTGAACAGATCCTCGGCCGTCGTGACCATGAAACCCTTCTCGTTGAGCGACTGGCGCAGCTCCTCGAGCTTCTTCTGGTCGACCTCGCCGGGAAGGAGCCCGGAAATACGCGCGAGCTCTTCTTCGCTCGGCATCCGATCTTCGCCGGGGCGGAGCATCACTCCCATTCGAGCGCCCCCTTCTTCCAGGCGTAGGCCAGGCCGAGGGCCAGCTCGATCAGGAAGACGATCATCGCCGCCCAGCCGGTCCACTTCGTGAAGTTGAGGCTGACGGCCCAGGGAAACAGGAACGCCGCTTCGAGGTCGAAGACGATGAACAGGATCGCGACAAGGTAGAAGCGCACGTCGAACTCAGCGCGAGCGTCCTCGAACGCTGGGAAGCCGCATTCATATTCGCTGAGCTTGGCGGGATCCGGCTGATGCGCTCCGGTGAAGCGCGCAACGATCATCGGCAGCACGACGAATGCGGTGCTGAGACCCAATGCGATGATCAGGAACAAGAGGATCGGCAGGTAGCCTGCGGCGACGCTTGCCAAGGGGGATACTCCGGGGGCGCAAGAGAACTTGGCGGCTCTCTAGGACAGCGAGGTCCTAGTCGCAACCACTTGACACGCTATCGCAAAGCCCTCGCGATCAACTTCTGCAGCTTCGAGTGGATCGCGGCCGACCCGGCGACATATTCGCCGCGCTCGAACGCCCGATCGGCGCCGCGATAGTCGGTCACGAACCCGCCGGCCTCGCGCACCAGCAGTACGCCCGCCGCGGTGTCCCACAGGTCGAGATCGTCCTCCCAGAAGCCGTCCATTCGTCCCGCCGCCACCCAGGCGAGGTCGAGCGCGGCCGATCCGAAGCGGCGGATACCAGCCACCTGCGGCGCAACCGCACTGTAGATCTTCGACCACTGAGGAATGTCGCCGCGGCCGAGGAAAGGAATGCCCGTTCCAATCACGCTGTCGGCAAGGTCACGGCGCGCGGAGACGCGCAGCCTGGCGTCATGAAGCCATGCGCCGCGGCCTTTCTCCGCCCAAAAGCCCTCGTCTGTGAGCGGCTGGTAGACCAGGCCCTGCGTGATCTCGGTCCCGCCGCCCGGTTTCTTCTCCTCGACCGCGATCGAGATGGAGAAATGCGGGATGCCGTGAAGGAAGTTGGTGGTGCCGTCGAGCGGATCGACGATCCAGCGCGGCTTGTCGGGATTGCCCTCGATCTCGCCGCCTTCCTCGAGCAGCATGCCCCAGTCGGGCCGCGCCTTGCGGAGCTCGTCGACGATCGTCTGTTCCGCGCGCTTGTCCGCCATGGAGACGAAATCGCCGGGCCCTTTGCGGCTGACCTGGAGCTGCTCGACCTCACCGAAGTCGCGCCTCAGCCGCGGAGCCGCCTTGCGCGCGGCGCGAGTCATGACGGTGATCAGGCCGGAATGGGAAACCACTGATTATCTTCCTTCCGCCTCAAGCCGCTGCGCGAGAGCCAAGATGTCGAACTGTGAGGCAGGATTGGCGATGCCAATCGGATACTCAGGACTACTGCGCCTCCGAGAAATCTCCAGAACAGCCTGAGCAACATCCTCCAAATCAGGTCGTCCGATACTCACGAGATCATCAAGCGCGAAGCCGTGGCCTCCAAGCGATCGGCGTAGATACCAGGATGGCTTGCGCTTCCTGAACATCAATCGGCGCGGCGGACGTACTCGCGGTTGTACACGTCGACGACGATCTTGGTGCCGCTGGTGATGTGCGGCGGGACCATGACGCGGACGCCATTATCGAGCACGGCAGGCTTGTAGCTGGACGAGGCGGTCTGGCCCTTCACCACCGCGTCGGCCTCGACGATCGTCGCCTCGACCTGCTCGGGCAGCTGAACGCTGATCGGCCGCTCGTTGTAGAGCTCCATCACCACGTCCATGCCGTCCTGGAGGAAGTCGGCGGCGTCGCCGAGCAGGTCCTCCGGGAGCGAGACCTGGTCGTAGGTGTCCTTGTCCATGAACACGAGCATGTCGCCGTCATGGTAGAGGAACTGGAAGTCCTTGGTGTCGAGCCGAACCCGCTCGACCGTCTCGGCGGAGCGGAAGCGGATGTTGTTCTTGCGCCCGTCGATCAGGTTCTTGAGCTCGACCTGCATGTAGGCGCCGCCCTTGCCCGGCTGGGTGTGCTGGATCTTCACGGCGCGCCAGATGCCGCCCTCATATTCGATGATGTTGCCGGGACGGATGTCCACGCCGGAGATTTTCATTTCGTTCGAGCCTTCAAAGAACCGCTCGCCCTGAGCTTGTCGAAGGGCTGCTTTTCTTCCCAACAGAGGAAAGACAGGGCTTCGACTTTCCCCGGACTCGCTCCGGGGCCGAGCGGTGAATGGTGATCGCGCGAAGCCCCTAGCCGCTGCCCTTTTTCCCGGCAAGCAGCGGATAGGGGTTGATCGGCGTGCCCTGCCACCAGCGCTCGCCCTGCCCCATCGTGTTGATCGCGAAATGGAGGTGCGGGCCAGCCGCGCTCGCATCGCCGGTATGGCCAACGAGGGCGATCACTTGCCCACGCTTCACCTCCTGCCCTTCGTGGAGACCGGGCGCGTAACGCTGCAGGTGGGCGTAATAATATTCCCATTTGTGGTCCGGTGAGCGGACATAGACGGTGAGCCCGCCGCGGACGCTGTTGAACAGTTTTTCGACCGCCCCATCGGCCGCTGCGATGACCGGCGTTCCCTCCGCGGCCATGATGTCAATTGCGTCGTGCCGCCTGCCCTCACTCCTCGCCTGGTCGAAAGTGTCGCTGAGCTGGTCGGCCTTCACGCCCGTAACAGGAATGGCGAGTCCGGATGGACCGACCTGGACCTGCTCCGCGACGGTGACCGGCGGGGCCTCGGCCGGCGTGACTGTCACCACGCTTCCGCTGCGCGCAACCGACGGCGGTCTCGACGGTAGAAAATTGTAGAACCAGATCCAGAAGGCGCTGACGACGACCGCCGTGAAAACGGCCGTGAACAGGGCTGTGGCGGCGAGCCTCAGCTCTGACCTCCCTGCTCGAAGATGGCCGAGAATCCGGGCTTCAGCATGATCCGCGAGAGCCGCATCACATCCCAGTTGGTCATGCGGATGCAACCATGGCTCTCCGTATGGCCGATGGTGGAAGGCTCGGGCGTGCCGTGGATGCCGTAATGCTCCTTGGTAAGATCGAGCCAAGCGACGCCCACCGGACCGTTCGGGCCCGGAGCAAGCATATGCTCGGTCGCCGTGTCCTTCGCATCCCAGAACAGGTTCGGCTGATAATGGAACTTGGGAAGGAAGGAGAAGCTCGTCACTTTCCAGCGGCCGATCGGCAGCGGGTCATGCTGCGAGCCCATCGTCACCGGGAATTGCGCGACGAGCTTGTCGCCGCTGAGCTCGAGGTTGCCGTCGTTTGGATCGCCGTCGGGCACCGGTCCGTCGTAGACCTGGAGCACGCCGTCCTTCTTCTTGATCAGCACGAAACTGCCGTGCGGCTGCTGACCGTCGACGTTGAGCAGGTTCATGAGATACCGACCCTTGTCGGGCGAACCGCTGTAGTCGCGGGATCTCGGCTGAACGTTCGGCAGCCAAAGCGTCTGTCCCGGTCCGATCAGCTTCTCGGGGCCATTCAGCGCCACCACTGCCGCTGGGCTCGTGTGGTAGCGTTCGGCGACCTTCTCGAGCATGTTGCGGTAGCCGAGGAACGGAATGCCCTCCTGGTTTTCCGCCTTCTGTGGCTCGGGATAGACGTAGGTGCTGCGCACGTCGTCCGGACCGAGCTTCACGTAGATCGTCGACGGCTTGGAATTGCGGAGCAGCGCCTCTCGCGTCGGGGTATCGAGCTTGCCCGTGACCTGAAGCCCGTTCGCTTCCTGGAAGCCGCGCAGCGCCTCCGTGAACGAGGAGCCCTTCTTCCCGTCGATGGTGCCGGGCGAGAATCCGGCGGCGTCGAGCAGCACCTGCGCGTGGAACAGCTGCCCGTCGATCGGCGAACCCGGCGTGCCGGGCGGAACCCAGCCGTTGCTCTTGGCCGACGTGGGTTTCTGCGGCTGCTCGGCAAGCGCCGCCGCGGCAGCCACGCCGAGGGCGATCGAAGCAAGAAGGACGCGCAACGCAACTCTCCGCGGCAAATGAGGTTTCCGCGTTGCAACGATGCAGGCTTCAACTGTTTCCCCAATCCACGTCGGCTGCTCGGGCTGGGTGTACAAGCACTGGCGCGGGATCCTCTATCCCGAAGGCTTGCCGCAACGGCTTTGGTTCCAGCGCTATGCCGAGGAATTCGACACGGTCGAAATCAACAACAGTTTCTATCACCTCCCGAAGCCTGAGACGTTCGACAAGTGGCGCAAGCAGGCGCCTCCGGGCTTCTGCTATGCGGTGAAGGCGAACCGTTATCTTACGCAGGCGAAGAAGCTGCTCGATTGCGAGGAGCCGCTCGAGCGGATGATGAGCGCGGTCCGGCATCTCGGCGATCGGCTCGGCCCAATGCTTTACCAGCTGCCGCCAAGCATGAAGCGCAATCTCGAACGGCTCGAAAGCTTCCTCAGGATTCTGCCTAAACACGTGACCAGCGTCTTCGAATTCCGCAATAAGGACTGGTACGTGCCCGAGACCTATAAGCTGCTCGACCGCCACTGCGCATCCTTCTGCGTCCACGACATGCCCGGGTCGGCGACCGAACGCATCGCCGTCGGCCCGATCGCCTACGTCCGCTTCCATGGCGGCCAAGGCAAATATTGGGGCCGCTATTCCGACGAGGGACTGCTCGGCTGGAGCGATTGGATTCTTGATCAATCACGGCGGGGCCGGGCCGTCTGGTGCTACTTCAACAACGACATCCAAGGTCATGCCATCCAAGACGCCCAGACGCTGAAATCGATGGTCAGGCAGATGAGCCGCTGAGGACGTGTGCAAACGCCCGCACAGCGGCTGATGGATCGTCTTTGCCCCACACCGCTTGGCATACGGCGAGGAAATCCGCGCCCGCTTCGATCAGCGGCTTGGCGTTGTCCGCAGTGATCCCGCCGATCGCGACGCAGGGGATTTCAAAGACAGCAGACCACCAGCTTAGGATCGACGGCTCCGGCCGGTAGTCGCTCGGCTTGGTCGTCGTGGGGTAGAACGCGCCGAACGCGACATAGTCCGCTCCGGCCTCTCCGGCTTCCATCGCCAGATGGCGGCTGTCGTGACATGTCTTGCCGATCTGCGCAGAGGGACCGAGCAGCGCCCGCGCCTCGCGGACATCGCCGTCGCTCTGACCGAGGTGCAGGCCGTCCGCGCCGATCCGCTTGGCGAGATTCATGCTGTCGTTGACGATGAACGCCACCTCTGCGTCCGCGCAGATGCGCTGCAGCGGCTCGGCCAGGCGGGCCAGTTCATGCTCGTCGACATCCTTCACCCGGAGCTGAAACGCCGCGGCAATGGCCGGCTCCAGCGCCGCCTTCAGGCGATCGGGGAAGGCACCGCCGACCTCCTGCGGGCTGATCAGGTAGAGATTCGCCGGCGCGGTGCGGTGCGGCGGCGGGAACTCGATCGGGTCGAACTCGGCTTCGTCCAACGTCAGGCCGGCACCTTCGCCGTCGAGGCTTGATGGATCTCGTCGATCGCGGTCCCAAGCGTCCGATTGAACTCTTCGTCGCTCTGCTGGTGGCGCAGGTCCGAGAGCAGAGCTCGGCTGAAGCTCGCGATCATGCCGGGGTTCTTCGCCAGCTCGCGGCAGGCTTCCTCGCGCGAGAAGCCGCCCGAGAGCGCAACGACGCGCAGCACCTTCGGGTGCGCGACCAGCGGCTCGAACAGTCCGGCCCGAGCGGGAATCGACAGCTTGAGCATGACCTGCTGGCCGTTCGGAATTTCGTTCAGCTCCTCCAAGATCGCATCGAGCAGCAGCCCGTCGCACTCGTCGCGATCGGCGCTCTTGATGTTCACCTCCGGCTCGACGATCGGCATCATTCCGTGGGCGAGCACCTGGCGTGCCACCTGAAACTGCTGGGCGACGAGCACCGCGATCCCCGCCGGGTTCGCGGAATTGATCACCGAGCGCTCCTTGGTCCCGAACACCCCGAGGCCCTTCGCCCGCTCGAGCAACGCGTCGAGCTCAGGCATCGGCTTCATCATCTGGACGCCGTTCTCCTCGGCTTCGAGTCCCTTGTCGATCTTGATGAAGGGCACCACGCCCTGGTCGATCAGCGCCTGCGGAGTCGGCTTTCCGCCAACGTGGCCGTCCATCGTCCGCTCGAACAGGATCGCCCCAATCACCTTGCCGCTGCCGAAGCACGGCGCGGTGATGATGCGCGAGCGCATCTGGTGGATGAGCTCGAACATCTCCTCATCGCTCGCCCACGCGCCTTCCTCGATGCCGTAACCCTTGAGCGCCTTGGGCGTGGACCCGCCCGACTGGTCGAGCGCGGCAATAAAGCCGTCGCCGCGCTCGATCTTCGCGGCCATTTCAGACTGATTCATGCGTCACCCCCGCCTTTTCCAATGCGGCGACGCCCGGAAGCGTACGCCCTTCCATCCATTCGAGAAATGCCCCGCCCGCGGTCGAGACGAAGCTGAAATCCTGCGCCACGCCGGCGTGGTTGAGCGCTGCCACCGTGTCGCCGCCGCCGGCGACCGAGACGAGCGAACCCTCCTTGGTCAGAGCCGCCGCGGTCTTCGCCAGCGCGACCGTAGCAGCGTCGAACGGAGGCAGTTCGAACGCGCCGACCGGCCCATTCCAGACGAGCGTCCGGCAGGTCTTGAGCACGTCGGCGAGCGCCTCGACGGCCGCGGGGCCGATGTCGAGGATCATCTCGTCAGGCTGCACTTCATGCACGTTGCAGGTGCGCAAGGACGGCGGATTGGGCGCGAATTCCTTTGCCACGACGACGTCATACGGCAAGTGGATCGTGCAGCCGGCTTCCTCGGCACGGTCGAAGATGGCGTTCGCCTCGCCGGTCAGCTCGTGCTCGCACAACGACTTGCCGACGTTCACGCCGCGTGCGGCCAGGAAGGTGTTGGCCATGCCCCCGCCGATGATCAGGTGGTCGACCTTGCCGACGAGGTGGCCGAGGACCGCGAGCTTGGTCGAGACCTTGGCCCCGCCGACCACCGCGGCGACCGGGCGCTCTGGGTTGCCGAGCGCCCGCTCGAGGGCGTTGAGCTCGGCCTCCATCGCGCGGCCGGCGAAGCTCGGAAGGTAATGGCTGATGCCTTCGGTGGAGGCATGCGCACGATGCGCGGCGGAGAAGGCATCGTTGACGTAATAATCGCCGAGCGCGGCCATGGCCTTGGCGAGCTCGGGATCGTTCTTCTCCTCGCCGGCATGGAAGCGCGTGTTCTCAAGCACGCCGATATTGCCGGGCAACATGGTCGTAACGGCCCGTTCGGCCTCCGCCCCCTGGCAATCCTCGATGAAGCGCACGGACCGGCCTGCCAGCCGGTGGATCGGAAGCACCAGCTGGGCCGTGGACATGTCCGGCCTTTTCTCACCCTTGGGCCGGCCGAAGTGCGATAGCAGCAGAACGATCGCGCCCCGGTCGCTGAGTTCGAGCACCGTCGGGAGCATGGCGCGGAGCCGCGTGTCATCGGTCACCTTCGCCCCATCCATCGGGACGTTGAGGTCGACACGGACCAGCACGCGCTTGGCGGTCAGATCCTCCGGCAGGTCGTCGAGGGTTCTGAATTCGCTCACTTCAGCCGAGCTTGGCCATTGCGCAGCCGGTGTCGACCATCCGATTGGAGAAGCCCCACTCGTTGTCGTACCAGCTGACGACCCTGACAAGCTTCCCTTCGAGCACGGCGGTCTCGAGGCTGTCGATGGTCGAGCTTGCCGGCGTATGCTGGAGGTCGATCGAGACCACCGGCTCGTCGGTGTAATCGAGAATGCCCTTGAGGCGCTGCGTCTCGGACGCGGCCTTCAGGATCTGGTTGACCTCGTCGCGCGTAGTGTCCCGCTTGGGCGTGAAGGTCAGGTCGACGAGGCTGACGTCGGGCACCGGCACGCGGATCGCCGAGCCGTCGAGCTTGCCCTTCAGCTCCGGCAGCACCTCGCCGACTGCGCGGGCAGCGCCGGTGGTGGTCGGAATCATCGACATGGCCGCTGCCCGGGCGCGGCGCAGGTCCTTGTGGATCTGGTCGAGGATCTTCTGGTCGTTGGTGTAAGCGTGGACCGTCGTCATCAGCCCGCGCTCGATACCGAGCGCATCGTTCAGCACCTTGGCGACGGGCGCCAGGCAGTTGGTGGTGCAGGAGGCATTGGAGACGATCGTCATGTCCGCAGTCAGCTTACCGTCGTTGACGCCGTAAACGACGGTGAGGTCGACGCCCTTGGCCGGCGCCGAGATCAGCACCCGCTTCGCGCCCGCGTCGATATGCTTCTGGGCGCTTTCGCGGTCGGCGAAGAAGCCGGTGCATTCCAGCACCAGCTCAACGCCCTGCTCGCGATGCGGGAGCTTGGCCGGGTCCTTCTCGGCGCTGACGTGGATGCGCTTTCCGTTGACGACGATGTCGTTGCCTTCCGCCTTCACGTCGCCGGGGAACTTGCCGTGCACGCTGTCGTGCTTGAACAGCCAGGCGTTCGCCTTCGCGTCGGCGAGGTCGTTCACCGACACCAGCTCCAATCCGCAGTCCGGCCGCTCCAGGATCGCGCGGGCGACCAGCCGGCCGATGCGACCGAAACCGTTGATTGCAACTTTCGTCATTGAATGCCTCTTTTTTCAATGAAGTCGCTGATGCGGGTGGCGACCTTGTCGGCGGTCAGGCCGAAATATTCGTACGCGTCCTTGGCGGGAGCCGAGACGCCGAAGCGGTCGATGCCGATCTTGAGGCCGTGAAGCCCGACGTAGCGCTCCCAGCCGAACGTGGCCCCGGCCTCGATCGAGACACGCAGGATCTCGCGATTGCTGACGTCCGGCAGGATGTCCTCGCGATAATCCCACGGCTGCGCGTCGAAGCGCTCGGTACACGGCATGGACACCACGTCGGTGCCAATGCCCTGCGCTTCAAGCTTCCCGGCGGCGTCGAGCGCGATTTCTAGCTCTGAACCGGTGGCAATTATGATCACCTTGCGGGCATTCTGCGCCACCTTCAGCCGGTACGCGCCACGCGCAGACAGATTCTCGTCGCTCCTCTCGGTGCGGACCGGGCGGACGTTTTGGCGCGTCAGCGCAAGAATGCTCGGCCCGTCGCTGCACAGCGCCAGCGCCCAGCATTCGGCGGTCTCCACCGCATCCGCGGGGCGATAGACCTCGATCTGCGGCATCGCGCGAAGGCTCTGCAGATGCTCGATCGGCTGGTGCGTGGGCCCATCCTCGCCCAGCCCGATGGAATCGTGGGTCATGACGTAGATCACGCGCGCGTTCTGCAGCGCCGAAAGGCGGATCGCGGGCCGCGCGTAGTCGGTGAAGACGAGGAATGTGCCGCCATAGGGGACGACTCCGCCGTGCAGCGCCATGCCGTTCATCGCCGCGGCCATGCCGAACTCGCGGATGCCGTAATAGATGTAGCGGCCCGCGTAATTCTCCGCCGTCAGCGGCTCGATGTTCTTCGTCTTCGTGTTGTTCGAACCGGTGAGGTCCGCCGAGCCCCCGACGGTCGCCGGAATGGCCGCGTTGATCGCCTCCAAGGCCATTTCCGAGGCCTTGCGCGTGGCGACCGGCTTCAGGTCGCCGAGCAGCTTGTCGACATAAGACCGCAGCCATCCGTCGTGGATCTTGCCATTGACGCGATGGAGAAACTCCTCCTTGCGCCTGCTCCCCTCCAGCCGCCCTTTCCACAACGCATGCTCGATGCCGCCGCGCTTGCCTGCAGCGCGCCAGGCGGTCAGCACGTCGTCGGGCACCGTGAACTCCGTCGGTTCGAGGCCAAGCTCCACCCGCGCCGCTTCGACCTCGTCCTTGCCCAGAGCCGCGCCATGCGTTGCAGCGGTGCCCTGCTTGTTTGGCGCGCCGTAGCCGATGATGGTCCGGCAGCGGATCAGGCTTGGCCGCGCATCGGCCAGCGCTTCCTTGATGGCACGGTCGACATCGTCGGCGTTGAGCCCATCGCACTCGGTCGTGTGCCATCGCGCCGCCTGGTGGCGCGCCACGACGTCTTCGTTGCGCGAGAGGTCGGTCGAGCCGTCGATCGTAATGCTGTTATCGTCCCACAGGACGATCAGCCGCCCGAGCTTGAGATTACCGGCGAGACCCACCGCCTCGTGGTTCACGCCCTCCATCAGATCGCCGTCGCCGGCGATCACGAAGGTGCGGTGGTCGACCAGCTCGTCGCCATAGACGGCATTGAGGTGCCGCTCGGCGATCGCCATGCCGACCGCCATGCCGACGCCCTGCCCGAGCGGGCCCGTTGTGACTTCAATGCCTGGGAGTTCGAAATTCTCGGGGTGCCCGGCCGTTGGGCTGCCGAGCTGGCGAAAGCGCTTGATGTCGTCGAGCGTCGGCCGCTCGTACCCGGTCAGGTAGAGCAAAGCATAGATCAGCATCGACCCATGCCCCGCCGACAGGATGAACCGGTCGCGGTCGGGCCAGTGCGGATCGGCGGCGTCGAACTTCAGATGCCGTGTGAACAAGGCGGTCGCCACGTCGGCCATACCCATCGGCATGCCGGGATGGCCGCTGTTCGCAGCCTCGACCGCGTCCATCGCGAGGGCGCGGATGGCGTTGGCGAGGCGGCGGTCGGACGGCTGCATGGGGCTCCACGACTGGGGTTCGGTTGATGCCCGGGAGTCCGGGCGCTGGCGCGGCCCATTTGTCCGGTGAGCCGTGCAGCGTCAATGCTTGCCCGACATTGCCAACTTGCGTAGCGGTATCCGAATGGACGACGAAGTCCTTGATTCCGCACTCGACCGAGCCGAGCGGGCGCTGCAGCGCATCGAGCGGGCGCTTGCACGACGCCCGCAGCACCAACCTGCCCCGCCGCGCGACGAGGATCTCCGCGCCAAAGTCCGCGAAGTCGTCGAAGAGCTCGACGAGCTGATCCGGCAGGCGGCCGTCTGATGACGGCTTTTGTCGACCTGATGATCGCCGGCCGC
>DATMHG010000081.1:0-7652 GCA_035555035.1 Sphingomicrobium sp.
CGGTCGCCGCCATTCTTGTCGGGGTGATAGCGGCGGACGAGGTTCGAATAGCGCTGGCGCACCGAATGGCGGTCGGCATCCTCGCCGAGGCCGAGCACCGACAGCGCCCGCTGCTCGTCCTGGCTGAAACGCGAGGGCTTCGCGCGCTGACGGATGTTGCCGAAGCGGCCGGAGATCGCATCCAGCGGATCGGCGAAGTCGCTCCACTTCGGCGGCGGGTCGGCGCCGTTCGCGGCGAAGCGGCGGCTGGGCCGGTCCCACCCGGCGAGCGGGTGCTGCGCACGGGTGATCTCGTCAGGGCTCATGCCCTGGAAGAAATTGTAGCGAGCGTTGTGCTCGCGGACATGGTCGAGGCACAGGAAGCGCCACTCGCCGGGGCCATCGAAGTTGGCGGGCTGAAGCGGCGCCTTGAACTCGCCGGGCGCGCCGCAGCCGGGGACGGCGCACCTCGCCCTCGCCCCTTCGACCCGCCCGTGCATCCTGGATTGCTTCGTCGCCATTCAACCCCACTATATAGCGGCCATGAACGCCCAAATCACCGGACCTGTCGCGACTGAAATGCTCCGCCGGCTCAACGCGGCGCTTTCGCCGACACGCATCGAGCTGATCGACGACAGCGAGCAGCATCGCGGCCACGGCGGCTACAATCCCGAGGGCGAAAGCCATTTCACGCTGCGCATCGAAAGCCGGGAATTCGCCGGCAAGAACCGCGTCCAGCGACAGCGGATGATCTATGCCGCGCTCGGTGATCTGATGGAGCGCCGAGTCCACGCTTTGTCGATCCGCGCAACCGCTCCGGGAGAGCAATGATGGCGACAGTCGAGACCGCATTCGAGCAGACGATCACGCCGGTCACACACGATCTCGGCGATTTCAAGGTGAACCGGGCCCTTCCCGCGCGCGAGCGGACGATGGTCGGTCCCTTCATCTTCGTCGACGAGTTCGGGCCGGCGCGGCTGCCGGCCGGGCGGGGCATGGACGTGCGGCCGCATCCGCACATCAATCTCGCCACCGTCACCTATCTGTTCGAAGGCGTAATCGAGCATCGCGACAGCATCGCATCGCACCAGGTGATCGAGCCGGGCGCGATCAACCTGATGACCGCCGGGAGCGGCATCGTTCATTCGGAGCGCTCGCCGCTAGCGCTTCGGCCGGGTGGGCCGAGCCTCTATGGAATGCAGACGTGGCTCGCGCTTCCCGACGGGCGCGAGGAGGTCGATCCGGCGTTCGACCATGTCCCACAGGGCGCGCTTCCGCTGATCGAGGACGGTGCGGCGCGGGCGCGAGTCCTGATGGGGACACTGTGGGGGGAGACCGCCTCAACGCCGGAGCACTCACCGACGATCTACGCCGATATCGAGCTCGGTGCCGGCGGCTCGCTGCCGGTCGAGGCGGGCGCGGATGAACGCGGCGTCATGCTGGTGGGCGGAGAGGCCGAGCTCGACGGCGAGCCGCTGCAGCTCTTCACTCTCTACGTCCTCAAGCCCGGTCACGAGGCGCGCCTGTCCAGTTCCGGAAGCGCGCGCATCATGCTGTTGGGCGGACAGGCGTTCAGCACGCGCCGGTACGTCTTCTGGAACTTCGTGTCCTCGTCGCGCGACCGGATCAACCAGGCAAAGCAAGATTGGAAAGCGCAGCGCTTCGGCCTCATTCCGGGTGACGACCAGGAATTTATCCCGCTTCCGGAGATACCGCTGACGGTCAGCTATCCATGAGGTGGCTGGTTGAAGAACATAAGGTAGACGAGCCGGGCGTTCTCGGGCCTGTCGCCGAAGCCGGGTCCCGCCGTGTGGAAGAGCCAGGGCCTCAGCAGAAGTAGTCGGTTGAAGCGCATCGGTACGGTCATCAACAGGTCCCATGCGGAATCGTCCGTCCCGTCGCGCTCGATCAACTCGGCGTGGGCGTCCGCGGCACTGGCGAATCCGTGCGCCTCCTGTTCCTCGCGACTGAAGGGAAATCGATCCAGGCCAGTCGCCTTGTGGCGGAAGAATTCCGTGCCCCCACGGCAGTCCTCGGGGCGGCTGAGGTAGAGGATGCCCGACCAGTGACTTTCGTCGACATGCACTTTCCCGCGGCCCTTGTCGGCGGCGAGGGTAAGACGCGTCTTCGCGTGCGACTGGGGCGGCGGCGCAGCTACAAGCCGCTCGCCGAGGACGCGGCCGACGGCTTCTGTGAGGCCATCGATGTTCACGCGCTGGAGCGAGTTGCGGCCCGGAAACTGCCCTTGCTGATTCGGGTAGTCGAGCGTCAGCGCATGCGCGCGCAGCGCCTCGGCATTGTCGAGGAAATCGTCGACAAGCAGGAAGGTCGTGTACATCGCCCCCTGCTATGCTGAGCGAGCCGCGAAGACCATGACCAAACAGCGCCTTGTAAAGCTTGGGACCGGTGTCACTCTGAACGTCGCGCTGGCGGGCGATCCTGCAAATCCAGCGGTGGTCCTGCTCCATGGCTTTCCCGAATCGCACCGCACCTGGCGCGAAGTCGCACCGCACCTGGCCGAACATTTCGATCTCGTCATGCCGGATCAGCGCGGCTTCGCCGGGTCGGACCGGCCGCAGGATGTCGACGCGTATAGGACCGACATCCTTGTCGACGACATTTTCGCTCTGGCCGATGCGCTCGATCTTAAAGCGTTCGCGCTCGTCGGGCACGACTGGGGCGGAGCGATCGCCTGGGCGGCGGCGCTGCGCGGCGATCCGCGCCTGACGCGGCTCGCGATCATCAACGCGCCGCATCCGATCGTCTTCCAAAAAAGCCTGATCGAGAATGCCGACCAGCGCGCGGCCTCACAATACATCAATGCCTTCCGCGCTCCGGGATTCGAGAAGCTGGTCGAAGCGATGGGCTGGCCCACTTTCTTCGACAAGACATTCTCGAATCACATCGATCTCTCGAAGATCCCGGAAGCGGAAAAGCAGCAATATATCGCCGAATGGTCGCAGCCGGGCGGCTTCACGGCGATGCTGAACTGGTACCGCGCCGCCAAGGTGCTGGTGCCGCCGCCTGGCGTCACGGTCCCGGTGCCGGACCTGCTGCTGCGAGCCTTTCCCGCAGTGAAGGTTCCAAGCCTTGTGATCTGGGGCATGAGGGATACGGCGCTTCTGCCGGTGCAGCTCGACGGGCTGGACGAGCTCGTCGACAAGCTCACGATCGTACGGTTGCCTACTGCGGGCCATTTCGCACCGTGGGAAGCGGGTGAGGCGGTGGCAGCCGCGCTCAATCCCTTCCTTGCGGCCGGCGCCCCGGCTAGTGCCCCGGCCGCATGAGTCAGACTCGATCCCGTTCGCGTTCGGCGGCGCGGCTCGCTGCCGTCCAGGCGCTTTACCAGCAGGAAATGGAAGGCACCCCGCTGCCGCGCCTGCTCGAGGAATTCCACGATCACCGGCTCGGCGCGACGATCGAAGACGAGCAATATCACGACGCGGAGCGCAACTTCTTCGACGATATCGTGACTGGCGCAAACGCGCGGCGCGGAGAAATCGACGGCCTGATCTCGGACAGGCTCGCCGAAGGTTGGACCCTCGAGCGGCTCGACCGGCCGATGCGCGCGATCCTCCGCGCCGGTGCCTATGAGCTGATCGCGCGACCGGACGTTCCGGTCGGCTCGGTCATCTCCGAATATCTCGACGTCGCCCATGCCTTCTACGACAAGCGTGAGAGCGGCTTCGTCAATGGGCTGCTCGACGCGATCGCGAAGGAGACCAGGCCCGCCCCCGCCGAATGATGGACCCTTGCCCCAGCAACGCCGTTGGGGGAGGGTTGAACCATGCGCGAGCAGGAGGTCATCGAACGGCTGCGGCGGATTGCGACCTCGCCGGAGGCACGCGGGCTCCTCGATGACGTGGCAGTGCTCGGACGGATGGTCGTCACTCACGACACGATTGCCGAGGGCGTGCACTTCCTGAGCTCCGATCCGGCGGCGAGCGTCGGGTGGAAGCTCGTCGCCGTGAATCTTTCGGACCTCGCAGCCAAAGGGGCCGATCCCGCCGCGGCCCTGCTGTCGCTGACGATGTGCGGCGCGGGCAAATGGGAGCTCGCCTTCCTCGGCGGAATCGAGGCGGCGTGCGAAAGCTATGGCCTGCCGCTGATCGGCGGCGACACCATCGCGCTGCCGGTCGGAGCTCCGCGCGTTCTCGGGCTCACAGCAATCGGCCATGCCGGCAAGCACGTGCCTGACCGCGCGGGAGCAACCGCTGGAGATACGCTGTGGCTGATCGGGACGATCGGCGATGCCGCCGCCGGCCTCGCGCTGCTCAGGATCAACCGGAACGCATCAGGCCCGCTGGTCGACATCTACCGGCGTCCCGTGCCGCTGCTCAGCGCCGGCCACGCGATAGCGCCCCACGCCCACGCGATGATGGATGTGTCCGACGGACTGCTGCTCGACGCCAAGCGGATGGCCCAGGCGAGCCGCTGCCGGATTCGTATCCACCTCGATGCACTGCCCCTGTCGGCAGCATTTCTCGAAGCTCGAGGGGACGATCTCAATGCGCGGCTGTTCGCAGCGACCGGCGGTGACGATTACGCGCTGCTCGCGGCGCTTCCGCCCGACGTCGATCCGTCAACACTTTCTTTACCAGAAGGCACCACCATCGAGCGGATCGGGAGCATCGAGGGCGGTCAGCCTTCGGTTCGCCTGATGAATGACGGCAAGCCTGTGCCGTTGCCGGAGAGACTGGGCTTTGAGCATTCGCACGATCAGCATCGCGGGCCTCCCGTTTCGCCAGTGGGCAATCGGCATTAGCGGCCTTGCCTCGGGCATGATGCTGGCGCTTCTCCTGCGCTGAGCCGTGTCATTCGCGCGGTTGCCAGCCGCGCAATCGCTCCCTAAAAACCCGCGCACTTTCCGGGCGGCCATGTTCCTCGGCCGCTTCGGCTCGTCCAAAGAAACAGGGAAGCGTGAACGCATGAACGACGGCTCCAACCTGCTTTACATCGCGATGATCTGCGGCCTCCTGGCCGTGCTTTACGGCATCTTCACCAGCCGCCAGGTGCTCCGCATGTCGCCCGGCAACCAGCGCATGGTGGAAGTCGCCGCCGCCATCCAGGAAGGCGCCGGCGCCTACCTGCGCCGCCAGTACACGACGATCGCCATCGTCGGCATCATCGTCGCGATCATCATCGGCATTTTCCTGAAGCCGCTCTCCGCTGTCGCGTTCCTCATCGGCGCCATCCTTTCGGGCGCGGCCGGCTTCATCGGCATGAACATCTCCGTTCGCGCCAACGTCCGTACTGCCGAGGCAGCACGCAAGAGCCTTCAGAGCGGCCTCACCACGGCGTTCCGCGCGGGTGCGGTGACCGGCCTGCTCGTCGCTGGTCTCGCGCTCCTCGCGATCTCCGGGCTGTTCTGGTTCCTGACCGGTCCCGGCGGCCATGCGGCCAACGACCGCCCAGTCGTGACGGCGCTCACCGCCCTCGCGCTCGGCGCATCGCTCGTTTCGATCTTCGCGCGTCTCGGCGGCGGCATCTTCACCAACGCCGCGGACGTCGGCGCCGACCTGGTCGGCAAGGTCGAGGCGGGCATCCCGGAGGACGATCCGCGCAACCCAGCGGTGATCGCGGATAACGTCGGTGACAATGTCGGCGACTGCGCCGGAATGGCCGCCGACCTGTTCGAGACCTATGTCGTCACCGTCGGCATCACTATGGTATCGATCGCGCTCGCGCTCGGCGGTGCCGCCGACCCTGCGCTGCTGATGAGGCTGATGAGCCTGCCCCTGCTGATCGGCGGCGCGTGCATCATCACCTCGATCATCGGCACCTACTTCGTCCGCCTCGGCGCGAAGGGCTCGATCATGGGCGCTCTGTACAAGGGCTTCTGGGTTGCCACGATCGGTGGCGCGATCCTAATTCCGGTTGCCACCTGGTACGCGCTCGGCGGCGATCTCAAGCAGACCATCTCGACGACCGGCGGGACCAGCTTCCCGGCGATGAACATCATCTGGTCGAGTTATGTCGGCCTCGCCGTCACTGCGCTGATCGTGTGGATCACTGAATATTACACCGGCACGAATTACCGCCCGGTCCAGTCGATCGCCCGGTCCAGCCAGACCGGACATGGGACCAACATCATCCAGGGTCTCGCGGTGAGCCTCGAGTCCACGGCGCTGCCGACGATCGTTATCGTTGTCGGGATCATCGTCAGCTTCATGCTCGCAGGGCCGCTCGGGATCGCATTCGCCGCTTCGGCGATGCTGGCTCTGGCGGGCGTTGTCGTCGCGCTCGACGCATATGGTCCGGTCACCGACAATGCCGGCGGCATAGCGGAGATGTCGGGACTCGAAGAGGACGTGCGCACCCGTACCGACGCGCTCGACGCCGTGGGCAACACCACCAAGGCGGTCACCAAGGGCTACGCCATCGGCTCCGCTGGCCTCGCCGCACTGGTGCTGTTCGGCGCCTACACCGCCGATCTGCGGGAATATTTCCCAGGGCTCAACGTCGATTTCCTGCTGTCGAACCCTTACGTGATCGTCGGCCTGCTGCTCGGTGCGCTGCTGCCCTACCTATTCGGCGCAATGGGCATGACCGCGGTCGGCCGGGCGGGCGGCGCGGTGGTCGAGGAAGTGCGCGGCCAGTTCCGCGACAACCCGGGTATCATGGATGGCTCGGTTCGCCCGAACTACGCGCGCACGGTCGACCTCGTCACCCGCGCAGCGATCCGCGAGATGATCATTCCGTCGCTCCTGCCGGTGCTCGCGCCGATCGTCGTCTACTTCGCGATCACTGCCGTTGCGGGCCGTGAGAACGGCCTTGCCTCCGTCGGCGCGCTGCTTCTCGGCGTCATCGTGTCAGGCCTGTTCGTCGCAATTTCGATGACCAGCGGCGGCGGGGCGTGGGACAACGCCAAGAAGTATATCGAAGACGGGAATTACGGCGGCAAGGGCTCGGAAGCGCACAAGGACGCGGTGACCGGCGACACCGTCGGCGATCCGTACAAGGACACCGCCGGTCCGGCCGTCAATCCGATGATCAAGATCACCAACATCGTCGCATTGCTGCTGCTCGCGGCGCTTGCGGGAAGCGCCGTCCACTAAGGCGCTCACCGGCTTTAAACCTTAGCCCCGCTTCACCACGTGTGGAGCGGGGCTTTTCCTTTGGAGTCGACCATGCCGCACGCGATCCGAGTTCATCAAACAGGAGGCCCGGAGGTTCTGCAGTGGGAGGAGGTCGAGGTCGGCGAACCCGGACCCGGCCAGGTCCGCCTCCGCGAGGAAGCGGCCGGCCTCAATTTCATCGACGTCTATCATCGCACTGGCCTCTACCCGCAGCCAATGCCGTTCACGCCAGGCGTAGAGGGCGCAGGAGTGATCGACGCGATCGGCCCGGACGTAACGGGCCTCAGCATCGGAGACCGGGTCGCTTATGCAGGTCCCATCGGCGGCTATGCCGAGGAGCGCCTGATCGATGCCGCACGGCTCGTGAAGCTCCCGGATGCGATATCGACCGAGCAGGCCGCCGCAATGATGCTTCAGGGCATGACCGCGCACATGCTGATCCGCTCGGTGCACCGGGTCGAAGCCGGCGAAACCATCCTTGTGCACGCGGCGGCGGGCGGCGTCGGTCTCATCATGTGCCAATGGGCGAAGGCGCTCGGCGCGACCGTGATCGGCACCGTCGGATCGGACCAGAAGGCCGAGCTGGTGCGCGCG
>DATMHG010000082.1:0-12023 GCA_035555035.1 Sphingomicrobium sp.
GCAGCTCGCGAAGATCTTTCCGTCGATTGCGGAACGACTCGAGTTTGCTCGTTCGTCCTGAGCGGAGCGAAGCGAAGTCGAAGGGCGTGTTCGAAGCCGGTACAGAACGCCCTTCGACTACGGCCCTTTGGGCCTTCGCTCAGGACGAACGGACTAGACCGTGAGCTTAGGCCGCGGCCTTGAGGTCGACCTTCTCGACCCACTCCGGCCAGAACACCGGCTCGCGGCTCGACCAGCCGGGCGCGGTCGCAGCGCTCTCGCTGATCGACTGGAGCAGGACGCGGCGACGATCAGGATGCAGGTGCGGCAGAGCAGCCGCCGCGCAGAAGCTCGACGGCAGCCACGGACGCGACGCAGCGCCGATCAGCCGCTCATAAAGGAAGCGATACGCAGCGAAATTCTGCAGCCGGTCCTGACCCAGGTCGAACGCGGAAACGGTGATGAGCATGCCGACGAACGGCTCGATCATGTCGAGCCCGCTATCGTCCGGCACCTGAAGGCGGAGATGATCGAGCTGCTTGTAGAGACGGGCCTGAGCGCGGATCGAAGCGGCCTCGCCTTCGTCGCGGGCCCAGCATTCGATCGGGTCCCGGCGGCTGTACGCCACATCGAGCGACCTGCGGATGTAGCGCTGCGTAGCCTTCGGGAAGCTCGCAAACTCCTTCATCTCGGAGATCAGCATCGCGCCACTGGCCGGCTGGCTGGTCCGCGTAATCATGAACCCGACTCCTCAGTTCCCAGGCGGGATCATGCTGCGGTTTCAGTTACATATTGCTTAACCACAGTCCCACCCCCCATTCATATTGAATCAGAGGGGAGTCACTGCGTCTAGGCCAGAAATTGACGCGAGCCCTCAAAACTGTGGATTGTTGAATTGTTGCAACGCCGCGGCTTTTTTGTGACGCAGACGTAACTGTGGGCTGCGGGGGATTACTCGGGAAAACCCGACGAGGGCACCGGCTCATCCTTCTGCCCCGGCTGAGTGGCGGAGGACGGGTCGGACGCGTCCATGGATTCATCGCTGCCGACGTCGGCTTTGGCGCCGAGGTCGTTCGGGTGACGCTTCAGCTTGCGTTCGAGCTCGCGTTCCGGCGGTCCCGAGAAGGTCGGCGCTTTCTTGTCTCTGTCATTCACAAGAGCATCTCCGTCCCCTAACATTGCAACAGTGAAACGAGGGGAAGCCGCGAGCGTTCCGCATCATATCCGACGTTGGTTTCGACGGGCCGCGCCCAAGCTTCTGCCAATGGGCAGGCGGCGGTTTGCGGGACAAGCGTTTTAAGACATGACGATGACAATGTTCATGACCCCACCACCGGCGGTGCGGACGCGGTTCAGCGACTGGCCGTTCGCCGTCAAGTCGATCCTCGGATTCTGGTTCTTCTATGCCCTGACCGTCGTGCTCAGGGCGTTTCTCGGTACGGACCCGTGGACCGTGCTCGAGAACAAGCTCGTGACGATCGGGATCGGCATCGTTGTGACTGCGCTGATCTACGTCGCCATCGCCTGGCTCGACGAACGTGCGTCGATCCGCAAGAAAGCGATCGTCGCGGCCGTCGCCTCGGCCGCGGCGTCGCTGGTCATGGGTGGCACTCTGATCCTGATCGAGGACATGCTCCACGAGAGCAACGAGGAGTTCCGCTTCCAGGCGCGCGAGGGCTTCACGGTCATCGAAAAAGGCCAGCAGATCAAAATCGAGCGAACCGCGCAGGAACCGCTGGTCCTGACGATGCCCAAGGTGCGCGAGCTCGATCCGATGCAGCGGGTACGCTATGCCCTCGACATCGCCGTCACCTGGCTCTTCTTCTTCATCGGCTGGAGCGCCTTCTATCTTGCCAACCAGGCACAAGCGGTCGCGCTCGGCGCTCAGCGTCGGCTCGCTGATGCCGAGAGCGCCGCCCAGGCCGCCCAGGTCCGCGCGCTGCGCTATCAGGTCAATCCGCACTTCCTGTTCAACACCTTGAATTCGCTGTCGTCGCTGGTGATGACCGGCCGCACCGATCGCGCCGAGACCATGCTTCTCGCGCTCTCGACCTTCTTTCGCACCAGCCTCTCGCTCGACCCAGGGGCAGACGTCACGCTCGCCGAAGAGATCGACTTGCAGCGTCTCTACCTCGATATCGAGAAAGCGCGCTTTCCCGATCGCCTGCACGTCGAGATCGACGTTCCGCGCGAGCTCGAGCAGGCGCGCCTCCCGGCGTTGCTCCTCCAGCCGATCGTCGAGAATGCGATCAAATATGGCGTGTCGAAGAGCCGCAAGGCCGTCGTGATCCGGATCGACGCGCGTCACCTCGATAATCATCGCATGGTGCTCGAGATCAGCAATCGGTTGAAGAATGGCGGCCAGGAAACGCTCCCCGCCGCCACTCACGAAGGAACGGGCCTCGGCCTGGCCAATGTCTGTCAGCGTCTCGAAGCGCGCTGGGGAAGCCATGCGAGCTGCCGCTATGGACCGATGACCGGCGGTGGATACAAGGTATCGCTCACAATGCCGGTGGAGATGAATGTCCGAGAGCAAGCAGCTTAGAGTCCTGATTGCGGACGACGAACCGCTCGCGACCGAGCGGTTGCAGCTGCTGCTTGCGCGCGCCGATGGCGCTCAGCTCGTCGGTGCTGCCAGCGACGGCGAGTCCGCGATCAATTTGACGAAGGCGCTTTCGCCCGACCTGTTGCTGCTCGACATCGCCATGCCCGGCCTCGACGGGATTGGGGTCGCCCGCGCGCTTACGGAGCAGACCCCCTCCCCCGCAGTGGTCTTCGTGACCGCGTTCGATCAGTTCGCGGTCGCAGCTTTTGAGGTCGAGGCCGTCGATTATCTGATGAAGCCGGTCGACCCGTTCCGGCTGCAGCGGGCGCTCGACCGCGCCCGCGCTTATCTCGACCAGAGGTCGGCGCAGCCCGCCCCGGGAAAGGCTTCGCAATGGCTCGAGGAATTTTGGGCCTCCGATCTCTCGGGCCTTGTCCGGATCGCGGCACGCGATGTCGACCGGGTCTCGGCCGAACGCGATTATATGCGGCTTCACGTGGGCCGCCGCAGCTGGTTGATCCACCATTCGATGACAGCGCTGGAGGAAGGCCTGGATCCGGCCCTGTTCGTTCGCCTTCACCGATCGGCGATCGTGCGGAAAGACTTCATTTCGGGATTCACTCGAAACTCCTCGGGACGTTGGATCGCGCGGCTCGCCGATGGGACGGAGCAGCCGGTCGGCCGGCTCTATTCGGATCGCGTCCGGGCGATCGCCGGACGGTAAGACAAACTAAGCCGCCGCGTATCCGCGAGGACACGCGGCGGCTAATGGATCGCAGCTCAGTGCGCCGAAATGACCAGTGCAGCCGCACCGATCACGGTGACCGATCCGTGCCGGGCCGAAGCGACGGCGGCCTGATAGGCCGGCCATGCCCGAACCATGGCGTCGTTCCGGCAGATCCTTGTCGCGCTCTCCAGCGCGAGTTCACGTGAATCCTCGATCACGCAGACGGTGCGTGCCGCATCGTGCATGCGCCGCTGAAGCGTGAGTTGCGCCGGACTGTAAGCGAGATTGAGATCGGCATAGGACACGCGCACGGAATTGACTTCCTGGGCTTCGCCCGCCGTCGGCAGGATCAGCGCAGAGGCTGCAAGCACGGCAGCGGCCGCGGCTATGAGCTTGGACATTTCAAATCTCCTTTTCGCGGCGCGGGACCACTGGGGATCGCTGGAGAGGGGACGCTCTGCCCCGCGCCGCAGACGCTCTATGCTCGCCACGGATGACGCCGTCGCTGCCCGCTCGATGACAGGGAGGCAATTTGTCGGCAGGACGACAGAAGCCGTTTGTTCGGCGTTGAATCGACGAACGGCGGAATCAGGCCCTTTCGTCGTTTCCGATCGACTGGTTGACGACCGCGGTGACGGCGACGTCCATCGTCACATTGCCGATCGTCCGGAAGATGTCGGGGATCATTTCAACCGCGACGAGCAGGCCGAGCGGCGCGATCGGCACGCCGAGCGCCAGCGCAATCGGCGCGATCGAACTGATGTAACTGACTTCACCCGGAAGGCTGACGGCGCCATAGCTCATCAACGCGCCGACCGCCGTGGCGGCGATCATCTGCCCGAGAGTGGGCTCGAGGCCCAGCCAGTGCGCCACGTAGAAAGCGACGGCGACGTTCATCGCCGGACCCGTCGCGCGGAACAAAGCGACCGAAATCGGTAGCGTGACATCGGCCACTTGCTCGCGGATGCCTAGCTCGCGCGAAGCGGCCAGCATCGCGGGAAGCGAAGCGAGCGAGGAACGCGTGGAAATGGCAACCGCCTGCGGCGGGATCAGCGCCTTTGTGAACGGGCCGATGCCGATCCCGCCCAGGCTCATGACGACGGGATAAGCTGCGATCGTGACCAGTATTCCAATCACCGAAATGATGACGACGTAATGGCCCAGTCCGGCAAAGGCCGAACCGCCGGCTGCGGAGCCAACGGTGAACGCAAGCGCGAGGACGCCGAGCGGCGCAACCCACAGCACCCAGCCGATGATCACCAGGAACGCATCGCCCACCGCTTCGAAGAAGGTGACCATCGATGCGCGGCCAGTCTCGCTGATTGCGCCCAGCGCCAGTGCAAACAACAGCGAGAAAACGACCAGCGGGAGGATGTCGCCGTTCGTCGCGGCAGAGAAGACATTGTCCGGAATCACACCCTTGAAGAAGTCGGCGATACCCGGCAGCGGCCCGCTGCTCTTCTGCTCGACGCCGGCAAGCGCGTCCTGCAGCGCGTGCGCCGTGCCTCTCGCGAGCGGAAACGCCCTGGTGAGGAGCAATGTGACGACCGCGCCGAACACCGCCGAAACCGTACAGATGATCACGATCCACAGCACCGAGCGGCCGGCGATCCGCCCGCCGAGCGCCGCTTCCCGGCTCTTGGCAATCCCGACGACGAGCAGCGCGACCACGAGCGGAATGACCGTCATCTTCAGCGCGTTGAGCCACAAGGTGCCGACGAACCCGGCCACCCCCAGCGCGCCGGAGCGCAAATGCCCGGGCCACCCACCGGCGGTCGCACCGAGGGCCAGTCCGATGAGCAGCGCCGCTAGCGCCCAATAAGCGCGAAAGCCGCCCCGGCTCCCGCTCTGCGGCGGGGCTGCCTTCGAAGCTTCGTCGCTCAACGCGGCTTCTTGAACTTGAAGATGAAGCGGTCCGTCTTGCCGCGAATCTTCGGATCGAAGACGAGCAGATCATGCGGATCCGCGGGGTTGCGGAGGATGTCGCTGCTGCCGACGAGGACAAAGCCCGCGCGCTTGAAATCCGCCTTCACGACGTTCGGGTCGATCCGGTGATATTTCTCCACGGTCGCCCGCGTATCGTTGTTCGGATTGGCGATATGATCGATGACGCCGATGACGGCGCCCGGTTTCATCGACGCATAGACCGCCTTCAGGAATGCGTTCGGGTCCATCTGCGGTAGCTTGTATTTGGCGTTCTGCCAGTAGGTATCGTGATAATTATCGTTGAGGATCACGAAGTCGGCGTAGCTTTTCGGCAGGTCCGGGGCTTCGAACGGCGAAACGATGATCGATACATTCGGGTGCTTGGCGGCGAAGGAGGCGAAGGAAGCCTTCGTCTTGTCGCTGTAGAGCTGGGTTGGTTCCCAGACCGTGTCATGCCCCTTGGGGCCGACGACCGGAGCCATGATCTCCGCCCAGTAGGCGTTACCGCCGAACAGGTCCAGAACGTCCATTCCGGGCTTGAATCCCAAGAAGCTCAGCACCTGCGCGGGCTTGCGCGATTCATCGAGCTTGACGTTATCGGGTGAACGATCCTGCGACGCGACGGCGGCGGCGATCGTCGTCTGCACTGGAGCGGCGGGCTTGGCGACGAGCGGCGAAGAAGCGAGCAGCAGCGCTAGAGCAATGGCTTTTGAATGACGCATCGGAACCCCCTTTACGAGATTGGGCAGCTTTTATTGATGACTGGCAAGTTTCGCCAGAGTCCCCTTAATCTCGTTGATCGGCATTCAATTTTCGATCAGTGTCCGACTCTCATCAGCCGCTTACTTGGGGGGTAATGATGGCTACGATTGCCGTTGCACCGGCCGACCGCAAAGCGTCGGAGCGCAAATTCTACACGCGGATGGCGCTGTTCCTCGTATTCCTCGTGCTGCTGGGATTCGGTCCGAGCTTCTATCTGCGCGGAATCGTCCCCTCCTACCCGCGGCCCAATCCGACACTTCCGCCCTTCGTTCTTCTTCATGGAACGATATTCACTCTGTGGATGGCGCTGATCGTCACGCAGACGCAGCTGATCTCGGCGCGCAAGCACGAGGTTCACATGCGGCTCGGCAAGGCCGGCGTGATCCTCGCGCTTTGCATGATTCCGGTGATGTACCTGGCCGCGGTGTGGCAGGTCGCGCGCGCCAACCAGCCGCCGTTCACGGATCCGCTGACCTGGACCATCGTGCCTTTGGCCACGATCATCCCCTTCGCAATCCTGGTCGCGAACGGATGGTCGCATCGCCGCGACGTACAGTTCCACAAGCGGATGATGCTCAGCGCCGCGATTCTGGTCGTGATGGGGCCGACGATCGGGCGGCTTCCGCTCGCCCCACCGACCCTCGTCGGCTTCACCATCCTGATACTGCTGGGATTCGTGCTGTTCGTGCCGCTGATCGTCCACGATCGCCGCGCATTGGGCAAAGTCCATCCGGCGACCAAGCTCGGCATTGCGATGGCCGCTTTATGGGCCGTCTGCCCGCTTTCGGTCTGGTGGCTGAACCTGCCGTGGGCGAAGGTCGCCGCGCAGCTGCCAGGAGTCGGGGCCTGATCGCTTAACTGGCCTTACCCAGCCGCGCCAGCTTTCTCGCGAACCATGCTCGACAACAGCTTCAGCGCCGCGTGCGCCGACAGCGCCGCGCCTTCCTGCCAGGTCGGCTGATAGCTCAGATGTTCGCCGGCGAACACGATCGGGCCTTCGGGCCGAAGCAGCTCGTCGTATAGCGTTCCCCGGGAAAGAGCCCTGCCGGGCCGAGGGTCAAGGTCGGGCCACAATGCGCCCACGCCTTCCGAATAGGGCGTCAGCCCCCATGCGACAGTGACCGGCTTCGTAAGCAGGTGCGATCGGCCCGGATGAAGCGCCTCGAGCGACTCCCGGCTGATTCGGATCCGTTCCCCATGCGACAGGGCGGCGAATGCATCCGGGTTCTCCCGCCGCGTCCAGCCCGCGCAATAGGCGCCGACGATCACGCCCTTCCGCGCGCCGTACCGATCGGACGGATAGATGACGTTCTCGTTCATCCGGTCGGTCCACGCGAGCCCGCCGAAGACGTTGTCGTCGCTCTCCCAGAAACGCGGCGCCTCGAACGCCAGCTTCACGCTGTGGAGATATGGCGGCCCTCCCGCGATCGCCGTTTTCTTTGCGGCGGAGAAGTCGCTTGGTATCCG
This sequence comes from Sphingomicrobium sp., assembly GCA_035555035.1. GTDB lineage: Bacteria > Pseudomonadota > Alphaproteobacteria > Sphingomonadales > Sphingomonadaceae > Sphingomicrobium. The sequence goes on from DATMHG010000082.1 coordinate 7,407, forward strand.
CGCCAGCACCGGCAGCGGCAGTGTGCAGATGCAATAATCCGCTTCGGTCATCTGCCGGCCGGGCCCATATTCGATCCGCACTCCGCTCCCCAAGCGGCGGATGGCGGTGACGCGGGTATTGAGCCGCACCAACGACTTCACCTGCTGGTAAATCGCATGCGCGATCCGATCCATTCCGCCGACCGGCTGGAGCATGGTCGCCTGCATCTCCCAGATGTGCTCGAAAATGTACGGAAGGCCGATTGCCGGCGACGGCGCCAGCTCGGCGAAGCCGAGCGGCGGTAGCGGCACCGGTGCCCGTCCGTACCCGCCAGGTTCCACCGAATAGCCCGACGAGCCGGTGGGCGCGTACTTTCCTTTGTCGTCGAGCTGCGCGTAGGCCGCGAGGAACTGGCGGATCACCTCCAGCTCGCCCTTGGGAACCTCCCGATCGAGCGCATGCTGGTCGATTGCCTTGGCGAGCAACTCGCCGAGGTGCCCGCGTAGGTCGTTCACGCGCCGGCGTTCCGGAAAGACCTTGCCGCCGAAGTCCCAGCCGGCATTGCGGTTGACGTTGACGAACGTCTCGAGCGGCACGCCGAAGCGTCGCGCGTAGCCGAGAATCACTCGGTGGGTGGACGGGATGCGTGCGGGACCGGCGTTGAAGTAAAGCCCCGCATCGAAGGTCGCATGCTGGTCGGGCCGCCCAATCTGGACAATCTTGTCGCCGCCGCGGATGGTCCAGGAGCGGCCGCCGATGCGGTCGCGCGCTTCGAGGACCGTGACTCGGTATCCGGCGCGCTCGAGCTCATAAGCCGACACCAGGCCGGCAATCCCCGCTCCGAGAATTGCGACCGATCGGCCGCCGCCGCTTGAGCTGGGAAGCTTGAAATTCTCCGCTCCCGCAGGAGTCGGAATGGCCAGTCCAAGCGCTTCCATCGCGAGATAAGCGGCACCGGCGCCACCGATCGCGCCGACCTGTTCGAGAAGACTGCGTCGAGTGAGTGCCATGCGACTCGCCCTCATGTGTCGCTGCCGCGGCAGGACTGACAGCAATTGCGCGTCAAAGCCCATGAAAAATACGGCCGTTGCACGCATCGGCTAGGCCGCTCGCGCGTTACCTCAGCGAACCATCCTCGCACGCGGGAGAATTACGCATGGCCGAACACAGTGAAGCAATCAGCACCCTCAACACCCTCATTGCCACCACGATCGACAGCATCACCGGCTACGAAGATTCCGCGCAGAACATCCACGATGAGCGCCTGCGCGAGATGTTCCGTAGCCGCGCCGACGAGCGCCAGCAGGTGGTCGAGCAACTTCGCAGCGAAGTGCGGCGGCTCGGCGGGAATCCGGAAGACGGCGGTTCGTTCCTCGGCAAGGCGCACCAGCGCTTCGAGGATCTCAAGGCGGCGGTGACCGGCCGCGACGAGAAAGCGATCATCAACGAAGTCGAACGCGGCGAGGATTATCTCAAGGAGAAGTTCCAGTCGGCGCTGCAGAGCGGCAACCTGCACGGCGAATCGCACGACATCGTCGAGCGCTGCTACCAGTCGGTGAAATCGGGCCACGATCAGATCAGCCAGCTGAAGCACGCGTTCGAGGGACAAGCTCACAGCTAAGCCTCATTCGCCACCCCGATCCGGGGTGGGGCACGGGGCGGTTCTCACGGCCAGCGGAGCCGCCCCGATTGCTTTAGCAAATCAGCTCAATAGCCCATCAGGGCGAGCACCTCGCGGCGGCTTCGCTCGTCCTCCCGGAAGGTGCCCATCATCCGGCTGGTCGTCATCATCACCCCCGGCGTGCTGACGCCGCGCGCCGTCATGCAGGCGTGGCTCGCCTCGATGATGACGGCGACGGCTTTGGGCTGGAGATGATTCCAGATCGTGTCGGCGACCTGGGCCGTCAGCCGCTCCTGCACCTGCAGCCGCCGGGCGAAACCGTGCAGCACGCGTGCGAGCTTGCTGATGCCGACGACCTTGTCCTTGGGCAGATAGGCGATCGATGCCCTGCCGATGATCGGCGCCATGTGGTGCTCGCAATGCGACTGGAATGGGATGTTCTTCAGGAGGACGATCTCATCGTAGCCGCCGACCTCCTCGAAGGTGCGGCTGAGATGGACCGCAGGATCCTCGCCATATCCGCGCGCATATTCGCGCCACGCGCAGGCGACCCGCCGCGGCGTGTCGAGCAACCCTTCGCGATTGGGGTCGTCACCCGCCCAGCGGATCAGCGTCCGGACGGCTTCCTTCACATCGGGAGGAACCTCAGACCCATTCTCCTGCTCGACGAGGTCGCCATCCTCGGGCTCGCCATGGTCAAACGGTGGATTCACTTTCCAGCTCCCGTTCAATATCCTCGGCGACCGCAGCCGCCTGCTCGCGAATATCGGGCACTGCAATGATCTCCCAATACCGGCCCTTGGTTAGAGGCCCCAAAGCCCACAAACGTTCCCCGCCCGAAGCGCGCGAGCATTCGTCGACCTCGAGTCCGATGCCGAGCTGGTCCGGCCGTATTGCTCCGCTGTCGAACAGGCTGCGCAGGAGCGGGTCCTTCGTGTGCGATATGGCATGAAGCGGCCCCGTGCAGTTGAAAGCGTACGCAAAGCCCATCACGCGCGATTCGGTCGTACCACGCCTTCGTATCTCCACCTGGACGCCGTCGCCCATGTCGCGCGCGGATAGGATTCGACCGGCCGCGATCTCAAGCCGCCCTTCGGCGATCAGCCACATCATGGTGTCCGCGACCTCGGGAGCAATCCGGTGGCGATGGACGTCCCACCACGGCCGCGCGTGCCTCAGGAAACGGCGTTGTTGTTCAACTTCGAAGCTTTGCCACAAGGCGTGGCTGTAAGGCCTCAGGCTGTCCACGGCCGCGCGCCAGCCGACTTGTGCGCTGCGCCGGCGCAGCCAGCGCCAAAGCTGGCGGAGGTTACCGCTCGGAACCTCGTCCTGCTCGACTGGCGCAGCCTCGAAGTCAGCATGACCGCGCGGGATCAGCCCGCGCCTCGACAAGGCGAAGATCTGTCCGCGATAACCCGCCGCATTGAGCGAAAGAACCAGATCGACCATGGTGAGGCCCGTACCGACCAGCAGTGTCGCCTCTCCGCTCTGCGCCAGTTCGGCTACCGCAGCCCGCGCCTGCTTGCCCCATGGATTGGTGATGAAGCGCTCGCTGCCCGCGAACGCCCGAAGTCCCTCGGGTTCCTGGTTCCCGATCGCGAGGACGAGGCCGCTTGCGGCAATGGTGTCGCCATCATCGAGCTGGATTTGCCAGCCGCCATTGCCTGGTTCAGCCGCCGTGGCGGTCGCTGCGAGCGTCCGGACCTTCCCGCTTGTGACCGCCCGGTCGAGGATTTCCCCGAGATAGGCTGCGAACAGCCGCCGCTCGGCAAAGCCGCGCTTGTTGCCGCCGTGCCTTTCGAAGTGCCGTGCGAAATGGTCGGGCTCACCCGCCCAGGCGCTCATCCCTTCGGCGCGGACATTGAGCAGGTGCGCCGGCTCCGTCGTCGAATAAGCGACGCCTTTGCCGACACGGCCGCTGCCGTCGATTAGAACCGACGAGATGCCGCGCCGCGCAAGCTGAGCGGCAAGAATGGTTCCGGAGGCGCCGCCTCCGACGATCGCGACCGGCGTCTGGCGGTCAGATTTCGTAGTCAGGCCAGTTCTCCGGTTCCGGCGCCGCGGCCTTGCGGCTCTGGATATGGTCGTAGATTCGCGCGACCGTCCTGCCCGCGGTTTCGGTGAAGCATCCGGGAACGGCCGCGTGAACCATTGCCGCGCATCCGGCGCCGATCAGCTCCGCGCCGATCTTCACGGCGCCGATGCCGTGGCCCGCCCAGGTCATTCCGAGCGAACTCGGGTGCTCGACGAACAATCGGTGCATCATCCCTCGTTGGGATAGGCTGGTCTGCTCCTTGGTCGCCATGGCCCTCGTGCCCTCGAAAATTGGCGACCCCGACAGGATTCGAACCTGTGGCCCTCAGATTAGGAAACCGATGAGGGCCAAAAATCCCGCAAAAGCGCCAAAAACATTAGCCCACCATCAATATCCGACGGGGTCGCCTCGTCATAGAAACAATGACTTCGAGCCTCAAGGGCAGGGAAAACTTCAGGGTGGGCTAAAACGGTGGGCCAAAACGAGTTTACCGGCTGGCCCAAAGATGCAACCAACAAGTAGTGAACGAACGCATCGTTTCTTCCATGGCAAAGGTCGAGGGCCACGAGGACTTGGCTCCTCAAATCTTTTACCCCGCTAAAACGACCGTTTGCACTGAGGCGTTCAGCCGTTTTCTCTCCGCGTATCACGCAAACCTCGATTTCTTTTTCTTCGTCATACAACTCGTAAGCCATGCGGATCAGGCTCGCGTGCGTGCGGCAACGGCACTTCTCCCCGGCGCGTCAACTGACGAGGAGCGAGCCCTCTACGAGAAATCTATCGCTGAGCCTAAAAGGGTTCGGTAACTATCCCCTTGCGCCAAGTAAACGAAGGCACTATACAAGATGCATGGCTACCAAACTTCCGACGCTTCGCCAGTTCCAAGCTGACTTCCCGACCGAGGAAGCCTGTCTCGACCATCTGATGCGCAACCGCTTCGGCATTCAGCATGAATGCGGATCGTGCGCGCGCGAAGCCAAG
>DATMHG010000083.1:0-60974 GCA_035555035.1 Sphingomicrobium sp.
ATCGCCCCAATGCCCGACGCGCACCCATTTGTCGGGTTCCAGATCCTTATAGTGCGTGAAGAAATGCTCGATCTGCTGAAGCACGATCGACGGCAGGTCCTGTCGTTCGCCGACATCCGAATAATAAGGAAAGGTCGTGTCGACGGGCACGCAGACCAGCTTCTCGTCGCCGCCATGCTCGTCCTCGAGGTTGAGGACGCCGATCGGCCGTGCGCGCACGACGCAGCCCGGGACGAACGGGGTCCGCGCGATGACCAAAGCATCGAGCGGGTCGCCGTCGGGCGAGAGTGTATGCGGAACGAAGCCGTAGTTCGCCGGATAGCGCATCGGCGTGTGCAGGATCCGGTCGACGAACAGCGCGCCGGACTTCTTGTCGAATTCATATTTCACGGGCTCGCCGCCGACCGAGACTTCGATCACGACATTGATGTTGTTCGGCGGATCTTTGCCGATTGGGATGAGCTCGATATTCATGGCAGATGGCCGGCGCTCCTAAACAGCACCAGGCCGAAGAACAATGCCGAGACGCTCGCGGCAACCGAGCCGACCATGTAGCCGGCGGCAAGCCCGTAAGAATGGCGTTCGACCAGCAACGCAGCATCGAGTGAAAAGGCCGAGAAAGTGGTGAAGCCGCCGAGGATACCCGTCGTGAGGAACAGCCGCATGTGCTGGTTGATTCCGGGCCGGAAAGCGAAATAGCCGGCGAGTGCGCCCATCAGGAACGAGCCGACAAAGTTCACGATAAGGGTGCCGAACGGGAAGCCGTAGCCGAACAGCCGTGCGGCGCCCATGTTGACTCCGTGACGGAGGGCGCCGCCGATCCCGGCACCAAGGAAGACGATCAAATAGAGCATGAGCCTCCTACTGCAGCGAAACTGCGAAAGTAGGAGCCATCAGCCGATCGGCGGTTATACGGGAGACCCCATTCCCGAGACGCAGGATTAGCAGCCGTAGCCCATCGGGCAAGCGGGTTGCACGCAAATGGCTTGTCTGACTTCGGTGGGAAACGGGCGTTAGTGCCAGTCGCGCGTACCGAAGGCCCTGTCGAGTGCATTGTGCAACGCGGTAGCGGCTTCGCTCCAACAACTAAGGTCATCCGGAGCTAAGCCCACCGCTCGTCCCGTCGCTACGACGAGAATGGGCGTTCCGCCGTTGCTGATGATGATGTCGTGCAGCTTCCCACCCTCTCGGCAAACCGGATTCTCCAATCCTTCCGCAAGCACGCGTTGGTAAGCAGCCCGCAGGCTTTCGACGCTTCCCTTGACGAGCGTTCCACTTCTAACCGGTCGTTCAAGACCGGGTTTGTCACATAAGCGGCGCGGTGCTCTGGGTGTAAGGCTGTAGCGCCCCGTTCGCAGGTCGAGCCTTACGTGCCCCGGATTGCAGAACTCGGAGTGGCCAATCGTGGAAAAAATCCACGCCGTTTGGCCTGGTCGAACTGAAGCTGTCGGTGCTTGAACCGTCGCGAGAAGCGCTACAAGAAGCGGAAGCATGCGCTGATGTTCTCACAGCGGGGTCAACATCCGCAATGGGTCGAAAGCGGGCGAAGGCAAATCGGCTGCCGCTTCTTACTTCCGGCCGAACAATTTCTCGATCTCGGCGTGGCCGAGCTTCACCCAGGTCGGTCGGCCGTGGTTGCACTGGCCGGAGCGCGGGGTGACTTCCATCTCGCGCAGAAGTGCGTTCATTTCGGCGACGGACAGTACTCGCCCGGCGCGGACGGAGCCGTGGCAGGCGATCGTCGCGGCGACATGGTCGAGCTTCTCGCGCAGGCTCATCGGACCGCCAAGCTCGGCGATCTCCGCGGCAAGATCGGCGAGTAATGCGCCGGCGTCCGTCTTGCCCAGCGCCGCCGGGATGGTGCGCACGAGCATCGCGGTAGCGCCGAAGCGCTCGATGTCGAGTCCCATGTCCGCGAGCTCGGTCTGCGCGCCCTCCAGCCGGTCGCAATCGGGTTCATCGAGCTCGACGACCTCGGGGATGAGCAATACCTGGCGCGCAACCGCCCCGCCCTCGCGCGCCGCGCGCATGCGCTCGAGCACCAGCCGCTCGTGCGCGGCATGCTGATCGACGATGACCAATCCATCTTCAGCCTCGGCAACGATGTAGGTCGCGGCGACCTGGCCGCGCGCGACCCCTAGCGGGAAGCTCGGGACGGGTTCCGTGGCGGGTTCGGCCCGCGCGGCGGGCGCCTGGTCGAAAAGGCGCTGGTCTTCGCGCAAACTCGTCAGCGGGGTCTGCCTTGGTTCAAACGCAGCAAGAACAGACGGATCCCCGCTTTCGCGGGGATGACGATTGAGAGTCTCATCATAGGTCGCACTGCTAATCCACATGACCGGCGCAGCGGCTTGCTCGCGGGCGGCGCTGCGCTGGCTTTCCTCGTCGAGCGCGCGGCGCAAGCCGCCGACGATCAGCCCGCGAACCGCCGACGGATCGCGGAAACGCACTTCGGTCTTTGCCGGGTGAACGTTGACGTCGACATCCTCGAGCGGAACCTCGAGGAACAAAGCGGCGATCGGATGGCGGTCGCGGGCGATCAGGTCGCGATAGGCCGCGCGCAGCGCGCCCACGAGCAGCCGGTCCTTCACCGGCCGCGAGTTGACGAACAGGAACTGCTGGTCGGCGACGCCACGATTGAAGGTCGGGAGGCTGATCACGCCGGTGAGGCGCAAGCCGTCGCGCACACAATCGATCCCAACCCCATGCCGGTCGAGTTCGTGGGCGAGCAGCTCGGCGACCCTCGCCGGCGCCTCCGCCGGTTGCAGCGAGAGAATGCGCCGGCCGTCATGATCGAGGGTGAATGCGACGTCGCTCCGCGCCATTGCCAGGCGCTTCACCGAGTCGAGGCAGGCGGCATATTCGGACCGAGGCGACCGCAGGAACTTGCGCCGCGCCGGCACCTTTTCGAACAGCCGCTCGACTCGGATCCGCGTTCCGGGCGGGAGCGCCGCCGGGCCTTGGGCGATTTTTTCACCATGGTCGATTTCGATCCGCCAGCCGTCGGGCGCCGCCTGTCCCGAGCCGACCGAGGGGCGCAGCCGGCTTTCGAGGATCAGCCGCGAAACGCTCGCGATCGACGGCAATGCTTCGCCGCGGAAGCCGAAGCTGGTGACTCGATCGATCGCTTCGTCCGGCAGCTTGGAAGTCGCGTGCCGCTCCAGCGCCAGGCTCATCTCGTCCGGAGTCATGCCGTTGCCGTCGTCGGCGACCTCGATCAGCTCGAGTCCCCCCGCCGAGAGCCGAATCGAGACCTCAGTCGCGCCCGCGTCGAGCGAGTTTTCCACAAGTTCTTTCAACGCACTAGCTGGTCTCTCGACCACCTCACCGGCGGCGATGCGATTGATGAGTTCCGGAGGCAGCCTTTTTATTGACATGTTAACCATTCCTAGCCCATCGAAGGCGTGCCGGCGAAGCACTGATTTTTCGCGGAAATTCAGGACGTATTCAACGGGAAGTGTTCAATTGGAAGTTAAGCTGCGGGCCGCTGGTCCGCCGCCTTCCGGGGATTAGGCGAGACGGGGAATTTCAATGTTTTGGACACGCTGGTTCAAATGGATGTCGCACGACATGGCGATCGACCTGGGGACCGCAAATACGCTGGTTTACGTGCGGGGTCGCGGCATCGTCCTCAACGAGCCGTCGGTGGTCGCGATCGAAACCATCAACGGGGTCAAGAAGGTCAAGGCGGTCGGCGACGACGCCAAGCTGATGATGGGCAAGACGCCCGACCAGATCGAGGCCATCCGCCCGCTGCGTGACGGAGTCATCGCCGACATCGACGTCGCCGAGCAGATGATCAAGCACTTCATTCACAAGGTGCACGGCGGCAAGATGCGCGCCTGGCGCTTCCCCGAGATCGTGATTTGCGTGCCCAGCGGATCGACCTCGGTCGAGCGCCGCGCGATCCGCGACGCCGCGTCGAACGCCGGCGCGAGCGCGGTCTTCCTGATCGAGGAACCGATGGCCGCCGCGATCGGCGCCGACATGCCGGTTACCCAACCCATCGGATCGATGGTGGTCGACATCGGCGGCGGCACCACAGAGGTTGCGGTGCTCTCGCTGCGCGGCCTCGCTTACACTACCTCGGTGCGTGTCGGCGGCGACAAGATGGACGAAGCGATCAGCTCCTACGTCCGCCGCAACCACAACCTCTTGATCGGCGAAGCCACGGCCGAGCGGATCAAGAAGGAAGTCGGCATCGCCAAGCCGCCGGTCGACGGCATCGGCAAGACGGTCCACATCAAAGGCCGCGACCTCGTCAACGGCGTGCCCAAGGAGATCTCGATCAACCAGGGCCAGATCGCCGAGGCGCTGTCGGAACCGGTCGGAACCATCGTCGAAGGCGTCCGGATTGCGCTCGAGAATACGGCGCCGGAGCTCGCCGCGGACATTTGCGACCAGGGCATCGTGCTCACGGGCGGCGGCGCCCTTCTTCAGGGGCTCGACGAAGTGTTGCGCGACGAAACCGGCCTTCCGGTCACGGTAGCGGACGATCCGCTCACCTGCGTCGCGCTCGGAACGGGCCGCGCGCTGGAGGAAGACCAGTTCCGCGGCGTGCTGCAGACCGCATAGAGGACGGCTGAGCGGTGGCGACCGCGCGTCCCGGCTGGTCGCGGCGAGCCCAGTACGGGCTCTTCTTCAGCTTTCTCGCGGTGATCGCCGGGATCATCGTCGGCCTGATCCTGCTCGCCTTGTCAATCGTCGCGCCCAAGACGTTCAATGACGTTCGCGGCGCCGCGCTCGATATCACCGGGCCGATTACTGGCGCCTTCCGTGAAGTCGTCGCCACCACCGAAGGTGTCTTCACCGGGGCCGGCAATTACTGGGACGCTGCACGCCAGAATGGCGAGCTCAAGCGCGAACGCCGGGCGATGCTCCAGCGAATGGTCGAAGCCCGCGCGATCTTCCAGGAGAACCTCCAGCTCAAGGCGACGCTTCAGCTGCGCGAGCATGAACGTGCGACGATCGCCGTCGGCCGGATCGTCGGCTCGTCGTTCAACAGCCCTCGGCGCTTCGCGATTCTCTCGACGGGTGCGAACAACGGGGTCCAGATCGGAATGCCGGTGCGTTCGCCGGACGGGCTCGTCGGCCGGATCATCGACGCCGGGGCGCTCGCCTCGCGCGTGCTGCTCGTATCGGATCGAGCGAGCATCGTCCCCGCCCGCCTGCTGCGCGGCGGCATTCCGGTGATCGCGCAGGGCCGCGGCGACGGAACCCTAGACGTCCGGCCGCTCGAGGTCGGCCGCAACCCATTCAAGCGCGGCGACATCATCATCACGTCCGGCACCGGTGGTCTTTATCCGCCGCTCGTGCCGATCGCTCGTGTCGTGAAGCTCGACGACGACGGCGCCATCGCGATGCCGCTAGCCGATCCGGCCAACACCAGCTTCGCGATCGTCGAACCGCCGTTCGAACCCGCCGCAGTGGCGGCCGAAACGACTTCGTCGGCGGACGCGCCGTGATGGTTCGGGCGGCGCTCACCGGCAGGACACGGATCGGTCGTGAGCCGGCGCCTTATGCGCCCTATGTGCCCGCGGCGAGCGTCGTAGCCGCCTCATTGCTTGTGGCGCTCCCAATCGTGTCGACGATCGGCTGGTATCCCGATTTCGGCTATCTGGTCTTCATCAGCTGGCGATTGCTGCGGGCGGATCCGTGGCCGCCCTGGTGGGCCGCTCCGCTCGGTCTCATCAACGACCTGTTCACGGGCTATCCGATAGGCCTGTCGGTCGCCTTGTGGAGCGCGACGATGCTGGCCTTGGACCTCATCGATCGTCGCACCATGTGGCGCGATTATTGGATCGAATGGGTTCTTGCAGCAGTGCTGCTGACGATTGATCAATGGCTGCAGTGGCGCGTTGCCGCGATTGCCGGCGCGCGCGTGCCGTTCTGGCAGATGCTGCCGGCCCTGGTGATTTCGATCTGCGTTTTCCCGGTCAGCGCCTGGATCGTTTCCCACATTGATGCGTGGAGACTGAGACGATGAAGCACGTCCGGTTCACCAACGCGCATCAGTCGATCACCTTCTCGCGGCGGATGATGCTGCTGACGGGCGCACAAGCGGCGGTCGGCACGATGCTGATCGGACGGATGGGCTGGCTGGCCGTCGCCGAGAACGAAAAATACCAGCTGCTGAGCGAGAGCAACCGCGTCCAACTGATTCCCGTCCCGCCGCGCCGCGGGTGGATCGTCGATCGAAACGACAAGCCGATCGCCATCAACAAGGCGAGCTTCCGAGTCGACATCATCCCGCAGCAGATGGTGAAGGGCCATGACATCGTCGGCCCGATCTCCAAACTGCTCGACCTGCCCGACGACGAGGTCGAGCGAATCAATAACGAGCTGGCGAGCTCGCGCGGGTTCCAGCCGGTCTCCGTCGCTGACAACGTGCCCTACGAGCAATATGCCGCGATTACCGTCCGGCTGCCGGAGCTTCCCGGAGTCGCTGCATCGCAAGGCTTCACCCGATTTTATCCGGCAGGTTCCGCCGTGGGGCAGCTCGTCGGCTATGTCGGGGCGGCTTCGGCGGCCGAATATGAGAAGGAGAACAAGAATCCTCTTCTTCTGATTCCCGGCGTGAAGATCGGCAAGGAAGGTCTTGAAAAAGCGCTCGAGCCCACTCTTCGCGGGCAGCCAGGAGGTCAGCGGGTCGAGGTCACCGCCCGCGGCAAGCTGGTCAAGGAGCTCGAGCCCAAGCCCGACCGCAGCGGCGGCACCGTCCAGCTGACGATCGACGCCGACCTTCACGAATATGCGGCGCGCAGGATCGGGGACCAGTCGGCCGCGGTCGTGGTTCTGGACGTGACCAACGGCGACATCCTCGCAATGCCGTCCATGCCGTCGTTCAACCCCAACAATTTCTCCGACGGGATCAGCCAGAACGAGTGGAAGATGCTGTCGCAGGACGACCATCTGCCGCTGGTCGACAAGGCGCTGGAGAGCCTCTACCCGTCCGGATCGACGATCAAGCCGTCGATGGCGATGGCTCTCTTGAATGCCGGTGTCGATCGCACCCAAAAGGTGAACTGTACCGGCGCCTTCCAACTCGGAAATCACACCTTCCACTGCGACAAGCGGCACGGACCACTCGATATGGACGGAGCGGTTGTCCACAGTTGCGACGTTTACTTCTACACGATGTGCCTTCGCGTCGGGGCGGAAAAGCTCTCGCCAATGGTCCGGTCGATGGGCTTCGGCGAGAAGTTCGATCTGCCGTTCGACAACCAGCGCTACGGCACGATTCCCGATCCCGACTGGATGATGCGCAAGTATCACCGCAAGTGGCAGGGATACGACACGGTCAACATGTCGATCGGCCAGGGCATGGTCCTCATCAACCCGCTGCAGCTCGCGGTCATGGCCAGCCGGCTGGCGACCGGCAAGCGCGTGATACCGCGCCTGCTCAAGAGCAAGCCGGTCGCGCCGCAGACGCAACTTGCGGTCGACGAGGACCATTTGACCTTCATTCGCAAGGCCATGTGGGGCGTCGTGGATCACGGAACCGCGGCGGCCGCCAAGCTGCCGCTGGACGGCATCCAGATGGCGGGCAAGACGGGTACGGCCCAGACTCACAACCTCAGCGCCAGCGAGCGCGGCGACTATACGAGTTCAGTCTGGAAGCTGCGCGACCACTCGCTGTTCATGGCCTTCGTGCCGTTCGACAATCCGCGTTATGCATGCGCGACGATCGTGGAGCACGGCGGCTTCGGCGCGGCCGTCGCCGCGCCGCTGGTCCGCGACACCATCACCTTCCTCTACGACAAGCAGAAGGCGATCGCCGCACTGGAGACATTCGAGCAGAGCATCGGCGGGACGCTCGCCGATCGCGAAGCGCGCAAGACGGCCGCCTGGCGCCAGGCCAATGGCGTTCCGCCGCTTCCTGCGAAGAACGCATGATCACTTCCGCGATCATCCCGCGGCCGCTCGCGCGGCTGCCGTGGCGACTGATCTTCCTCGTCACGGGCATCGCGAGCTTCGGGCTGGTCGTCCTCTATTCGGCCGCCGGCGGTTCGATCCAGCCGTGGGCGCTCAAGCAGGCGATCGTCTTCACCGCCTTCCTCGGAATCGCCGTGGGCATGTCGTGGATGAGCGAATCCACCATCAAGGCGATCGCCTTTCCGCTCTATGCGATGACCTTGGTCATGCTGATCAGCGTCGAGGCGCTGGGCTTCGTCAGCAAGGGCGCGCAGCGGTGGCTCGATCTCGGGCCGATCCGCCTGCAACCGTCGGAGTTCATGAAGCCGGCGATCGTCCTCACGCTCGCGCGGTTTTACGAGCTCGTCCCGGCCGCGGAGATCCGCAAATGGCGCGCGATCTGGCCGGCGCTCCTTCTGCTCGGCGTGCCCGCTTTCCTGATCCTCGTCCAGCCCGACCTCGGCACCTGCATCATGGTGCTGCTGTGCGGGGTTACGGTGATGTTCCTTGCCGGGCTTCCCTGGTGGCTGTTCGCCGGTCCAGCCGCCGCGGTCGCCGTCGCCGCCCCGATCGTCTACTCGATGATGCACGGCTATCAGCGCAAGCGCATCGACGTGTTCCTCGACCCCGAGAGCGATCCTCAGGGCGCCGGCTACCACATCGCCCAGTCCAAGATCGCCATCGGCTCCGGAGGAATCTGGGGCAAAGGATTCCTGCACGGCAGTCAAAGCCATCTCCAGTATCTGCCGGAGGGACATACCGATTTCGTCTTCGCGACCATGGCCGAGGAATGGGGCCTAATCGGCGGCGTAGCCATCATCTGCGCCTTCGCGCTGGTGATCCGCTGGGGCATGAAGGTCAGCCAGAATGCGCGCACCCGTTTCGGCCAGCTCGCGGCGGCCGGGCTGTCCGCCACGATTTTCTTCTACGTCTCGATCAACCTCATGATGGTGATGGGTCTGGCGCCGGTCGTCGGGGTGCCCCTCCCGCTCGTCAGCTTCGGAGGTTCGGCGGTGATGACCGTGATGCTCTGCCTCGGTTTATTGATGGCCCTCGAACGCCAGCAACGGACGGTCTCACGACTCGTCTGACCCCCTCCCTTCCCTCCTCCGCATGCGGGGGAGGATTTAGGTGGGGGAAGCGGTTGCGCACCACTTCAGCCCATGCTACCGGCGCCGCCGCTCCAGAGCGCGGGCAAGACCGCCGGAGCTTCCGCCTCACGGCAGTGGACGCATAGCTCAGTTGGTAGAGCAGCTGACTCTTAATCAGCGGGTCCTAGGTTCGAGCCCTAGTGCGTCCACCACTTCCAACACTTGGTGCAGCCTTAGACCTCGAGGCGGTCGCCCTCGCGGGCGACGAGCGCGTAGAGTGCGGGCATCAGGAAGACGATGATCAAAAGGCACGTCATGAGGCCGCCGACGATCACCACTGCAAACGGCCGCTGCGTGTCGGTGCCGACGCCGGTCGCCAGCGCTGCTGGAAGGAGGCCGAGCGCCGCGACCAGCGCGGTCATCATGATCGGGCGGAGCCGCAGGATCGCGCCTTCGCGGATGGCGACGTCGAGCGGCGTGCCGCCGAGGCGGAGCTCGTTGACGTAGGAAATGTAAACGAGGGCGGTCTGCACCGAGACGCCGAACAGCGCGAGGAAGCCGATCCCGGACGAAACCGAGAACGCCGTTCCGGTGAGCCACAGCGCGAGGATGCCGCCGACGGGCGCCGACATCAGCACACCGATGAGCGCGATCGCGGGGAACTTGAAGTTGCGATAGAGCATGAACAGCAACAAGAAGATCAGCAGCAGGGTAACGGGCACGATCGCCATGAGCTGCGCCCGCGACGCGGTGTACTCGCTATATTCGCCGCCCCAGTCGGCTCGGTAGCCCTCCGGGAACTGCACCTTCTGGCTGACCTGCGCCATCGCGTCCTGAACGGCGCCGGCGAGATCCCTCCCCTCGACCGAGAACTGGACTCCGATGAACCGGCTGTTGTTCTCGCGGTAGATGAACGAGGCGCCGTTGCTCACCGAAATGTCGGCGAGCTCCTTCAACCGGATTTGCTGGCCGGCGGGCGTCGCCACCAGGATATTCCCGATCGCGACCGGATTGTCGCGATATTGGCCGTCGAGCCGGACGACGAGGTCGAACTCCTTTTCCTGCTGCACGACCTGGGTCGCGATGTCGCCGCCGATGCCGGTCTGGATCAGGTTGTTGATGTCGTCGACGTTGACACCGTAGCGGGCCGCCTTGTCGCGATCGATCTTGATCGTGAGGCTCGGCTGGCCGAGCTCCTGCACGAGAGTAACGTCGCGGATTCCGCGCACACGCTCGAGCACGGCCTTGATCGCCTTGCCCTTGGCTTCGAGCGTGTTGAGGTCCGGCCCGAAGACCTTCACGGCGAGCGCGCTCTTGAGGCCCGTTTCCGCCTCATCCACGGCATCCTCGGCCGGCTGGGTGTAGTTGAAAGTGACGCCGGGGAAGGACTGCAGCTTGTCGTTTATCGCCGCGATCAGCTGCGCCTTGTCGTGTATCGACCCATGCCATTCGGAATAGGGCTTGAGTCCCACGAAGAATTCCGCGTTGAAGAAGCCGGTGGGATCGGTTCCGTCGTCCGGCCGGCCGTGCTCGGAGCCTACGACCGTCACCTCCGGAAAAGATCCGATGATCGAGCGGATCTGCGGCACGATCTTCGCCGATTCATCGAACGAGATCGTGTACGGCATGGTCGCGCGCACCCACAACGCGCCCTCGTCGAGGTGCGGCATGAACTCGGCGCCGACGTCGGCGAAAATGAGCAGCGAAACGAGGAGCAGCGCTGCCGAGGCCGCGACCGCCGCGCGAGTGCGCGCGAGGCAGTAATCGAGGCCGCGGATATAGGTGGCCCGGATGCGCTCGAAGATCGCGTTGCGCCGCTCGCGCACGCCGCTCCGCATGAACCAGGAGCAGAGGACCGGGAGCAGGGCCAAAGTGACGATCAGCGAGCCGATGAGCGCGAAAATCATCGTATCCGCCATCGGCTTGAACAGCACTCCCGAGGGACCCGCGAGAACATAGATCGGGAGGAAGCTGACGACGATCACGATGACCGAGTAGAACAAAGGCCGGTCGACCTCGGCCGCGGCATCGCGAATAATCGCCATCAGTCCCGCCGGAGAATCCTCGCGTTCAGCGAGCCGCCGATAGATGTTCTCGACCATGATCACCGCGGCATCGACCAAGATTCCGAAATCGATCGCGCCAATCGAAAGCAGGTTCGCGGACGCGCCTTGCAGGTCGAGACAGGCGAAGGCGAACAGCAAAGATAAGGGAATCGTGACCGCGACGATCAGCCCGGATCGGACGTCGTACAGAAAGAAGATCAGGATCACGATGACGAGCAACATGCCCCTCAGCAGGTTGCGCTCGACCGTCAGCACCGTCTCGTGGACGAGATCGGACCGGTCGTAGAAGGGCACGACCTTTACGTCCTTGGGCAGGACGCTCTGATTGAGCTCCTGCGTCTTCGCCTCGACGCGGCGAAGCACCTCCTGCGTCTTGTCTCCGGTGCGAAGCATGATCACGCCTTCGACGGCGTCGTTCTGGCGCCCGATGCCGAACTCGCCCAGCCGCGGCGCGATTCCGAGCGTCACACGTCCGACGTCCTTCACCAGCGTCGGAATCCCGTCGTGGACGGCGACGACGGTGTTGGCGATATCGTCCAGCGTCGCGATCCGGCCGAGACCGCGGACGTAATAGAACTGGCTGCCCTCGGAATAGAATCCGCCGCCGCCGTTGCCGTTGTTGGCGCCGAGGGCGCTTTCGACCTGCTGCGGCGACAGGCCGGCTCCCGCTAGCCGATATTGGTCGAGCAGCACCTGATATTGCATCGTGCCGCCGCCGAAGCCGGAATCGTCGGCAACGCCGGCCACCGAGCGATATTGCGGCTCGACGACCCAGTCCTCGAACGTCTTCAATTCGGTCGGCGAGCGGTCGGGGCTCTGCAGCGTGTAGCGGTAGATGAGGCCCGACGGCGAGGTCAGCGGCTCGACGTCCGGCGTGACGCCGCTGGGCAAGTTCAAGTCCCCCAGCCGATTGAACACCTGCTGCCGGGCGAAATTCCGGTCGGTGTCCTGGTCGAAGGTGATGGATACCGCGGATAAAGCGTAGAGCGAGATCGAGCGGATGTTATTCTCTTTGGGAATTCCGTTCATTTCGCGCTCGATCGGAACGGTGATCAGCCTTTCGACCTCTTCCGCCGAGTGACCGGGCCATTGCGCGTTGATCTCGACCATCGGCGGCGACAGGTCGGGATAGGCGTCGACCGGCAGCCGCTCCCACGCGCGTATCCCGGCGCCGATGAGGAGCAATGTGAGAAGCAGCACGAGAATCCGCTGCTCGAGACTGACGGCGACGATCCGGTTGATGAAGTTGGAGCCGCGCGGCGGCGGCTCGACCGGATCGTCGCTCATTGGCTCTGCATGAATTGAAGGAACAGCGCGCCGTTGGCGACGATCCTGTCGCCGCTCTGGAGCCCGCTTGTGACGTCGTAATTCCGGCTGTCGCGATAGCCGAGCGTCACGTGCCGCCGGGCAAAGCTGCCGTCGGGCAGAGCGACATACACGAACGGCAGGTTCTCATCGTCGCGAAGCACTGCCGAGACCGGCACGAGCAGGCCGGTGCTGACGCGGCCGGACTCGATCGAGACGTGGACATACATCTGCTTCTTGAGAAGGTCGCCGGGATTGGGCGCGACGATGCGCGCCACCACAGCACGCGTGTTGGGGTCGACCGCGGCGGATACGTTATCGACCATGCCGTGAAAGGGCCCTGTGCCGTTGCCGGGGTCGATCGTCACCGCATCGTGAAGACCGACGCCGGAAAGATCGCTCGGCGAAATCTGCGCGAGCACCCACATCTGCGAAAGGTTCGCGACCGTGAAAGCCGGCGTGCTTCCTGCCTGCAGCAGCTGGCCCGGCGTGATTTGCTTCTCGACGATGATTCCGGACACCGGCGCTCGAATGACACCGGCGACGCCCGCGCTGGGATTGCCGGCCAATGCCCGGGCGACCGTCCCGCGATCGACACCCAAGGAGAGCAAGGTCTGAAGAGCCGCCTGCCGATCCGCTTCGGCGCTGGCTGCGTCGGTCTGCGCCTGCGCGGCTTCGCGTTGTGAAATGCCGTTGTGCGCGGCGAGATCGCGGTCGGCCTGCGCCAGCCGCCGCGCGTTGGCGGCGGTGACGACCGCCTTGCGATAGGCGCCGATGGCCGTCGCGTAATCGGCGGACTGGACCAGCGCGAGCGGTTGCCCTTTGGCGACCGGTTGCCCGAGCGCGACCAATGTGCGCACGACCGGGCCGGTGAAAGGCGAAACGACGGACGTGGACTGGTCATTGTCGAAATCGACCGTGCCCGGCGCCTCGATATGTTCGCGGTAACCGACCGGAACGACCGTATAGAGCTGGACGTGGCTCCGTTGTGCCTTGGTCAGGCGCACATTCGCGACGCCGCTCCCAGCCCCGCTATATTCGGCCGGCGATGACGAGCAGCCCGCAAGCAGCACAAGCGCGAGCGCAGCGGCAGCCGCGCGCAGTGGCAGCCGCTTATCGCGCATTCGCGCTCGCCAGCTCCGGCTGATGCCACCAGCCGCCGCCGAGCGCCTGGAACAGCGCCGCCGTATCGCTGAACCGGCTCGCCTCCGCCTGGACCAGGTTCAGCCTTTCTTGCTGATAGGCCTGCTGCGCGTTCAGAACAGCGAGATAGGCGGCGTAGCCGTCCTTGTACTGAAGCCGCGAAATGTCGAGGCTGGCTTTCGCCGCATCGGCGGCCGCGGCAGTCGACTTCAATGCATTCGCGTCCTGCTCGAGCGCGACCAGCGTATCGGCGACATTCTGGAACGCAGTCAGGACGGTGCTGCGATATTGTTCGGCGCTCTGTTGGTATGCGTAGCGCGCTCCGCGCTCCTGGTGCAGGCGCGTGCCGCCATCGAAGATCGGCGCAAGCAGCGCTGCGCCGATGTTCCAGAATCCCGTACCAGGACCGAACAGCTGACTGATCGCCAGTGCATTCGATCCCGCATTCGCGCTCAGCGTGAGATTGGGCAGCCGATTGGCGCGCGCCACTCCGATCTGCGCACTTGCAGCGTGCAGATTGGCCTGGGCCTGAAGCACGTCGGGTCGCTGCTCGACCAGCGTCGACGGCAGGCTCAGCGGCAGGTTGGATGGGAGGGTGAGGCTCGCGAGCGTGAACTTCTCCCCCGGCGCCTGCGCGGGGTAGCGGCCGGTCAGCACCGCGATGAGGTCATTCTGCTGGTCGCGCTGCTTGATCAGCGGCGGCAATGAGGCTTCGAGCTGCGCCAACTGCGTCTGCTGCGCAGCGATGTCGGCACCCCCAATGAAGCCCTTCGACTTCTGGAACTGGAGAAGGCTGAGGATCTGCCGATTGATGCCGATCAGCTCGTTGGTCGTGTCGATCTGGTCCTCGAGCGAAGCTTCGGTGATCGCCGCGAGCGCGACGTTCGCGCTCAGCGTGATGTCGGTCGCGATCATCTGATAGCGGGTCGCCTGCTCCTGCGCCGCCAGGCTTTCGACGGTCCGCTTGTTCAGGCCGAAGACGTCTGGCGTGTAGGATACGCTGACGGACGGAGTGACCAAAGTAAAAGCAAAAGAGTTGTTGGCGGGGACGGGAGCGAGCGTCGCCGACGGATCCTTCTCGCGCGTGATCGTGGCTCCGGCGCTGACCTGCGGAGCATAAGCGCCCCTCTGCGCGAGCGTGTTTTCATGGGCGACAAGCAACGCCGCCTGCGCGGCCTTGAGATCGGGATTGTGCGCGAGCGCCTGCTCGATGAGGTCATTCAACTGCCTCGAGTGGAACAAGGCCCACCAATCGGCGGGAATATCGGCACTCGGAACGAAATGCTGCGCTTCGCCTCCGGGTACGCCGGGTGTCGCCGCGGTCGTCTGTGGCGGTTTCGCGGTGTAGCCGGAGACCGGAGGTGCGGCAGGCGGCTTGAAATTCGGACCCACCACGCAAGCCGTCGTCAGGAGCGGCGCAGTAAGGGCGACAGCCGAAAGTAGACGGGAAAACAACCTCATCGATCTCCAAAGCCCAGGTTCGCGGCCGTGATGGGGTATGGGTATCGCCCCGAAATAGCAATGCGATAATATTACATAACAGACGTCAATCCCCGTCCGCTGCCAAAGAACCGCCGCCAGAAGCAAATTACATTGCGGTAATGATTGCGAATTTTGTCCGGGAATTCGGATCCGAGTACAGCCTGCGCTCCGCCTCTTGGACCCATGCTCGAGACTTGGTGGTCACACGCGGAGCAAGACTAGAAATATTTGAAAGGCGTCATTGACAGTCGGTTGCGGTCGTTCGCTGAGCAAGTGAAGCTAGGTCGAACGAGAGAGCAGCATTGATGAGGATCGTCGCCGCCGACATCGGCGGAACCCACACGCGCTTCGCCATCGCCGAGATCGGCACGGGACGAGTACTCTCGCTGACGGAGCCGGTCACGGTCGAAACCGGGGAGCATTCCAATTTCGAGGCAGCTTGGGCCGAGTTCGGGAGACTCGCCAGTCCCCTCCCGTCCGCCGCTGCGGTTGCGATCGCCGGCCCCGTCATCGGCGGCGGCGTGAAGATGACCAACGGTCCGTGGCAGCTAGATGTTGCTGCCATTCGAAAGACTCTGAGGCTGGAGGCGATCACCGTCTTGAACGACTTCGGCGCAGTCGCGCACGCCGTCGCGCAAGTCCCGCCCGAACAGTTCCTTCACATCGCCGGTCCGGATGAGCCGCTGCCCGAAGATGGCATCGTGACGGTGATCGGACCTGGAACCGGCCTGGGCGTGGCGCAGCTGTATCGTTACGCTCGCGGCTATCACGTCCATTCGACCGAAGGCGGTCACATCGGCTTCGCGCCGCAGGACGAGGTCGATGATCGCCTGCTTGCGAGCTTGCGCGCGAAGCATGGCCGGGTCGTGACCGAGCGGGTCCACTCAGGATCCGGCATTGTCGCGATTTATGAGGCGCTCGGCGGAAATGATCTGCAGGATGACCGTTCGATCTGGCAGAAAGGCATCTCTCGGGAGGACAGGGCAGCGTCGCTTGCGGTCGACCGGTTTTGCGCGTCGCTCGGCACAGTGGCTGGGGATTATGCACTTGCGCATGGCGCTGGCGCCGTCGTGCTGGCGGGCGGCGTGGGGCTGAAGTTGAGCAAGATCCTGCCCGTATCGCAGTTCGGCGAGCGCTTCCGGGCGAAGCCGCGCTACGAAGCCATGATGGCGGCCATCCCCGTGAAGCTGATCACGCATCCGCAGCCTGGACTCTATGGCGCAGCGGCCGCCTTCGCTCGGGAACATTCTCTTCGTTGAGTCCGGCAGGCCGCCATCGGAACGGACCTGACATTCGTCGGTTCAGGACAGCCGTTCGTCGAAGCGCATGGCCAAAGCCGGGAAAAGTTAACGTAGCGGCCGTCTCACGTTCATGTTCGGTCCGCCAGTCCCTTCAAGTCTTGCTTTCCCGCAGTAGAACAGAAAAAGGCGCGCCGAAGTGAGCACCTTTCCACCGCAAACGCTGCGCGCGATTCGGACATCAGCGCTGATCGCCGCAACGCTGGCGCTCGCGGCATGCGGGAACGCGTCGACGCAAGACGGCCCTCGAGGCGGCCGTGGCCGCGGCGGCTTCGGCGGCACTCCGACGGTCGGCTATGTGGTGGTTCAGCAGGGCGCGGCGCCGATCGTGCAGGATCTTCCCGCACGAATCTCCCCCTTCCAGATCTCGGAGGTTCGTCCGCAGGTGAATGGAGTCATCCTGCGGCGCCTGTTCCAGGAAGGCTCGACCGTCCACCAGGGGCAGACGCTCTACCAGATCGATCCCAGCATCTATAACGCCCAGGCGGCGCAGGCGCAGGCCAATCTGCAGGCCGCGCGCGCGCAAGCGGAGGCGGCTCGGACACTCGCCGCACGCTACAGGCCGCTGGTTCAGCAACAGGCGATTTCCAAACAGGACTATACGAACGCGGTCGCGCAGGCGCGGCAGGCCGATGCAGCCGTCGCGCAGAACTCGGCAGCGTTGCGAACCGCCCAAATCAATCAGCGCTACACTCGCGTTCCCGCGCCGATCACCGGCCGCGTCGGCCTTTCGAGCGTCACTGAAGGAGCGCTCGTCACCTCCGGACAAACGCAGCCGCTGACCACGATCACGCGGCTCGATCCTGTCTATGTCGACATTCAGGAGTCCGCGGCCGACCTGCTGGCGCTGCGGCGCTCGCTTGCCGAAGGCGGAGCCGTACCGGCGGCGGCACAGGTCCACCTGATCCTGCCCGACGGTTCCGACTATGGCGTCACCGGCACCGTCGAGTTCAGCGAAGTGGTCGTCGACCAGACCACCGGGTCGGTGACCGTCCGGGCGCGCTTTCCCAATCCTCAGTCGGCGCTGCTTCCCGGGATGTTCGTCAGGGCGCGCTTTGCCCAGGCGATCGACACTTCGGCGTTCCTGGTGCCCCAGCAAGCAGTCACCCGCGATCCGCAGGGCAATGCGACGCTGTTCGTCGTCGGCCCGGGCAACCGTGCGGTCCAGCGGACTGTCATAACCGACCGGACCGAAGGGCCCTATTGGGTCGTCACTGAAGGCCTTGCGCCGGGCGAGAAGGTGATCACGCAGGGCACCGCGAATCTGAAGGACGGAGCCCCGATCAAACCGGTACCCGCGAACGCACCGCAGAGAGTCCAGGCGCCTCCTCCCGGTGTATTGAAGGCAATGCAAAAGCAGCGCGGCGGCTAAGGCATGTCGCGGATTTTCATCGAGCGGCCGATCTTCGCCTGGGTCCTCGCGATCATCATCATGTTCGGCGGAATTGGCGCGATCTTCGCGTTGCCGGTCGCTCAATACCCCGACGTTGCCCCGACGCAGATCAACGTGCGCGCCACCTACCCCGGCGCGTCGGCCGAGACGCTCGAAAGCAGCGTCACACAGGTCATCGAACAGACTCTGACGGGACTCGACGGCCTCCTTTATTTCAGTTCCTCGTCGAGTTCCCGCGGGCAGGTGACGATCACGGCCGTGTTCGACAAAGCCGTCGACCCGGACATCGCGCAGGTGCAGGTCCAGAACAAGGTCCAGCAGGCGGTCGCGCGATTGCCGCAGCAGGTCCAGCAGCAGGGTCTCACGGTCACCAAGGGCTCTCCGGATTTCCTGATGATCGTCGGCGTCTATGACTCGACGGACAAGAGCACCAACGTCGACGTATCCGATTGGCTCGCAACCAATATCCAGGACGATCTGTCGCGCATTCCCGGCGTCGGAGACGTGAACGTCTTCGGATCGCAATATGCAATGCGGATCTGGCTCGATCCGAATAAGCTGCAGAGTTTGCAGCTGATGCCGAGCGACATCATCGCTGCGATCCAGAACCAGAATGTCGAGGTTGCCGCGGGCGAAATCGGCGGCATGCCGCAGCCCGAAGGGCAGATGCTCAATGCGACGGTCACCGCTCAGTCGCGGCTGCAAACGCCCGAGCAATTCAGAAACATCATCGTGAAGTCCGATCCATCAGGAGCGCGCGTGCTTTTGTCCGACGTCGCGAGGGTCGACCTCGGCGCCGACAATTATTCGGCGACGATCCGGATCAATGGGCACCCCGGCGCTGGAATCGGTATTTTCCTTGAGCCCGGTGCGAACGCTCTGACCACTTCGAAGCTCGTCAAGGCCGAGATGACGCGTGTCACGCCTCGCCTGCCGGCAGGCTATCGTGTCGCCTATGCCAACGACAGCTCGGACTTCATCCGATTGTCCGTCATCGAGGTCGTGAAGACGCTTGCCGAGGCAATGGCGCTGGTCATCCTCGTCATGTTCGTCTTCCTACAGAGCTGGCGCGCGACCCTCATCCCCGGAATTGCGATCCCCGTCGTGCTGCTCGGCACGTTCGGAATGCTCTACATTCTCGGCTTCTCGATCAACACGCTGACTTTGTTCGGACTCGTGCTGGCCGTCGGCTTGCTCGTCGACGACGCGATCGTCGTGGTCGAGAACGTCGAACGAATCCTGCACGAGCAGCCGGAGCTTTCGACCAAGGAGGCGACGGTCGTCTCGATGGGCCAGATCCAAATGGCCCTGGTCGCGATCGCTCTCGTGCTCTCCGCGGTGTTCCTGCCGATGGTCTTCTTCGGCGGTTCGACCGGCGTCATCTACCGCCAGTTCTCGGCGACGATCGTCTCGGCCATGGGGCTGTCGGTTCTGCTTGCACTGACGTTCAGTCCGTCACTCGCGGCGAACGTTCTGAGGCGCAAACACGCGAGTGTGGAAGAGACGTGGCTTGGCCGCCGCGCCCCTGCGCTTGCGCATGGCATCGAAACCGCACGGCAGAAGTTCAACAGCGGCTTTGACCGGACGATCCGCTGGTACGTCGGGAACGTCGGCAAGGTGGTCGAGCGCAAGTGGCTGTTCCTCGTGATCTATGCTGCCGTGTGCCTCTTGCTGGTCTTCCTCTTCCTCAGGCTGCCGACGGGCTTCATCCCCACCGAGGACCAGGGGAATGCCTCCGTCCAGTTCCGGCTCCCGGCGGGTGCGACATTCAGCCGGACGCACAATGTCGAGCAGGCGATCGAGCATTACTTCCTCGCGGGTCCTGAGAAGAAGAACGTTCACACCTTCTTCGCCGTAACCGGCGGCGGCGGCGGACTGTCCGGCCAGAATACGGGTCAGGCCTATGTCAACCTTGCCCCGTTTGGCGAAAGGGGCAGCGCCAAGAATAGCGCCTCGGCAATCGTGGAGCGCGCTTCGGGCGCATTCCGCGGCCTTCGGGACGCACAAGTCTTTGCGCTGATTCCCGGCGCGATCCGCGGCCTCGGCCAATCGACCGGCTTCACTATGGAGCTTCAGAACACCAGCGGCATGAGCCGCGACCAATTCGCCGCGGCTCGCGACCGGTTGCTTGCCGCCGCCTCTTCCGATCCGGGACTCGACCAGGTTCGCCTGAGCGAGCTTCCGGACGTTGCCAGTCTCAAGGTCAACATCGACCAGCAGCGTCTTGCGGCGCTCGGACTGAGCTCAAGCGATGTGAACACGACGCTCTCCACCGCGTGGGGCGGCCGCTACGTCAATGACTTCATCGATCGTGGGCGCGTGAAGCGCGTTTACGTGCAGGCCGATGCGCCGTTCCGGTCCGAGCCGTCGGATATCGGCGGCTGGTATGTGCGCAACAATCACGGCCAGATGGTGCCCTTCTCATCATTTGCGACAACCGGCTGGAGAACGGCACCGGTGACTCTCGATCGCTTCGAGGGCTATCCGTCCTACGAACTTCAGGGGCAGGCCGCTCCCGGCAAGAGTTCCGGCCAGGCCATGGCCGAGATCGAAAAACTGGCTTCGCAGGTCCCCGGCGTCAGCGTCGCCTGGTCAGGCGCTTCCTACCAGGAGCGCATCGCCTCCGGTCAGGCGCCGCTGCTCTATACGGTTTCGCTGATCGTGATCTTCCTGTGCCTGGCGGCGCTCTATGAGAGCTGGTCCATACCGCTCGCGGTGCTGCTGGTCGTGCCGGTGGGGCTCGTCGGAGCGATCCTGTTCGTCACATTGCGCGGCCTCGAGAACGACGTGTTCCTCCAGATCGGTCTTCTCACCACGATGGGCCTGACGTCGAAGAACGCGATCCTCATGAACGAATTCGCCGAGCGTGCGGAAAGGGAGGGGAAGAGGATCATCGACGCGGCCATCGAAGCCGCCCGCATCCGGTTGCGGCCGATCCTCATGACCAGCTTCGCGTTCATCTTCGGCGTATTTCCGCTCGCGATCGCGACTGGCCCGGGGGCCAATGGCCGGATCGCCATCGGCACCGCCGTGATCGGCGGAATGCTGACGGCCACGATCCTCGCGATCTTCTACATTCCGCTCTTCTACGTGCTCGTCCGCAGGGGTGTGCGTGACGGATTACAGATCATCCGCGAGCGCTTGCGGCGGGGTAATGAGGCCGAAGCGTGAAGCGCAGCACGGCGTTTCTCGCTCTGCTGGCAACCGGCTGCACCACGCTGGAGCCGAAGCTCGGCCGGCCTGACCCGGCAATTCCCGTCTCCTGGCCCGCGGGAGATGCAGCGCTCAGGCAATCCGAGCAGGCGCTTCCTGCACTCACCTATCGGGACATCTTCAGCGACGGTCGTCTCCAGACGCTGATCGGCGAGGCACTTGCGAACAATCGCGATCTGATGCTTGCGGCATCGAACATCGCGGCCGCTCGCGAGCAATATAATATTCAACGCGCCCAGCAATTTCCGCAGGTGAATGCCAATGCCGGCGTAACGGTTACGGGTCAGCGCAACACCAACAACAATTCAGGGACCGGGTCAGGATCAGGCACGGGTTCCGGTTCGAACAACTCCCGTTCGGGGGGATCGACCAATTATACTGTCGGCATCAGCGTACCGAGCTTCGAGATCGATCTGTTCGGCAGGCTACGTTCGCTGACTCATGCCGAATTCCAGCGATATCTCGCGACCGAGGCGGGCGCTCGTTCGACGCGCCTGACGCTCGTCGCCAATATCGCCGACGCATGGGTCGATTACGCATCTGATTCGAGCCTCCTCATCACTGCGCAGGAGACGGCGAAGAGCGCGGCGGAGAGCGTGCGCCTAACAAGGATCAGGCTGGAGGGCGGAATCGCTCCGCGGACCGACCTCGATCAGGCAGAACAGATCCTGGCCCAAGCCCAGTCAGACGTGGCGCAGCAAACGACCGCGGTTGCTCAGGACGTCAATGGGCTTCAGCTGCTCGTCGGAGTACCGATCGACCCCACCCTGCTCCCCCGCTCGATCGACGACGCGATGCCGAGGATCATGGAGCTTCCGGCGGGGCTCAATTCCTACATCCTGTTGCGCCGTCCGGACGTGCTCCAGGCGGAGTACCAGCTGCGCGCGGCCAATGCGAACATCGGGGCGGCGCGCGCTGAGCTGTTTCCGCGCATCACCCTGACCGGTCTGCTCGGTTTCGCGAGCAATGCTCTCGCCAGCCTGTTCACCGGCGGCGCATTCGGATCGAGCGTGGGCGCCAATGCGGCCTACACCATCTTTCAGGCGGGCGCCGGACACGCGAACATTCGGCTCACGGAAGCGCAGCGCAATGCGGCTCTCGCGACATACCAGCACACCGTGCAGACCGCATTCCGGGAAGTCGCAGATGCCCTCTCCCGCCGCGCGACCATGGACGAGCAGCTCGCCGCCGCCGGACGCCAACAGGCCGCAAGCTCTGACAACTATTTGCTCGAAGAAGCCCGCTATCGCGGCGGGATCGATCCCTTTTTGAACGTGCTCGTGGCTCAAAGATCCTATTACAGCGCGCAGAACGCCTTGGTGCAGACCAAGGCCACCGCACTGCATAATCGTGTTGCCCTGTACCAGTCGTTGGGCGGAGACCCCCTGATCGCAACGGCGCCGCTGTGCAACGTCACTTATGTCAACAGCGCCAACAGTGCGAAGCTCGCGAGCCAGTGCTCACCCATGTAGTCGCCTGACAGGTGCGGCATGGCGGCGGCGAGATGCTCGTCGGCCGCGGCTTCGGCGATCGCACGCTCAGTCATAGGCAGAAGCGGCGCCACGCTCCGCCAGCACCAGCCGCGACTGAGGTTCAGGCCGTCGAGATGTGCGATCTTGCCGTCGCTGCGATCGCTGACGATCGCCGGTTCAAACAAAGTCGCCGGCTGGCGCTGATCGACGCCGGGCAGGAAATGGCCGAACCAGGCGGCGAACTCCTCGGGGTGAGTCCGCGACATGCACATCGCCTCGATGAGCGCGGGCGACAGGAATTCGTCACCACCGGGCTCCCATGCTTGGCAATCGCGATCCGCGCCGAACCAATGCAGCGCGCGTGTGCGGATGAGGTCGGCAAGGACGTGATCGAATCGCTCGGCCCATTCGAGTGACAAAATCAAGGCGAAGCATGTGTTGAAGTGGGTGCCGACGCGGATCGGATAGGTCAGGATCAGGAGATAATCGCGCAGCCGGTTGGCGAAGGCGAGCGCCAGCGGCTTCAGCTGGACAGCCCAGGTTTCACGGTGTCGCGTCGCTTCGAGGTGAAGGTACAGAAGCCACGCCCAGCCGTAAGGGCGCTCGAAGCCTCGGCTCAGTGGCCCGTCGAGATAAGCGAGCTCCGCGGCCACTTTTGCGACCGTAAAGCTCTCGTCGGCGAGAGCGGCAATCGCGTTGGCTTCGGGAATGTCTGGGAACAGCCGGCGAAGCGTTAGCAGCGTCCACCAGCCATGGACGCAGCTGTGCCAGTCGAAGCTGCCGAAGAAGATCGGGTGCAATGCACGCGGGGCCAGAGCATCCTGATCGCCGCTCAGCACATGGTCGAGCTTGTTCGGATATTCTTTGGTGACGTGGCCCAAGGCGATGTTGGCCATGCGTGCGGCGATTTGCCGGTCCAATTTCATCGAAATGCCGCGAAGTAGAGGATGACGATGTTGGCGATCAGCAGCGGGATGGCAGTCGCGATCTGCGCCTTGATCACGCCGTACTGATTCCTGAGCTCGAGCAGCGCGGCCGGCACGATGTTGAAGTTCGCGGCCATGGGCGTCATCAAAGTTCCGCAAAAGCCGCTCAGC
This sequence comes from Sphingomicrobium sp., assembly GCA_035555035.1. GTDB lineage: Bacteria > Pseudomonadota > Alphaproteobacteria > Sphingomonadales > Sphingomonadaceae > Sphingomicrobium. The sequence continues at coordinate 23,472 of DATMHG010000083.1, forward strand.
ATCCCGACCGCTCCGATCACCGCTGCATTCCCGCCGTCCTGGTGGATGAGGATCGGCACGCCGATCGCCGCGGCCATCACGGGGAAGGAGGCGAAGGCATTACCCATGATCATCGTGAACGCCACCATCCCGAGCGCATAGAGCAGCACGGCCAGGAACACGCTTCCGCTCGGGATGATCGCCCCGGCCATTGCTCCGATGGTCGTCCCAACGCCGGCCGCAGCGAACACGGCCCCCAGCGAGGCGAGCATCTGCGGCAACACAATGGCCCAGCCGATCGCGTCGGCGAGGCGTCTGCCCTCCTCGACCGGCGCCGCGGCCGGCGGCTTCAGCCACACGTAGCCGATGATGAGCGCGATGATCACGCCAAGACCAAGGAGCACGAGGGTCACGGACTTGGGCTCGATCAGCCCCGTGTTCTTGAGCGGGGTGTAATTGAACAGCAGCGTACCGACGAAGGCCGTGAAGGGGATCACCAGCGCCGGGAGGAACAGCTTGTTGCCGAGCCGCGTGGAACTGGTTTCACGCTCCTCGGCTGTGCTCGACTCTTTGGAACTGCGGCCGAGCAAATGCGTCCCGGCGATCGCCACCAACGCGAGCACGAGAACACCGTTGCCGACGTCGCCAAGACGATCGCCCAACCAGAAGCTCGCGGCGAGTAGCCCCCAGAAGGCGGCGTTACCCAGCCGCTTGGGATTGCTCCGGTCGCGCGCGCTGTCGATCGAAAAAGCAGCGAACATTGCGCCGGCCATCACATAGAGCCAGTGGAGGTTGATCACCGGCCCGCCCTCTTCAGTTGCCGATCGAACAATAGCAGCCGCGTGCCGTGGATCAGGAATGCGCAGACCGCGGTGGGGATGGCCCAAACCGACAGCTGGAACGGCGTGAGCTCGATTCCGAAGCCCGCCAGCGCGCCCTGGATCAGCAGGATGGACGAGACCGCGAGGAAGATGTCTTCACCGAAGAACACACCGACATTGTCGGTGGCCGCCGACATCGCCTTCACACGCTCAATCATGTCCTCATCGAGCTTGCCATGCTCCTTCTCCGCGGCAGCGAGCGCCATCGGCGCGACCAACGGCCGGACGGTTTGCGCATGGCCGGCGACCGAGGTCAGGCCGAGCGCCGCAAGAATCTGACGAAACGCCTGGTAGACGAGCAATAGCCGCCCCGCCGTTGCGCCGCGCATATTCGCGACAATCGCCCGCGCCCGTTGCTGCAACCCGTATCGCTCGAGCAGGCCGATCACCGGCAGCACGATGTAAATCAGCGTGACGTTGCGGCTGTCATTGAAACCTTTGCCGAGCGCGCCAAGCACCTTCAGGAACGGCATTCCGGCAAGCAGACCCGTAGCGATCCCGGCGACGGCAACCACCAGCAGCGGATTGAATCGAAGCGCGAAGCCGACGACGACCAAACCGATTCCGAGCAAGGGCCAGTAGTCGATCATTCCCCTGCCCTTCCATATCCGCCGCCGCCGGGTGTCTCGATCACGAAGCGATCGCCAACGTCTACGTCTGCCGAAGCCGTCGCGCTCAGCATCTCGACGGAGCCGTCGGTCCGAACAACCCAATTGCGGCCCGCCTGAGCGTCGGCTCCTCCCATGATCCCCCGCGGCGGAACGCGCCTGCGATCCGCGAGAATGTTGGCGCGCATCGGCTCGAGAAACATGACTTCGCGCACCACACCGTTGCCGCCCCTGTGCGCGCCCGCGCCTCCTGAGCGGCGGCGGATGGCAAACTGCTCCAGCCGCACCGGCAGCCGCGTCTCGAGGATCTCCGGATCGGTCAGGCGGCTGTTGGTCATGTGCGTCTGAACCGCACTCGTGCCGTCATGATCCGGCCCGGCGCCGGAGCCGCCGGCGATCGTCTCATAATATTGGTAACGCTCGTTTCCGAAGGTGAAGTTGTTCATCGTTCCCTGGCTCGGTGCGAGACGCCCGGTCGCGGCGAAGAGCGAGTCCGTGACGACCTGGCTCGTTTCGACATTCCCTGCGACCACCGCCGCGGGATAACGCGGATTGAGCATCGACCCTTCCGGAACCACGAGCTCGATCGGGCGAAGGCACCCGTCATTCATCGGAATGGCGTCGTCAATGAGGGTGCGGACGACGTACAGCGATGCGGCCCGTGCGATCGAGAACGGCGCATTGAAATTGTCGGGCAGCTGTTCGCTCGTACCGGTGAAGTCGAACGTGGCCGAGCGGGCGCCTTTGTCGATGGTGATCTTCACCCGGACATGGGCGCCGTTGTCCATCTCATAATCGAACTCGCCGTCGTCGAGGCGGTCGAGCAGGCGCCGCACCGATTCCTCGGCATTGGCGAGCACGTGACCCATGTAGGCCGCGACCACTTCCGGCCCATATTCGCCCGCCGTTTGCGCCAGCACCTCCGCGCCGCGGACGCATGCCGCAAGCTGGGCCTTGAGGTCGGAAATATTTCGGTCCGGATTGCGCGCCGGCCACTGGCCCGACCCGAGGATCGCCCGCATCTCCCCCTCGCGGAAATGTCCTTTATCGACGAGCAGCACGTTGTCGATCAGCACGCCTTCTTGGTTGATCGTGCGGCTGTCGGGCGGCATCGATCCGGGTGCGATGCCGCCGATGTCGGCGTGGTGTCCGCGCGCTGCGACGTAGGCCGATGGACTGGCCTCATCGGCATAGAAGACGGGAACGATCACCGTGATGTCCGGCAGATGCGTTCCACCGCGATAGGGGTCGTTCAGCACATAGGCATCGCCGCGCCGGATGCCGCGCCCATCCCTGCCCTGCCCGCGTGTGTCGATGATCCGACGGATGCTCTCGCCCATCGACCCGAGGTGCACGGGGATGTGCGGCGCATTCGCGATCAGCGCGCCTTCCGCGTCGAAGATCGCACAGGAGAAATCGAGCCGTTCCTTGATGTTGACGCTCGTCGCTGTCGACTGCAGGGCGACTCCCATCTCCTCGGCGATGGCCATGAACAGGTTGTTGAAAATCTCGAGCCGCACCGGATCGACGTCGGTGCCGATCGCCTTCGCGCGGTCGAGCGGCGCGGCGCGTGTGAGCACGAGCGTTCCGTCGCACGCGCGCACCGACCTCCAACCCTCCTCGACGACAATCGTCGAGGTGGTATCGAAGATGAGCGCGGGACCCACTAGGTCCTCCCCGCAACGGGAAGGAGGACCATCCGAAGCCGAAGGCAAAGGATGGTGGAGGGGGCCCACCGTCCCACCGCTTCGACCGTGGGCCCCCTCCACCGTCCGCTTTGCAGCCGGTTCCCCTCCCCGTTCCGGGGAGGATTTTCCAATCGCCTCCACCACCAGCGCATCGACAATCACCTCCGCACCCTCGTCCCAATAGCCGAAGCGCTTCCGGTGAAGTGTCGAGAACTCTTCCCGCATTTGCTGACGGGCCGAAACGCCGATCTCCAGCGTCGTGTCGCTGCCGGCCGTCCGCAGCCGCGCGCGATGCTGCAGCTCGATGCGATCCGCGTGGACGTGCTGCTCGATCAGCGCCTCGCGAGCGCGCTGGTCGAGTGCGCTCAGCGCGCCGGAAAAATCTTCGTTGAGCGGCTTGAGCCAGCTCGTCTCGCGGATCGCCTTCACGTCGGCGATGCCGATGCCATAGGCAGAGAGCACGCCCGCAAGCGGATGGATGAGGATCCGCTCCATACCGAGCGCATCCGCAACGGCGCACGCATGCTGCCCCCCGGCGCCACCGAAGCACGCAAGTGTGTAGCGCGTGACGTCGTGACCGCGCGCAATCGAAATCTTGCGGATCGCGGCGGCCATGTTGTCGACGGCGATGTCGAGGAAACCTTCGGCAATCTCCTTGAGGCTCTTGTTGCCGACAGCGTCTGCGACGTCCTGCAGCCTCGCGCGCGAGGCTTCCGGGTCGAGCGGCTGGTCTCCGCCAAGCCCGAACACATGCGGGAAATGATCCGGATCGATCCTGCCCAGGAACAGGTTGCAGTCGGTCACCGTGAGTGGTCCGCCGTTGCGGTAGCAGGCCGGTCCCGGTTTGGCGCCGGCGCTCTCCGGCCCGACCCGAAAGCGCATGCCGTCGAAGCGGCAAACCGAGCCGCCCCCGGCCGCAACCGTGTGGATCTGCATCATCGGAGCGCGGATGCGCACACCCGCGACGACGCTCTCGTCGGCGAGCTCGAACTGTCCAGCATAGTGCGACACATCGGTCGAGGTCCCGCCCATGTCGAAGCCGATCAGATGTTCCGCTTCGTGGGCCGCGCTCGCGGCGACCATGCCGACGACTCCGCCGGCGGGACCCGAGAGGATCGCATCTTTGCCGCGGAACGCTCGCGCTTCGGCGAGGCCGCCGTTGGACTGCATGAAGTGCAGATCGGTCCCGCTCGGCAGGCCGGCGGCCACGCGATCGACATAGCGCCGAAGCACTGGGGAGAGATACGCGTCGACCACCGTCGTGTCGCCGCGGCCGATCAGCTTGATCAGCGGCGCGACCTCATGACTGACCGACACCTGCGTGAACCCGAGCTCGCGCGCGATGCCGGCAAGGCGCGCCTCATGATCGCTGAACCGCCACCCGTGCATGAGGATGATCGCAAGTGCTTCGATGCCCTTTTGACGCAAGCTCGCGAGCGCCTCCCGGGCCTGCACCTCATCCAGTGGCACAAGCACTTCGCCGTCGATGCCGAGACGCTCGTCGATCTCGACCACGCGCTCGTACAGCATCGACGGAAGCACGATGTGGCGCGCGAAGATATCGGGCCGCGCTTGGTAGCCGATGCGCAGCGCGTCACCGAACCCGCGCGTGATCGCCAGGCCGACGCGCTCCCCCTTCCGCTCCAGCAGCGCGTTGGTGGCGACGGTCGTGCCCATGCGCACTTCCGCAACGTCCCCGCCCTCGCGGGCCAGAACTCGCCGGATCGCCTCCAACGCGGCGTCTTCATACTGACCCAGGTTTTCCGAGAGCAGCTTCTCGACCCGAAGCTGCCCGTCCGACGACCGCGCTACCACGTCCGTGAACGTGCCGCCCCGATCGATCGCGAAGGTCCAGCTGCGAGTCACGGAGGCGGCTCTAGGGCCTTTGCGCTCTCGACTGCACCCCCTAAGGAACGGCCATGGCTGTTCTGGTCACCGGGGCTGCGGGGTTCATCGGCGCCGCCACGTCGCACGCCCTGCTGGAGCGCGGCGACGAGGTGGTCGGGATCGACAATCTCAACGATTATTATGACCCGGCGCTCAAGCAGGCACGGCTCGATCGTCTGCAGCGCCAATACGGCAACCGTTTTCGTTTCGAACGCGTGGATTTTGCCGACGGGGATGCGCTAAAACGGCTGGCCGACACCCACTCGGCCGACAGCATCATTCACCTAGGCGCGCAGGCGGGGGTTCGCTACAGCATCGAACACCCCGAGGCCTATGTTCAGTCGAACCTCGTCGGGCATTGCAACATCCTGGAGCTCGCGCGCCGCTACGAGGTGCGGCACTTCGTCTACGCATCGTCTTCGTCCGTCTATGGCGGCAACAAGAGCCTGCCGTTTCGCGTGGAAGACCGCGTCGACCACCCGCTCTCGATGTATGCGGCGACCAAGAAAGCCGACGAGCTGCTGAGCGAATCCTATGCGAGCCTCTACCGACTGCCTTCGACCGGCCTGCGCTTCTTCACGGTCTATGGGCCGTGGGGACGCCCGGACATGGCCATGTGGATCTTCACCAAAGCCTTGTTCGCCGGCGAGCCATTGCCCCTCTACAACGGCGGCGAGATGCGGCGCGATTTCACCTATGTGGATGACATCGTGCGCGGCGTCGTCACCTGCCTCGACGCGCCGCCGCTCGACGACGGTTCGGTCAAAGCCGGCGGAAGCACCGCGCCGCATGCGCTGTACAATATCGGCAACAGCCGCAGCGAGGACTTGATGCGCGTGGTCCAGCTGCTCGAGGAGGCAACCGGCAAGCAGGCGCTTCTCGACCCGCAGCCGATGCAGCCCGGGGACGTCAAGGACACGTTCGCCGACATCAGTGCGATCGAGCGCGACTTGGGTTTCGCTCCGACGACCACGATCGACGAGGGCGTGCCGCGTTTCGTTTCCTGGTACCGCGACTATCACGGCCTGTGAGCCTGCCGCCGATCCTTCAGCGGCTGCGCATTCCGGTCGTCGGCGCGCCGATGTTCATCGTGTCGAATCCGAAGCTGGTGATTGCTCAGTGCACGGCCGGGATCGTCGGCAGCTTCCCGGCACTGAACGCCAGGCCCGCGGAAAAGCTGGACGAGTGGTTGAACGAGATCACCGAGGCGCTCGCCGCCTGGGATCGCGACCATCCCGACCGTCCGGCGGCGCCCTTCGCAGTCAACCAGATCGTCCACCGCTCGAACGACCGGTTCGACCACGACATGGAAGTCTGCGCGAAGTGGAAAGTGCCGATCGTCATCACCTCGCTGGGCGCGCGTACCGAGCTCAATGAGGCGGTGCACAGCTGGGGCGGGATTACCCTCCACGACATCATCGACGATCGCTTCGCCCGCAAAGCGATAGAGAAAGGCGCGGACGGAATCATCGCCGTCGCGTCTGGCGCTGGCGGCCATGCCGGCCGCTGGTCGCCGTTCGCACTGATTCAGGAAATTCGCGAGTGGTTCGATGGGCCGCTGATCCTCTCGGGCGCAATCGCCAACGGCGGCTCCGTCCTCGCAGCACGGGCGGCAGGCGCAGACCTCGCTTACGTCGGTTCGCCCTTCATCGCCACGGAGGAAGCCAACGCTCCGGACGCCTACAAGCAAGCGATCGTCGACAGCAGTGCGGCGGACATCGTCTACTCGGACCTGTTCACCGGAGTGCACGGCAATTACCTGCGCTCGTCGATCGTGAGCGCAGGTCTCGACCCGGACAATCTTGCGGCCGGCAATCTCGACACGATGAAGTTCGGCTCGGGGGGCTCGAGCAAGTCGAAGGCGTGGCGCGACATCTGGGGCTCAGGCCAGGGCATCGGCGTAATCGACCGCGTGCGGCCGGCGGCGGAGTATATCGAGCTCCTCGCCGAGCAATACGCCGCGGCAAGGGCACGAATCTGTACCCCTGCGCAGGCAGGGGTCCAGTCCAGATAACAAACTGGGCTCCCGCCTACGCAGGAGCACAATTCAGCTGATCGCTTCGAGCGCTTTTCGCCAGCTTTGCCGAATCTCGACCGGACGCCGGTTTGCCCGATCGACGACCACATGGACGAATTCGCCCTGCGCGGCGGCTTGCTCCTGCCCCTCGCCGAACACTCCGATGCGGTAGCGGATGCTCGAACGCCCGAGCGTGGCGACCCTCAGCCCCACCTCGACGGTCTGCGGAAATGCAAGCGGCGCGAAATACCTGCAGCGCGTCTCGACGACGAGGCCGATCGGATCACCACGTGCGATGTCGAGCAGGCCTCGCTCCACCATCCAGCCATTCACCGCGGTGTCGAACCATTCGTAGAAGATTGTATTGTTCACGTGACCATAGGCGTCATTGTCCGCCCAGCGCGTCGTCAACGTTCGCCAGACCTTGAACTCCGCGCGGCTCGCGGGCTGTTCGCGGCTCACCAGGCGGCCTCGTACAGCCGCTGCGCGTCGCTCTCGGTGATCTCGCACGGATTGTTCACGAGTAGCCGCGTCTGCTTCATCGCTTCGCGCGCAAGCACCGGCGCCTCGTCAAAGGCGACCCCGTGGTCGCGCAGGCGAAGCGCGATACCGCTATTTCGCGCAAGGTCATCGAGGCGCTCGATCAGCAGCGCCGCGCGTGCCTGGCTGCCCTCTCCCGCGCAGGCTGGATCGATGGTTTCCGCAAGCTCCGCATAATGGTCGCGGGCCGCCTCCAGATTATGGCCGAGCACGTGCCTAAGCATCAGCGCGTTGGTCAGTCCATGCGGCAGGTGATGAAGTCCACCGAGCGGATAAGCGAGCGCGTGAACGCCCGCGACGGGAGCATTCGCGAAAGCGAGTCCGGCGAGGTGAGCGCCGAGCAGCATCGCCGAGCGTGCCTCGAGATTGCGCGGCTGCTGGATGACCGTGAGCAGGTTGGAGCTGAGCAAACGCAGGGCTTCGCGGGCGAGCGCGTCCGAAAGGGGGTTCTTGAGACGCGCGGAGGTATAGGCCTCGACCGCGTGGACGATCGCGTCGATGCCGGTCGCTGCAGTGACATGCGCCGGAAGTCCCAGCGTCAAAGTGGCATCCAGCACCGCCCAATCGGCGATCAAGGGCGCGGAATTGACCGCCAGCTTCACGCCACCCTCGCACGTGATCACGGAGATCGGGCTCGCTTCCGAGCCCGTGCCGGCCGTCGTCGGCACGAGTGCAAGCGGCAGCCGCCCGCCCTTCGCGATGTCCACGCCCCAGATCTCGTCGAGATTGTCGCCCGAACCCAGCAAATATGCGGCGAGCTTCGCCACATCCATTGGGCTCCCGCCGCCGAAGCCCACGATAGAGGCGGCGCCTCGCCCAGCCTCCACGGCCGTGAGCAATGTCTCCTTCGACGGATCGGCTTCGACCGAATCGAAGACGGTGAGCTCGCGAGTCGTGCCAATGGATGCGCGATAGGTATCGGTCAGGCCGAGCCGAACCAGCTCGGCATCAGTCACGAACAGGCACGGACCTTCTGGAAGCTTCTCGGCAAGTGCCTGCGCCTGGTCAGGTCCGGCGAGGAGCCGCGGTCCGGGATTGAAGGTGAACGGCCGCATGGCCGCTCCGTTAGACCGTCTGGCCGCCGAGTCCACGCTCCAGGCGGCCCATCAGCGCGCGCGCCGGGCTTTGCGGAGCCTCCGCTTCGAGGCTGCCCTCGTCGATGCGCTTCACCCGGGCATAAAGGTCCGCGCTGGAATTGATGAGCCGCTGTGCCGATGGAGGCAGCTGATTGACGACCGCCGGGTCGCTGTCCTGGGCATTGCCGAGCCGCCGCTCAGGACGGCGGCCCTCAACCAGCGGAATGTCGCCCGACTCGATCGCCCGCTGGGTCAGCAACCAGGCGACGATGTGCATGATCCGCGTGGTGACCTTAAGCGACTCGCACGCAAAGCCCACACGGGCGAACGGCTCCAGCGTCTGGCGCTCGTCGCGGCCGGCGTCGTCGAAGTACGACCGCGCCTCGTCGGCGAGCAACATCGCCTCGGTGTAAAGCGAGTCGATGAGCCGCGACGTGATCCTGACCTGCGGCTGATGCGTGTCTGATTCTTCCATCACCATCAGATTGCCACCCTAAATCGCGACTGGAAACGCCCGACTCGCTGCCCCAGCGCTCCTAACGGTCGTTCTGTCTCCGAAAGGGACGAGCGCAAGGAAGCTTCTGTCCCGCAAAGGGACACTCAGGCGATGATATCAGGGATGTTCGAGTCGAGGATCCGCTGGATCTGATCCTTGAGCATCAGCTTGCGGCGCTTGAGCCTTGCGAGCTCGAGCTGATCGCCCGTCGGCTCGGAGCAAAGCATCTGGATCTGCTCGTCGAGGTGCCGATGCTCGGCCCTCAGCGTCTCGAGGTCCGGAGCGGGATTATCGTCGTTCATTTGACCGCACTGTAACGCAGCGACCGCGCACAAGAAAACCTAGGCTGTGACGACGGTCCGATCAGATGGGCCGCCGAACGGTGAGATGGGCGGAGACAAGCGGCCCGTTTCGTGGTTTATTACGGGGTGGTGACACTTGGCTGAAAGGAACGGCACCAATGGACAAGGCAATGGTCGAGGAATTGGAGTCCAAGCACGCTGCTCTCCACGCTCTTATCGAAGAGGAAGAGCATCGGACCCATCCCGACGAAGACCTTCTCCACCGCCTGAAGAAAGAGAAGCTTAGATTGAAGGACGAGCTGGCGGGCCATGTGACCCACTAGCGGAAACGATACCCGGGCCGCCGAAGTCAGGCGGCGCCGTTCGACTCCTGCGCCGCCGCCTCAGCGCCAATCCGATTGCGGCGAAGCCGCTCAGCATCATCATCCAGCTCGCAGGCTCGGGAACGACGATCCCGGCGAGGCTGAAGGCGGCGTTGAACGGTCCCTGATGCGTGATGTCCGTCCCGACCCGAAGCCAGTCGGGGGCGAGATTCTCGTTCCGAATCCAGCTTTGCAGGTCAGTGAAGCCCGTGGGGAAAGGCGTTCCCGGGGCGACGATTGGCCGCGCCGCGGACAGCCATAGGAAACTTCCGTCCGCAAGCTGGACCTGCGGCACGAAAAAGTAGTGGCCGGCCGGCAAATCCAAATTGGCCGTCAGGCTGAACGAGAATTGGACCTCGCGGCCGCTCATCGCACCCTCGCCGCCGGTGAACGGATTGCTTCCATTGATTCCATTGATCACGCTGTTCGCAACCGTGAAGTTCGAACTGAGCAGCGAAGTCGTGAAGGTCAGCTGTCCGAGCGATGCGTCAAAGGAGGTGAGCGCCACGTCGGAAGGCGAGTTCGTTCGCGTCGGGACATTGCCCGATGGAGGGTTCACCGAATCAGCCGGGAATATGCGATAGATTTCGACGATGACGTTCTGGATGCCGGTCACATCGGTATTGGCCGGGAGCAACCCGGTGAAGGTCCCATTGGTGATGGCCGTTTCCTGCGCCAGGGCGAAATCGTCGGCCGTTTCGATTTCGATCAGTCCGTTGGCGTCCGGCCGGGAGGCCGTTGCAATGGCCCCATCGGGGTTGCCGGTACTAAATTGGAACGCTTGTCCCCACGCGGGACCAGCAATCGTCAGGGCAGCCGATCCAAGCAGAAAATATCGATGCAACCGAGTCCACATGTCGCACCTCCACTCCAGTGGGGCCACGTTGGCTCGCGTCAGATACGCCGATCGGGCGTCATAGTTAACGAAAATTTACCGGGAGCAATTCTGCCCCGAACGATAATCGGCTGATGCGATCAGTCGTCCCGGGAAACGCGCTCGATCCGCTCGTGGCGCTCTTGCGCCTCCAGTGTCATCGTCGCTACCGGCCGAGCCTCGAGACGAGCGAGCGAGATCGGCTCGCCGGTCACTTCGCAATAACCATATTCGCCTTCGTAAAGGCGCCGGATCGCGCAATCGATCTTGGCGATGAGCTTGCGCTGCCGGTCGCGGGTACGAAGCTCGATCGACCAGTCGGTCTCGCTTGAGGCACGGTCCGCAATATCGGGCTCGCGTAGCGAGTCGACCTGGAGCTGGGCCATCGTCTGGCGCGACTCCTCGACGATGTCTTCCTTCCACGCCTTGAGTTTCCGCAAGAAGTAAGCGCGGTGCTTCGCGCACATGAACTCGTCGTCCTCCGACGGGCGGTAGCCCTCGGCAAGAATGAGTCGATCGAAACGTTCGAAATCGTTGCCGCCATAAAGGTCGACAAGAGCCGTAGCCATATTCCCTCCCCCGCACCTGGACGCCCGCAACCCCCGCGAACGTCCTCACAAACGCCGCCGCCTGCTGCGGCCGGGCCATCCGGTGCAGCCGGAGGCGATTAAGACTGACTTTCCCGGGACTTACTACCGGGCAAGTCGGTCATCCCCAACGCGGCGCTATAAATATCGGCCGCAGCCTTAACAAGCACTGACACAATCACAGTGAACAAATCGCCAAGCTGTTGCGAATATGGCGCATTTTTTCTTCTGGTTGCGGCCTTCCGGCACCTCCCGCATAGGCGGGCGGAATGCGGATTCTTCTCACCAATGATGACGGCATCAATGCGCGCGGGCTCAAACTGCTCGAGGCCGTCGCCCGCAGCCTGAGCGACGACATCTGGATCGTCGCTCCGACCGAGGAGCAATCGGGGGCCGGCCATTCGCTGACGCTGACCACGCCCGTCCGCCTGCGCCGCCACGACGACCGGCGCTTCTCGGTCACCGGGACCCCAACCGACGCCGTAATGCTGGCGCTCGCCCACATCATGAAGGACTCGCAGCCAGATGTGATCATGTCGGGCATCAACCGCGGGGCGAACCTTGCCGAAGACGTCACCTATTCGGGGACCGTCTCGGCCGCGATGGAGGGTGCTCTCGCCGGCGTACCGTCAATCGCCCTCAGCCAGGCTTATTCGCGGGAAGGCATGGGCGACACCGTCCCGTTTGCCGCCGCCGAAGCATGGGCCGAACGCGTGCTTGCACCGCTTCTGGAGCTCGATACCGACTCCGGCACGCTGATTAACGTCAACTTCCCCGCGCTGCCTCCTGACCAAGTCAAGGGGATTCGCGTCTGCCGCCAAGGGCTTCGCGACTACGGTCGTTTGCGCATCGTCCAACGAACCGATCCACGCGGCTATGATTATTATTGGTTCGGTCTTGGCCCGATGGTGCAGACGCCGGGGCATTCGACCGACCTCGAAGCGATCGCCGACGGCTATGTTTCCGTCTCGCCGCTGCATCTCGATCTCACGCACGATCCGTCGCTCGACGTGCTCCACAAGCGATTCGCGGCCACACCTTAAAGGCGCAGCCGCGAGAAAGTTCGGATCCGTTTGGGGTTAGCGGCCGCGTTCGCCGCGTTCCACCGGCGCCGGTGCGTTGGTCGATTCCGCCAGCCATGTCGAGGTCGCATTGCACGAGCTCGTCAGTGTGACCGGCGTGCCCGCATGGAACGGACCGCTGTAGGGCCAGCATTCTTGCGCGCCGGCCTTGGTCATGCACAGCTGGCTGTTCGCTGCAGTCCAGTTCGCGGGAACCGTGTTGCCGCCGGGGGTCATGATCCGCGCAGCGCCACCCGAATCGAGATAGACGGTGTTGGTGACGCCATTCGTGGTCACCTGGATCGGTTGGCCGACGATTTCCGAACCGGGCGTCCATCCAGCCTGCGCGTAGGCGACGCCCTGCAAAGCGGCTACGCCCGCGAGCAGAGTAAAGATACGTCCGACAAAGCTGGTTCTCATGCGCCTCTTCCCTTCACGCCAACGCGGAGGCTGGCCGATCCTCAACCCGGGCTGACCGGCACGTTGTGATGGTTGTGACCATGTACTGCGAAAAAGAGCGCCACCGCGCCGGCAATGGCCACAAGACCGAGGAGCAGTGGGCTGATTCCGAAGCCTTCAACCGGCGGAGGAGGCAAAGGCGGTGGAGGAAGCGGCGGTGCAGCGTTCGCCACCGGCGGCGGAGTGTCGAGCACGGGAAGCACGCAGCCGGTGGTCGGCTGCGCAGCGGCGGCAGTCGCGGCAGCGGCGCCGCAGACGGCGGCGGCAGGAGCGCCCCCGGTCAGGACCGTCAGAGTCGCCCAGGGGCTGATCGGCTGAGGTGCAGCAACGGTCCCGGCAGCCGCGGCTGCGGTGGAGCTGGCGAGCATCGAACTCGCCACGATGAATCCTGTGAACCCCTTCAACCGCATAGCCGGCATTCCAAGCCTCCTGGCACTGGGGGCCTCACGCCCCCGCGGGAGATCGCCTCGACAACGACTAATCCAATTTAGAGTTTCATGCCACCGCAATGAAGTAAAATGATGCGACATTCGTTAATTATCGAGTGTGACCTTTCCGTCACGCCGCCACAGCACTGACCGTCTTCTGTTCGCGCAGCCACGCCTGGAACATGAGCACGGTCCACAGCGCCGCCGTCGAGTCCCGCCGGCCGCTTAGGTGTTCCTGCCAACGGGCATTCACCACGTCCGCATCGAACCAGCCTTCGAGCCGCATCGACCGTCCATTGAGCAGATCCTCGGCCCAGTCGCGAAGCGGTCCCTTGATCCATTCGCCGACCGGCACCGCAAAGCCGGTTTTCGGGCGCTCGACCAGCTCTCGCGGAACATAGCGATCGAGCAGCTTGCGAAGGATGTGCTTTCCCCTGCCATCGCGGATCTTCATCGACAGCGGAATGCGTGCGGCAACCTCCGCGACCCGATGATCAAGAAACGGCACATGAGTTTCCAGCGCGACCGCCATCGACGCACGGTCGACCTTGCAGAGAATATCGTCGGGCAGATAGGAGACCGCGTCGCAATACATCATTCGCACCGCGTGAGGCGCGTCAGCAGTCACGTCGAGATCCAACGGAATTTCCGCCGGCATCTCCTCCTTCACCGGAGAGGGCCCATAGTCCCATTCGTCGAGCAAGCTGCGGTAGACATCATCGAAGCTGCCGGCCCTCGCGGCAACGCCGAGCGCCTTCTGGATCTTGACACCGATGTGCGCCTGCCGGCGCCCCGCCAGAACCCCGGCCGCGCTGTTCCAGAACTGCCAGGGCACGCGACTAAGCGGTGAGCTTGCCATCGCCCGGACGGGCCTCGGGAGCTTCTGGAGATGGCCCCAGACCCGGGGCGCGACGAAATGGCGGTAATAGCCGCCGAATAGCTCGTCGCCGCCATCGCCGGTAAGCGCGACGGTCACCTGCTCGCGCGCGAAGCGGCTGACCAGATAGGTCGGAATGTGCGAGGAATCGGCGAACGGCTCATCGTACATCGATGGAAGCAGCGGGATCACGTCGAGCGCTGCCTCTGCCGTTACATATTGCTCGTGATGAACCGTCCCGAGGTGCTTTGCGACGGCCTTCGCATCGTCGGCCTCATTATAGGCCGCGTCCTCGAAGCCGATCGAAAAGGTACGGACGGGGATCGACGAATGCTTCTGATAGATGCCAACGATCGTGGAGCTATCGACACCGCCGGAGAGGAACGCGCCTACTGGCACATCCGCGAACGACTGGCCGCGAACGGAGTCCGCGAGAACCTGTTCGAGCTGTTCGATCGCTTCCCCTTCATCCTCGATCGGATCGGCGAGCCCCCGCCGCACGGCCTCGCGATACGACCAATAACGCTCGAGCTTGATGCCACTGCCCGCGCGGCCCTCTTCTGGCGGAGCATCCAACGGCGCCCGCGCTCCAACCGCATCGATCTGGAGCAGGCAGCCGGGCGGAAGCTTGAACACATGCTCGTGGATCGAAAATGGCGCCGGCACGTGGGTGCGCGATGCGAAGAGGCCCAGGGCGCGGCGATCGATCGGATTGTCGAACCGGGGATGCGCCCGGAGTGCCTTCAGCTCCGATCCGAAGACGAAATCTTTCCCGGCCCAGCCATAATAAAGCGGCTTCTCTCCGAACCGGTCGCGAACCAGAGTGAGCAGCCGCTCGCGCCGATCCCATAATCCAAATGCGAACATGCCTGCCGATTTGGCCAGCGTAGGTCCGAGTCCCCAGGCGACGATTGCCTGGAGGAACACCTCCGTGTCGGAATGGCCCCGCCAGCCACCCTGCGGCACCGATCCTTGCGCCTCGAGTTCGTCACGCAATTCCTGGAAGTTGTAGATCTCGCCGTTGAATGTGAGGACGAAGCGTCCGTCCGCCGATTGCATGGGCTGGTGCCCCGCTGGCGAAAGATCGACAACTGCAAGCCGCCGATGGCCAAGTGCGACACCGGCTTCGCCGTCGACCCACATTCCCTCATCGTCAGGTCCGCGATGGGCGAGCGCTCGCGTCATCGCATGGGCGACCCGTCCGTCGTGGCCCTCCTCGCCAAAAACGCCGGCTATTCCGCACATTGTGCGCTGCCTCCAAAGTCGTTCCGTGACGCGCTCTAGCAGGAAACGACTTGCCACGCGCAATTTCAGTCCGAAGATCGCATGCAACGATGATCGGTCGATTGAAAGCGCTTGCTCCCCCGCAGATCAGGGCGGTCGCTCGTTGGGCCGTGGAGCGGCTTCCGCTGCCGCGAAAGCCGGCGATCCTGATGTACCACCGGATCGGTCGTGAGACATTCGATCCTTGGGGGCTCGCCGTGGAGCAGCAGCTGTTTGAACAGCAGCTGCAATGGCTCGCGCACAATAGGAGCATCGTGCCCTTGAGCGAGCTCGCAAGACGGCATCGCGAAGGACGTCTGAGCAATGACCTCATCGCCATCACTTTCGATGACGGATATGCCGCCACCTTGAGAGCGGCTGTTCCGCTGCTCGAAAAATTTGGCGTCCATGCAACCGTATTCCTGCCAGCCGGACTGATCGGACGCTGCCGAGCATATTGGTGGGATGAACTGGCTCGCATCGTCGTGGATTTCAAAGGTGCACGGCTAAAGTTCGACGGCGAAAGCATCGTCGTGCCGCCGCCGGACGAGCGCGACGCCTTATGGCCGCCCGGCGCGGCTCCGGCCACACCGCGGCAAAAGCTGTTCCAGTCCATGCGCGCAACGCTGCGACCCAAACCGCCAGAGCAGATCGAGCGGATCATGGAAGAGCTTCGAACGCAGGCTCGCCCCGCCATCAGAGCAGATGACCGTCCGCTCACCGTTGAGGAAGTGGGCTCGATTCCGGCCCAGATCATTGGGTTCGGATCACACGCCTTGACTCACGCCTGCTTGCCGGCACTCGACGATCGGGCAAAAATTCGCGAGGTCCGCGAAGGGCGACGGCACTGCGCGTCACTGACTGGAAGAGAGCCGATCGCCTTCGCTTACCCATTCGGCGAATATGACCGGTCGATCATGCGCATCGTCGAGGATGCCGGCTTCGAATGCGCCGTCACCTCGGATCGCGGCTTCGTCAGGCGCCGCAGCAACATATTCGCGCTACCGCGCCTGCGAATCGGCAATCGACTCTTCGGATAGATCCGCGACCGCCAGACGAGTCAGGCGGCGGCGTTCCAGTCGTTCGAGCGTGCGTGCCAGAGCTTCGAGTTCGTCTTTGTCGACTCGGACATGGTCGGTAGGAGCGACCTCGCTGAAGTGCCGCCGCAACGGCGGTGGACGGCGTCCGCGCACCAGTCGCGCGGCCAGGCGAGCCGCCCGATAAGCGAGCTGCAGACTGCACCTCAACGGGTCGATCCTGAACGCTCTTGCGAGCAATTGCGCGGCCCCGAACCGGTCACCCGCCAACGCACGCATTTCCGCAAACTCGAACGTGCGCATGCCCATCGCCCAGCGGACCGCGCGATTCGACACCGGAGATCCGCCGAACCGCACACGTTCGAACACGAGTTGCCAGGATTTGCGCATCTGTTCGGCATTTCGCGACATGCCGCCGCTACCGACCCGATAGCCGACGAGATGTTCCGGAACGGCTGCAACGAGGTAGGTTCGGGCGATTTGCAGCTGGAGCAAAAGGTCCTCGCAGCCCTGTCCCTGCTCGGCGCGAAGGCTCGTATCATAGCCGCCAACAGCCATCACCGCTTCGCGCAACAGCAGCGGCGCGCTGCCATTGCCCACAAAGTTGTAGCACGCCATCTGGTTGAAGGCGCGCCCCTTGGCCTCCCAACGCGCACTTGATCCGACAACGCGGCTTTCACCATCGATGTAATGGAACCAGCAGTAGACCAGCCCCGGCTTCTTCGCAGCCGCAAGGGCGGCAGACAATTGCTTCTCGATCTTCGTTGGATGCCACAGATCGTCGGCGTCCATCGGAGCAATCCACTCTCCTGCCGCCACTGCGATGCCCATGTTGCGCGCGGCTGCCACGCCTGCGTTCTTCTGGCGGATGAGACGCGCGCGCGGTTCTATTTCGCAAAAGGCGCCGGCGACGGCCGCGGTGGAGTCGGTCGAGCCGTCATCGACAATGATGATTTCGAGGTTGGGATAAGTTTGGGCGGCAACGCTCTCGAGCGTTTCGGCCAACGTCGCTTCGGCATTGAACGCCGGGACGACCACGGACACGAGCGGAAACGCGCCCGGTGGATTCGATTTTAGGCCTTTCGGCTCACGAGCTTGAGTTCTCTTCGCCAACTCCGGAGCTTCCCACGGCCGCCCGGCCAACGCTAGATCGCATAAAAAGGAGGTCAGGCAATCTCCAGATCCGCAACCGACAAGCCATTGGTTTCCGTGATTGTTCCCGCGTACAATGCGGAGCCGACGTTGAGCGAGGCCGTTCAGTCGGCACTCTCCGGTTCCTACCCGAACATCGAGTTGATCATCGTCGATGACGGTTCGACAGACGACACGTTCGCGATCGCGCAAACGCTTGCTCGCGCCGATGCGCGCATTCACCTCCACCGCCAGCCCAACGGCGGAGTGTCGGCAGCGTTCAACGCAGGACTTGCTCTCGTACGGGGCGACTATGTCGCGCGCCTCGACTCCGACGATATCTGGCATCCCCGCAAGATCGAGAGGCAGGTTGACGTCGCTTTGCGTCACCCGCGCGCAGCGTTCATCTACACCTTCGTCCGCTACATCGACGCGCAGGGCCGGGTGACTCGCGACGGACCGGACCAGAGGTTTCCCCTTCACGCGCTTTCGCGTGGAGTCTACGAAAGCCTGGTCGGCGCGAACAGCTCGGCACTGATGCTTCGTTCGACGGTCCAGCAGATCGGCGGTTATGACGAGGAGCTGGTGAGCTGGGAGGACCTGTTCCTCCAGCTCAGGATCACCGCGCGAGCCGAAATCGCATATGTTCCTGAATATCTGGTGGGGTACAGGGTGCGACCAGGTTCCTTGTCCGCAGATCCGGCGAATATGCTTCGGAGCTGGCGCAAAGCGCGGCGGAAAATTCAGCGTGAGTTCCCGGAATTGCCGTCCTTCGTCGACAGCTGGTCGCACGGGCGGCGCTGCGCCGGCTTCGCTGAAAGTTTCGCCTGGAGGGGTCATTACGCAATGTGTGCGCGGCTGTTGGCGGAGGCTGCGCGTATGGACTGGAGGTGGACAGCCGCATTCCTCGCATTCCGCTCCAAGCGGCGGCTCAAGCGAGCCTTCGTGCGCGACTCGCGTCACGCTTCATCGCCGCCATTCAGCGCCTGCGATCCCCAGGAGCGAGTAACGGCTGACGACCCTAATGACGTCTATGGACCGCTAGACACCCTCGAAGCTCAGCGTATCGCCAAGCTCGGCGAGATCGATGCAGAGCTCGCACGCGCCCGAACCGAGGCTAAGCGCCCTCCGTCTGCAGCCGCGCAAGAAAGCTTCCTTCGGGAGCGGGCCGATTTTTGATCCCTTTGATCAGCTGGTTCCACAAATGCACGCCGATAGTGCTTTCGCCCAGCAGATCTTCCAGATGGATCTGCCGGTCGATGATCCAGTCCGCACGTTGCCAGGGAACGGGGTAGAAGGCCGACGCCGGCAGTGCATGTGACGCAAGAGCGAACTTGTTGACGGCTGCAGTGAGAGCGACGGGGCCGGTCGTCCCCCACCGGCCCGCTCTGATGTTCATTCGGCCGCTGAGACGGTCGCGCAGCTCGGACAGTAAAGCTCGCGGCTGCGCGCCTGCAGGTCGGAAGAGCTTGAGGAGCTCTCCGATGATGGGCGAATCCGGAGGCAGCCGCAGCACGGCATTGTTGATTATTCCCGGTCTCTCCTCTCCAAAAAGATATGCCCCGCTCTCATCGAGAGGCCGGAGCAAGTACATGTCGGTATCGACCCACGTCCCCAGCCCGCGCTTCTGCAGCTCATATCGGAACCAGTCGGAGAACGGAGCAATGCTCCCGCTCCGGTGGCGGAACACGGACGCGGGGGGAAGAATCGCGGACGCGTCCGCCAGCTGAACGCCTGGTGGGATCCCGCTCGGGACGCGATAGCAATAGAGCGCTAGATGGTGGCCCTGGCGGAGCACAGAGCGCATGCAGGCACGCTCGACCGGTCCGACCGTCTCGCCAATCCACAATGTCGCGCATTCGAGCATTGGAGCAAAGGATTATGCATCCTCCGCGCAGCCGTCGAGGTCGAGCCAGCCGCAAGCTCTTGTGCTTTCGTGAAACCTCGGGGCATCAAAGGCCTCCAAAGCTGGAAGGATGAAATTGCAGTCGCGCTCGGCAAAGGAGCTCAGCGTCGTGATGCCGGTGCACAATGCACTTCCGCATCTCGACGCCGCAGTGCAAAGCATCCTCGACCAGACCTTTGGCGACTTTGAGCTCGTCGTCTACGATGACGCGTCCACCGACGGCTCAACCGAGCGCCTGCGTGACTGGGCTCAGCAGGATGACCGCATCCGATTGTTCGAGGGGCAGCGCAATCTCGGCCCGGTCGGAAGCTCCGCACTTGTCGTCAAGCATTCGTCCGCACCATTGATCGCGCGGATGGATGCGGACGACATCTCGCATGCCGACAGGTTGAATCAGCAAGTCAAGCTGCTGCGCGGCTCTCCCCAGGCAGGACTCGTCGGGACTTTGTTCGACGTCATCGATGATCGCGGACGCCGCATCCGCGGGCCAGATTATTGGCGGCTGACTCGAAAATCGCCCTTCGTCCCATTCGCTGCGCATGGCTCGATCATGTTTCGGCGGAGCGTCTTCGACCGGGTCGGCGGGTACCGAGAAGAATGCGAATATTGGGAGGACCACGACTTGGTTATGCGCATGGGCGCAATGGCCGAGGTTCTGGTCATCCCCGCACCGCTTTACCGAGTCCGGATGTGGACCAAGAACACACGCGCCTCCTCCGACCCGGAGCGGATCGAGAACGCCGTCGACCTCATGTACCGGTCGGTCGACCGGCTTGAGCAGGGCCGCGGGTACGACGACCTTCTCGGCGACTCTCCCCCTCCGCACCGCGTCGATCCGCGCGTGTTCATGGCCGCGACCTCGATGCGCTTGTGGGCCGGCAAGCGGCCGCAGCTGTTCGGCCGGCTGGTCAAGCGGGGCAGGCTTCGTCCTGACATGCGCAGCCTTAGCGCCTTGGTGCTGACCGGCTGGGCCGCTGTGAGTCCGTCAACGTTGCGGGCGTTCCTGCGCCTGTTTCTGAAGGGCAAGAACCTGCTCGCCCGACCGGTCAGCAGTTCGTCGGGGCCGCTAAAATGGTCGGCACCCGTGATCCGGGATGACGCCGCACGCGCCGCTGATTGCGCGGCAGAGGCCAACTGCTATTCTTCGGCGGCCGGCGAAGCTGAGGGTCTCCATTGACCGACGAGCAGCAATCATCAGCACGTGATCAGGCCGGTCTGCGGAGCGGCCTTCGCGAGCTCTACGGCACGCTGACTCCGCAGCGCCGGCGGCAATTCTATTTCGTCCTCGTCCTGATGTTCGCCGGCGCGCTTGCCGAGCTCGCGACCATCGGCGCGGTGCTGCCATTCCTTTCGCTGCTCGCCGATCCCGGTCGCATCGGCCGGATCCCAGCCTTGGCGGCGGCATTCAACGCCGTAGGGGCAGTGACCAATTCAGAGCGGCTGCTCGCCGCGACCGTGCTGTTCATCTTGCTGGCGATTATCGCCGCGCTCGTCCGACTTCAGCTCACCTGGTCGAGCCAGAATTTCATCTTCCGGCTTGGACACGAACTCGCCGTGAACATCCAGCGGCGCATCCTCTTCCAGCCGTACACCTTCCACATCAACCAGAACACGAGCACGCTGGTCGCTTCGCTCGAGAAGGTCGGCACCCTCGTCTACTATGTGCTGCTGCAGCTGATGCAGGCCGCAATCGCCGTCATCATCTCGATCTTCATCATCGCGGCGCTGATCTACGTCGATCCGTTCACGGCGCTTGTCTCGGCGGCGGCGTTCGGGCTCATTTACCTGCTGGTCTCGACTCTCATGCGCCGAAGGCTCGACCGCAATTCGGACGTCATCGGCGCGACGTGGGACGAGCGGGTCAAGATCGTGCAGGAGAGCCTCGGCGGCATCCGCGACGTGATCATCGACAGCTCGCAGCCAGTTTACCTCGAAGCGTTCCGCAAGATCGACGACCGCTTCTCGAACGCGAAGACGAACACCGCGTTCATCGGCGCGGCGCCGCGCTTCATCATCGAATCGCTTGGCATGTCGCTGATCGCCATCCTGGCGATCGTCATGGCCGCTCGGCAGGGCGGACTCGCGGCGGCGCTCCCGATTCTCGGGGCGCTGGCCTTGGGCGCGCAGCGTCTGCTGCCGATGCTTCAGCAGATTTACGTCAGCTGGTCGGTCGCCGTGGGCAACCAGTCGCTGATCAACCAGGTGCTCGAACTCGTCCGGTTGCCGGTTGACGAGGAGACTGCTCAGGCCGAGCAAGTCGCGCCTTTGCCGTTTCGCCGCCACATCCGCCTGGAAAATGTGAGCTTCGCCTATCCCAGCCGCCGTGTTTCTGCGGTAGACGATATCAGCTTCGAGATCGGGCGCGGGCAACGGATGGCGCTCATCGGCAAAACCGGGAGCGGCAAAAGCACACTTGCCGATCTGCTGATGGGTCTGCTCGAGCCGATCGACGGTCGAATCGTCGTCGACGGCGTATCGTTGACGCGTGAGAACCGGCGCAATTGGCAGCGCAGCATTGCGCACGTGCCGCAAGCGATCTTCCTCGCCGACGCGAGCATCGCGCGGAATATCGCCCTTGGTGTGCCGGCGGAACGGATCGACACCGAGCGGGTGATCGAAGCCGCGAAGAAGGCGCAACTCGACGAATTCGTCCGGAGCCTCCCGGAAGGTTACGACAGCTTTGTCGGAGAGCGTGGAATCCGTCTCTCCGGCGGGCAGCGGCAGCGGCTCGGCATTGCGCGCGCCATCTACAAGCAGGCTCCGGTGCTCGTGCTCGACGAGGCGACCAGCGCCCTCGACGATGCCACCGAGAGCGATGTCATGCGCGCGCTCGATCAGCTCGGCGAAGAGGGTCGGACAATCATCCTGATCGCCCATCGCCTCTCGACAATCTCGCGCGCGGACCTCGTCGTCCGGCTGGAGAACGGCCGGCTCGTCGAGCTCGGAAGCTACTCCGAAGTGATCGGCGCTATTCCCCAAAGCCGAGCTTTCTGACTAGGACACGGCCGATGTCCGCGTTCAGATCCATCCTCGTCACAGGCGGCACCGGCTCGTTCGGCCAAGCCTTCGTTCGCACTCTGCTCGACGAGCACCCCAAGGTGGAGCGGATCGTCGTCTACTCGCGTGACGAGCTGAAGCAGTATGAAATGGCGCAGCGGCTGGGCGAGCATTCTGCGCTGCGCTTCTTCATCGGCGACATTCGCGACGAAGCGCGGCTTCGGCGGGCTCTCGAAGGTATCGAGGTCGTGGTCCACGCGGCCGCGCTGAAGCAAGTACCGGCCGCGGAGTATAATCCGTTCGAGGTTATCAAAACCAACGTCCTCGGCGCCCAGAATCTCGTCGAGGCCTGCCTCGACACGGACGTGCGCACCGTAATCGCTCTCTCAACCGACAAAGCCGCCGCGCCGATCAATCTCTACGGCGCGACCAAGCTCTGCTCGGACAAGCTGATCACCGCCGCCAACAACATTCGCGGCAACCGCGATCTCAAGTTCGCCGTCGTGCGCTACGGCAACGTCATGGGCAGCCGCGGCTCGGTCATTCCCTACTTCCTCGCCTGCCGAGACAAAGGCGTCTTGCCGATCACCGATCCCGAAATGACGCGGTTCAACATCACTCTCCAGGAAGGCGTCGACATGGTCCTCTGGAGCATCGACGCGAGCCGGGGCGGCGAGATCTTCGTTCCGAAGATTCCGAGTTACCGGATCATGGATCTGGCAGACGCTATCGCGCCGGACGCCGAACGCCGGATCGTCGGAATCCGACCCGGCGAAAAGGTCCACGAGGAGATGATCACCGCTAGCGATAGCTACAACACGGTCGACCTCGGCCGCTATTATGCGATTCTGTCGAGCTCGGGCGAATATTCGACTTACTTCTATCTCGAAGAGCGCGGTGGCGAGAGAGTAAAGCCGGGCTTCTCCTACAATAGCGGCACCAACGAGCGCTTCCTCAGCGTCGATGAGCTGCGCGACCTCATCGGCACGAATTTGCACGTCGAAGTGCCGGCATGATTCCGTACGGCCGCCAGTCGATCGACGCGGCCGACATCGAAGCCGTCGTCGAGGTCCTGAAGTCGGATTTTCTGACTCAAGGCCCCGCGGTCCCTCGGTTCGAGCAGGCGCTCGCAGCGGATTGTGGCGCGGCCCATGGCGTTGCGGCGTGCAACGCGACGGCCGCGCTGCACCTCGCCTGCCTGGCCCTCGGTCTCGGCCCCGGCGACATCCTCTGGACGAGCGCCGTCACCTTCGTCGCGAGCGCCAATTGCGGCCTCTATTGCGGCGCCGAAGTCGATTTCGTCGATATCGATCCCAAGACGTACAACATGTCGGTCGAGCGGCTGAGCGAGAAGCTCGAGATTGCCGAGCGCGAGGGCCGGCTCCCGAAGGTTCTCGTCCCCGTGCACATGACCGGGCAAAGCGCCGACATGCGGCCGATTGCCGAGCTTGGCCGCCGTTACGGTTTCCGGATCGTCGAAGATGCAAGTCATGCCGTCGGCGCCACTTACGGCAACGGCCCGGTCGGCGACTGCCGCTACAGCGACATCGCGGTGTTCAGCTTCCACCCGGTGAAGATCATCACCACCGGCGAAGGCGGTATGGCGATGACCAACGATGCCGAGCTTGCCGCCTGGATGGCGATACTGAGGAGTCACGGCATCACCCGCGATCCGGCGCTGCTTCGCTCCAAGTCCGACGGCGGTTGGTACTACGAGCAACTCGCGCTCGGCTTCAATTACCGCATGACGGACATCCAGGCGGCGCTTGGCTATAGCCAGCTGCAGCGGCTCGAGAAGCTCGTTAATCGGCGGCGCGATCTGGCGAGGCGCTACGACGAGGCTTTCGCGGACCTGCCGCTGACAACGCCCTGGCAGCACCCGGACAGCCGCTCGAGCTTCCACCTCTACGTGATCCGGGTGGACGCCGGGATTCATGAGGCCGCATTCGCGCAGCTGAGGCAAGCCGGCATAGGCGTCAATCTTCATTACATTCCCGTTCCCCGGCAACCTTACTATCGCGACCTCGGCTTCGATCCCGCCGACTGGCCGGAGGCGGAGCGTTACTATGCCGAGGCCATCTCCCTGCCGCTCTATCCAGACCTGATGGAGGACGAGCAGGATGTCGTGATCGACGCCGTCAAGGATGCGGTCGGATGCGCGTAGCGGTCCGGGTCGACGCCAGTCCGCTGATCGGCGGCGGCCATGCGATGCGCTGCCTGACGCTGGCAGACGAACTCGCCGCGCGCGGCGCCGAGATCACATTCGTGAGCGCCGCAATGCCTGACGCATTGGCCAAACGCATCGAAGCGGCCGGGCACAAGCTGGTGCGCATCGCGGCTCCCGCAGGACTGGAGCGCGACCGCAGCGACTGGCACGAGCCGCCGCTGAACCCTGACGTGCAGGCTGCCGATGCACGCGCAGCCGGCGCTGCCGCCGGGGCTGTCGATTGGCTGATCGTCGATCACTATTTGCTGGATGTGCATTGGCACCGCGCCGCACGAAGCTTCGCCGACAGGCTGCTCGTGATCGACGATCTCGCCAATCGCTCATACGATTGCGATGTGCTTGTCGACGAAACTGGCGGACGTTCCTCCACGGATTACGACGGTCGGGTTCCCGATCAGGCAAAGGTTCTCGTCGGCGCTCAATTCGCGCTTCTCCGGCCCGAATTTGCAAAGGAGCGGTCGGCAGCCCTTGAGCGGCGGCGCGAGGCGAAGCGCGCCGAGCTCATTCTCATTTCGCTTGGAACGACCGACCCGAATGGAGTGACCGCTGCCGCGCTAGAGGCGGTGCTCGTCGCAGCTTCTGACTGCTCAATCCATGTCGTGCTGGGCGAAGACGCAACAAGCCTGCCGCGCACGATAACAGCAGCCGGCGAGAATCGCCGGGTTGAGGTGCACGTCAACACGAACCGCATGGCCGAGCTGATGCGAGACGCGGATGTCGCCATCGGTGCAGCCGGGACCACGAGTTGGGAGCGCTGCTGCTTGGGTCTGCCCGCCATTGCGTTGGTGCTTGCGGAGAACCAGCGCGCGAATGCGGAGGCCCTCGAGCTCGCGGGGGCGGCGATCATGGTCAAGAATGTCGGCGAAATTCACGATACCGTGGCGCGGCTCGTTAGCGACGAGCAAGCTCTCCAGAGCATGAGCGCAGCGGCCTTCGGCCTCACCGACGGCCTCGGCACGGTTCGCGTTCTGGACGCGATGCTTGCAGCGCCAGCTCAAACCGCGGCGGTGCGCGCATGAGATATGCGGTCATTCCGGCGCGCGGCGGAAGCAAGCGCATTCCCCGCAAGAATTTGAAAGAGTTCCTCGGAAAGCCCGTGATCGCCTACGCGATCGAAGCGCTGAGCGAGAGCAGACTCTTCGACCACATCATCGTCAGCACCGACGATTCCCAAATCGCGGAAGTCGCGAAGCGCTACGGGGCCGAGGCCCCATTCGTCCGGCCGCCCGAGCTGAGCGACGACCATGCCTCGACCGACGCCGTGCTCATTCACGCGATCGAGCAAATCCGAGAGCAGTACGGCGCTGCCGAGGAAGCGTGCTGCGTCTACCCGGCCACTCCCCTCCTGACCGAAGATATGGTGCGGCGGGGTCTCGACGCGATGAGAAAGCACGAAGCGCCATCAGCCTTCCCCGTCGTGCGCTATGATTTCCCCATCGAGCAGGCGCTCGTCCTTGAAGACGGAGTACATCCAAAATTCCGCTCGCCCGAGCTGGTCGACGCTCGGTCGCAGGACTTGGCGGCACACTATCATGATGCGGGAATATTCTACTGGTTCGTGCCCGATCGCTTCCTCGCCAGCGGCCGCCTGTTCATGGACGACAGCGTCGTCTTCGAAGTGCCTTCCGAACGCTGCCAGGACATCAACACCCCCGAGGACTGGGCGATTGCCGAGCTCAAGTACCAGCGGCTACAGGCGCGAGCCCGATGAGTGCAGCGTCGATGAAGATCGGGCCCCACACGGTCGGCCCCGAAGCTCCGCCCTTCATCATCGCCGAACTGTCGGCGAACCACGCGGGCAGCCTCGACCGCGCGATGGAGATCGTCCACGCCGCGGCCGACAATGGCGCTCACGCAATCAAGCTCCAGACGTTCACGGCCGCGACCCTCTCGATCGACAGCAGCCGCCCGGAATTCTTCATCGATGATCCCGAGAGCCTCTGGCACGGTCGCCGCCTGTGGGAGCTGTACGAGGAAGCGCACACGCCCTGGGAATGGCACGCGCCGCTGTTTGAGGCGGCGCGCGCGCGGGGTCTCGCCTGCATCAGCAGCGCCTTTGACCAGTCGTCGGTCGATTTCCTCGTCGAAATTGGCGCCGACGCTATCAAGATTGCTTCATTCGAGCTGGTGCACATCCCGCTGATCGAAGCGGCTGCACGAAGCGGGCTGCCGCTGATCGTCTCCACCGGCATGGGCACGCTCGAGGAAATTGACGACGCGGTCGCTGCGCTGCGCAACAACGGCGCGCGCGAGTTCACTTTGCTCAAATGCACGAGCGCCTATCCGGCGGATGAGAAAGACGCGAACGTTCTCACCATCCCCGACCTCCAGGCCCGCTACGATTGCACAGTCGGCATCTCGGACCATACGCTCGGGCCATTCGCCGCCTACGCCGCGGTGGCTCTCGGCGCGACCATGATCGAGAAGCACATCACGCTCCGGCGCGACGATGGCGCCCTCGATTCCGCTTTTTCGATGGAGCCGGCGCACCTCAAGGAACTGGCGGAGGGCACACGACTGGTGTGGCTCAGCCGCGGTTCCGTGAGATACGGAACGAGCGCGGCAGAGGAGACCTCACGCAGGGAACGGCCATCGATCTACGCAGTGAGTCCGATCGCCGCCGGTGAGGAGATCTCCGCCGACAAAATCCGGGTGATCCGTCCGGGCGCCGGACTCGCCCCCAAATTTTTCAACGAGCTGATCGGGCGGCGTGCGGCACAGGACATCGCGGCGGAAACGCCGATGAATTGGGCGCTCGTCGAGAGGAGCGAGGATGGCTG
This sequence comes from Sphingomicrobium sp., assembly GCA_035555035.1. Lineage (GTDB taxonomy): Bacteria > Pseudomonadota > Alphaproteobacteria > Sphingomonadales > Sphingomonadaceae > Sphingomicrobium. The sequence goes on from DATMHG010000083.1 coordinate 50,935, forward strand.
AGTATCTCGAGACCAACGCCGAATATTGGGAGGGCGAGTACGATGCGCCCAACGTCGAGAACTTCATCTTCCGGTTGTACGGCCGGATCCTGAAGCACGATTACGGGATCGACGGCTCCAACCATGAGCGCGTTCTCGACTTCGGCTGCGGCCAGGGTGGTGCGCTGCACTTCTTCGACAAGCACGGCTTCGACGTCTACGGAGTCGACATCGCCAGGAACGACATCGCCGCCGCGCAGAGGCGGATGCAGCACGTCGCCGATCACTTCAAAGTGATCGACCCGCACCCGGACGAAAACCAGCTCTTCTTCGGCGGCGATATGGACGTCGTCATCTCGATCCAGACACTCGATTTCCTGTCCAACAGCGATTTCGAGAAAGCGATCCGCTGCCTGTACAACAACATGAAACAAGGGGCGAAGATCTACGCCAGCATGAACGGCTGGCAGATGTACTATCGCCAGAACGCCGAATATGCCGGCGACGGGCTGTGGCATGTGAAGTTCGACAACGGCCGCGTGAACTACGACCTCTATCTCAATTTCGTCAAAGACAAGGACGAGATGCGGGAGAAGTTCAAGCTCTTCAAACCGGTCTACCTCGACTATTACGATTCCTCGTTCCGCGAGGAAGGCAGCGAGTTCCGCTACACCTTCTTCGGGATCAAGGAATGAACGCACCGTCCGGGCTGAAGCTCAACTCGAACAACGAGTGGGATCCGCTCCAGACCGTCGTCGTCGGAACGGTCGACGACTTCAGCCCTGGTGTCGAGTTCGCTTCACGCGTGTCGCCAGACATCCGCGATCGCGCTGTCGCGCTCGCCCGAAGCGCGTTCCCGCAAAGCTATCTCGACGAGGTCGGCGAAGACCTCGAGGCGTTGTGCGGCATCTTCCGCAAGGCCGGCGTGCAGGTGCTGCGCCCCTCGTGGCGATCGCCGACAGCCGACTTCGATACACCCGACTGGTCGGCGAGCGGGTTCGACATCTACAACGTGCGCGATCTGCACATCGTGTTCGGCAACACTTTGGTCACGAGCGCGCCGTCCGCGCGATTCCGCCTGTTCGAATGCTACGCGCTGCAGGACCTGTTCTACGAACATTTCTTCGAGGCTGGCTTTCGCTGGATCCAGGCGCCGCTGCCGAAGCTGCAAGGCGCTTACCAGCACGAGATCAGCGGCCCGCGGAGCGATATCGAGGCGACCGAGGACCGGCTTCACCGCAAGCTGAGCGCCGGCCTTGGAGAGGTCTTTCACCGGCTGGACGAGGACGAGATCGTCTTCGACGCGGCGAACATCATCCGCATCGACCGGGACCTGCTGTTCCTCGTTTCGAGCACCGGCAATCGCAAGGCGGCCGCCTGGCTGCAGTCGGCGCTCGGGCCCGACTATCGCGTGCATGTGACCGACACCTACCGTTCGTCGCACCTCGATTCGACGATCCTTCCGCTAAGACGCGGCGTTGCGCTCATGAATGGCGCGCGCGTCAGCGCGGACAGCGTTCCGGAGGTGATGAAGAGCTGGAAGAAGCTGTTCTTCGTCGATGTCGCGCCGGTTCCGGAGGAGGAAGTCAGCTTCCACCGCGATCACCGGCTGCCGATCTACCGCCAGTTACAGGAGCTCGGCGCCGAATCGCCGATCGGGCACATGAGCTCACCGTGGGCGGGGCTGAACGTCTTCTCGATCGATGAGCAGACCGTCCTCGTGCACGATCGCCAGACCGAAATGATCCGGGTACTGGAGCGCGAAGGCTTCACCGTCGTGCCGGTGCGGATGCGCCATTGCTACACGATGCTCGGCGGCCTGCACTGCTCGACGCTCGACGTCGTCCGCCAATCTCCATAGCCGGCAAACCCATGGCTGCGCGCCGTCCCAAACGCATTCTCATTGCCTCGGCCAATCCCTGGTCGTTCTGCATGGCGGTGGAGCGGGAGCTCGCTGCCATCCATTCGGAGGACGAGGTCGATGCGATCGACCTGTTCACTTTGTGCGGCAAGGCTTCCCCGCACTGGCGCCGGCGTGACAAGATCATTGAATCGCTGAATCGCAAGATTGATCGCTTCGTGATGCCGGCGATCAACGGGCGAAACATCACCTCTGAGATCCACATCGAACGTGCGCCCGTACCACCTCTGCCCCGAACCTACGCCGAGCTCCGGAAATATGAGCTGGGCGGCGCAAAGCTCGGGCTGGCGGTGCTCAGCTCGGTGTCGAGTCTGACGACCATCCAGTTTCCCGAAAGCCTCGCAGAATATGGGGCGGTGCTGAAGCCCGCGTGGCAGTCCGCTCACCTGTCGCTACGCGCCGGCGAGGTGGTGCGCGGCCTCGGCTACGACCGCATCCACATCTTCAACGGGCGGCATTGTTACTCGCGACCGTTCTGCGACGTGCTCGATCAAGCCAGCGAAGTGATCCGCTACGAGCAGGGTTCGGCCGGAAACCGGTACATCACGGCGCCCGGCCCGGTGCAGCACCCCGTCGAGATCGCGCGGCTCATGGAGGAGCATCGCCTCGACGGTGCCGCAGGGGAGAGCTTCTACCGAGAGCGCTTCGAGAAGCACGCAAGCTCGGAAGCGAGCTTCTTCACAGCGCCTCAGCGTTCGGGCGCCTTGCCGGAGACCCTCGAGGGCCAGAAGATCGTCACCTTCTTCACCTCGTCGTCGGACGAGCTGTTCGCGGCTTTCGACGACACCTCCTACGGCAGCTTTGCAAACCAGCACGAGATTGCCCTCGCCGTCGCCGACATCTGCAAAGCGCAAGGACTGCGGCTTGTCGTCCGGCTCCATCCGCACTTGCGGTTCAAGCATCGGACCTGGACGCGTGAGTGGGATTTCGCCGAGCTCAAGCGCAGAGGAGTCCTGGTCCTCGAGCCCGAAGATCCGACCGACAGCTATGAGCTCCTGCGCTCGTGTTATGCGGTGATCAGCACCGGTTCGACCGTGGGGATCGAGGCTTCATACCTCGGCATTCCCAACGCCGTCGTTGGGATCTGCGTCGCCGGGTGCCTCGGCGCGTCGGTCGTGGCGGACACGACTGACGAGCTCGCGCGCTTCATCTTGAAGCCGGAGCTTCCGCCCAATGCGCGCGAAGCCGCGCTGCGGTTCGGTTCATTCTACAAGACCGGCGGCAAGCTCCTGCCCGAGCTCGACGTCGGCATTCACCCGAACATGGCGCGCATAGATGGCCGCATCGTCGATCCCGTGCGCTATGCGGCGCAAAAGCTGCGCTTCCTGTTCCGCCGGCCCGCCGATCCTGATGCGCTCGACGTCAGGTCCGGCATGCAGGCGGGGCGCGTGCTACTTCCGCCGGGGACCGACTATTCGTCGGCTTACGGAAAGGCGGCGACGTCCGGCGGCACGAAGTTCCGCCGGGCTTCGACCGAAAATAGCCTTTCAGGCGAGTAGAAGCGGAACGGCCAGTCGCGGCACCCTATCGGCGACAACAGCAGCTCGTTGACGAGCTCGTACAGCGGCGCCTTCGGGTCTGCCTCCGACAGGAACAGCCGGACGCCATGCAGGAACGCGCGAGTGATCGTCTCGTGATAGCCTTCGCTGTCGCTGTTCACGCCGCCGACGCTCTCGTTGTAGCGGCGGATGATCCCCGGCAGCTCCTTGTCGACATCCACGTCCGGGCGCCGCAGCAGCAGGTAGGCCGTCGCCGCGATGTGGGCCTCGTGAGTCCACTCCGGCCGCGGCAGCGTGCGGGCGAGCAGGCCTTCGCCGATATGTTCGACCTCGGCGTCGGAATGGAACAGTCTTGGGCGGAATTCGGTCATCGATCAGGGTCCTTCAGGAGGGCCCGATCACGACCGGGCCTCAGGCAGCGGTAGGTTGGCTCTGCACTTGAGCTTGCGCTTGTCGTTGCGCGTGCCTGGGCGCCGCTTGCCGGACGCCCTCGTCCACCTGGTCCGCGAATTGCGCGAAATTCTCGACGAACAGGTCGACGAGCTTCGCCGCCATCGCATCATATTCGGCCGGGTCGGCCCACGTGCTGCGCGGATCGAGCAGCTCGGTGCAGCCGGCCAGCTCGAGCGGGACCAGGAAGCCGAAGTTCGGGTCCTTGCGGAACTTGGCGCTCTTGAGGCTGCCGTCGAGCGCGGCGTTCAGCAGCGCGCGCGTCGCCTTGATCGGCATGCGCTTGCCGACGCCGTACTTGCCGCCGGTCCAGCCGGTGTTGACGAGCCAGCAATCGACGCTGCCCTCGGCGATGCGTTTCTTGAGCAGGTTGCCGTAGACGGACGGATGCCGCGGCATGAACGGAGCGCCGAAGCAGGTCGAGAAGGTCGCCTGCGGCTCGGTCACGCCGATCTCAGTCCCGGCGACTTTCGCGGTGTAGCCCGAAAGGAAGTGGTACATCGCCTGGTCGGGGGTCAGCTTGGCAATCGGCGGGAGCACACCGAAGGCGTCTGCGGTAAGCATCACGACGTTCTTCGGCACCGGACCCATGTTCTTTTCCGACGAATTCGGGATGAAGTCGATCGGATAAGCGCCGCGACTGTTCTCGGCGAGCGTCGGATCGTCGAGGTCGAGCTCGCGCGTCACCGGATCGATGACGACATTCTCGAGCACCGTGCCGAACCGCTTGGTGGTGGCATAGATCTCCGGCTCGGACTCGGCCGAGAGGCGGATCATCTTGGCGTAGCAGCCGCCTTCGAAATTGAAGACGGCCGTGTCGGACCAGCCGTGCTCGTCGTCGCCGATGAGCGTGCGGTTGGGGTCCGCGGACAGGGTCGTCTTGCCCGTGCCGCTGAGGCCGAAGAAGATCGCCGTGTCGCCCTTCGGACCGATGTTCGCCGAGCAATGCATCGGCATGATGCCCTGCGGCGGAAGGATGAAGTTCAGAAGGCCGAAGACCGACTTCTTCATCTCGCCGGCATAGGACGTGCCGCCGATCAGGATCACCTTCTTCGAGAAGTTGACCGCGACAACGGTCTCCGAGCGTGTGCCATGCCGCTCGGGATCGGCGCGGAAGCTCGGCAGATCGATGATCGTATATTCGGGCTGGAATCCCGCGAGCTCGTCCGCGTCGGGACGCACCAGCAGCGTGCGGATGAAGAGATTGTGCCAGGCGAGCTCGTTGATGACACGAACGCGGACACGATGCTCGGGCTGCGAGCCGCCGTAGAGGTCGGCGACGTAAAGCTGGTCCTTGTCGGCGAGAGCCAGCATGAAATCATCGTAGAGCCGCTCGAACGCTTCCGGCTCCATCGGCTTGTTGCCGTTGTTCCACCAGATGACATCCTTGGTCAGCTCGTCCTTGACCGTGAACTTGTCCTGCGCGCTGCGGCCGGTGTGCTTGCCGGTACGCACGACCAGTGGGCCGTCCTTCGCCAGCAGCCCTTCGCCCCGACGAACGGCATGCTCGACGAGCGGCGCGGTCGTCAGATTCCAGAAGATCTCGGCGCCGGTCGCAATGCCCTGCGCTTCAAGCCCGCTACTGGGGACGCGGTCAGTCACTTTAGCAAACACCTTTCTCAAATACTCGAATGCGGCGGCGACCGTCTGGGGTGCCGCCGCATGCCAATGCCTGGCAGGCCTATACGCATGAAACGCTTGCGCGGTCAAAACAGTTGGGCGTGCTTGTCTCACCGGGAGACGACAGTTAAGCCCTTGGCTCGTCAACCGACTGGGGCACAGGCAAGGAGCGCATGAGCCAGGTGATCGCGCTGGTCGACGACGACCGCAATATCCTGACCTCGGTGTCCATCGCCCTTCAACAGGAAGGCTTCATTGCGCGGGTCTATTCCGACCCCGCGATGGCGCTTCGGGCGATTTCCGACAACGCGCCGGACCTCGGGGTGTTCGACATCAAGATGCCGGGCATGGACGGGATGGAGCTGCTCCGCCGAGTCCGCGAATTCAGCTCGATCCCGGTGATCTTCCTGACGTCGAAAGACGATGAGCTGGACGAGGCGCTTGGGCTCGCGATGGGGGCGGACGATTACATTTCCAAGCCTTTCTCGCAGCGTCTGCTGGTCGCCCGGATCAGGGCGCTTCTGCGGCGGCAGGAGCTGGCGCGCGGCGAGGCCACGGCCGGAAGCGAGCAGCCGGAGCCGCCACTCCTCGAGCGAGGGCGCCTCGCCATGGACCCCGCGCGGCACAAGGTCCGCTGGGACGAAAAGGACGTCAGCCTGACGGTCACCGAGTTCCTGATCCTCGAAGCGCTCGCCCAACGTCCCGGCGTCGTCAAAACCCGCAATCAATTGCTCGATGTGGCCTATAATGACGATGTTTATGTCGACGACCGCACCATCGACAGCCACATCAAGCGAATCCGGCGCAAGTTCCGCGCCGCAGCCCCCGACTTCGATGCAATCGACACTCTCTATGGCGTCGGATACCGCTTCGACGAACAGTGAAGAGTCCGACCTGACTTTGCGCTGGTCGGGCCGGTGGACTCTCGCGCACAGGATTCTGGCTCTTAATCTGCTGACCTTCGTGCTGGTCGCGCTCAGCACCCTGTATCTCGACGTGTTCCGCAATCGGCTGAGCAAGGAGCGGACGCAACAGACCCGGATCGAGACTCAGACCGCCGCCGCCGCCATTGCCCACGTGCCTCGAGAGCAATGGCCGGTCGTCCTCGCCGATATCTCAATGGCTACTCGCGATCGCCTGCGTCTTTATGGAGCCGACGGCAGGCTTGTGATCGACAGCTGGACGCGGATTGGCCCCACCTACGAACTCGTCGATCCGAGCACTCAGAAATGGACCAAGGACGTCGCTCGCGCGCTAGACCGCGGCTTCAACGTCCTCGTCGGAGCAAGACCGCTCGACGAGTTTGTCGAGCCCGCGTCCGATCGGCTCCAGGCGTGGCCCGAAGCGGTGCGGGCACGTCAGCGCAAAGGATCAGCGACCGAGGTGCGCAACGCGCCCGACCTGACACCGGTGATTTCCGCGGCCGTGCCAGTGGACGGCGGCGTGCTGCTGGCGACGAACAACGACCGCAGCTTCACGCGAGCGGTCCGCGCCCAACGAGGCGTTATCGTTAGCGCCATGACGGCAGTCATCCTGCTGTCCGTGCTCCTGTCGATCTTTCTCGCGCGCACGATCGTCCGCCCGCTCCGGCGGCTGGCGCTCGCGGCGCATCGGGTGCGCCTCGGCCGATCCCGCGAGGTGCGCGTGCCCCGGCTTCCCTCGCGCAACGACGAAATCGGACTGCTCGCCCGTGCCGTCTCCGACATGAGCCAGTCGCTGCGGCAGCGGATCGACAATATGGAGGCGTTCGCCGCCGATGTGACCCACGAGCTCAAGAACCCTCTCGCTTCGCTGCGCTCGGCCGTCGACGGCCTCGACCGCGTCGAGGACCCGGAGCTTCGCCGCAAGCTGATGACCATCGCTCGCGAAGACGTCGGCCGGCTCGATCGGCTGATCAACGATATCAGCGAGGCCGCGCGCACCGACGCGGAGCTCGCGCGCGCGACGTTCGACCGTGTCGACCTCGGACCGCTGATCGAGCAGCTGGTCCATAGCTGGGAGACGCGGCGCGAGACCGGCGATGCTCGGATCGCCTTCGCCCGGCCGCGCAGGGATACGGCGACGGTGATGGGCAAGCCCGATCGCCTCGCCCGGGCGATCAACAACATCATCGACAATGCGGTGAGCTTCTCGCCGCCGGGCGGTCTCGTCGAGATTGCGGCGGCGCGGGTCGGCGACGAAGTCCGCATTCGAATCGACGACGAGGGTCCTGGAGTGCCGGAGGAAGCGCGGGAAGCGATCTTTAACCGCTTCCATTCAGTACGACCGGAGGGAGAGGAATTCGGGCGGCATTCGGGCCTGGGCCTTGCGATTGCCCGCGCGATTGTCGAAGGACATGACGGAGAAATTGACGTGCACGACCGAGACGATGCTCCATCTGGCGCCCGCTTCACCATCCGCCTTCCGGCGGCGGACCGCGCATGAACCCGGTCAGCGCTCCGGGTCAGCGGATTTCCGCTGAAACGCTTCACGCAAGCGCTGTCGCCACCGAGGGGCGTGCGGTTCTCATCTCCGGACCGTCGGGCTCGGGCAAGTCCGACCTCGCGCTCCGCCTGCTCGATCGCGGCTTCACTTTGGTCAGCGACGACCGCACTCTGGTGAGGAAGGACGGCGACCGGCTGATTGCTTCCGCGCCGCCGAATCTCGCCGGCAAGCTCGAGATCCGCGGGATCGGGATCGTCGACATGGACGTCCTCAGCGATGTTCCCGTCGCGCTGTTCGTCGAGCTGACCAGCGAGATCCAGCGGCTTCCGGACGAGAATCGCGAGCGTCCCGTGCTCGGCGTGCGCGTCCCGCTGATCAGCATCGACGCGATGAGCGCCTCGGCGCCTTCGAAGGTCGCCCTCGCGCTCGATCGCATGGGTCTCCGCTTCTGATGCCGGAGGCGCGGCGCGCGCCGCGCCTGTTGCTCGTCACCGGCATGTCCGGTGCGGGCAAGTCCACGGTCCTCGACGCGCTCGAAGACATGGGATGGGACGTTGTCGACAACCTGCCCGCGGATCTTCTCGGGGCGTTCGTCCACGGCGAGACCGAATGTCGCACAGCGCATGTCGCGGTCGGAATGGACGTGCGCAGCCGCGGCTTCGATCCCGAGCACCTGCCCGAGCGCCTTCACACGATCGCAGGCGTCCAGGCCGAAATCCTCTATCTCGATTGCGGCAAGGCCGAGCTGATCCGCCGCTATGACGAAACCAGGCGGCTGCATCCGCTCGCCGCCGACCGTCCGGCCGAAGACGGGATTGCCCGCGAACGCCGCCTCACTTTCCCGCTGCGCAGCGCGGCGGACAGCGTGCTCGACACGACCGACCTCACGCCCGCCGAGCTGAGGGACGAACTGCGGCTCCGCTACGGCGGCGATTCCGATCAGCCGGTGCTGACGGTTTCGTCGTTCGCCTTCGCCCGCGGTATTTCGCGAACCGCGGATCTGGTGTTCGACCTGCGCTTCGTTCCCAATCCGCACTGGATCGACGAGCTCCGGCCGCTGACCGGCGAAGACGTCCCGGTGCGGGACTATCTCAGCCGCCAACCCGAGTGGAACGAGGCGCTCGACCGCATCGAATCGCTTCTCATCGACTGGATTCCCCGCTACTGGGCTGCCGACAAAAGTTACGTGACCGTTGCGTTCGGATGCACTGGAGGACGCCACCGCTCGGTCGCCGCGGCCGTCGAGATGGCGGAGCGGTTGCGCAAAGCGGGTTTCAGCCCCAACGTGCGCCACCGCGATCTTGCCTCGCCGCCCAGCGACACGGTTGAGCGACATCCTGGCGAACGACATCCGGCACGCGCCGCGGAAAGCGAGAGCGAAGGCAGTTGAGTCAATGATCGGATTGGTGCTGGTGACCCACGGCCGCCTTGCGGCCGAGTTCATCACCGCAATGGAGCATGTGGTCGGGCCGCAGGACGCGATCGAGGCGATCTGCATCGGCCCCGACGACGACATGGAAGCCAGGCGCAAGGACATCGGCGACGCGATCGGGCGTGTCGAGCAAGGCCAGGGCGTCATCATCCTCACCGACCTGTTCGGCGGCACCCCGTCGAATCTCGCGATCAGCCTGATGAAGAGCGAGAACATCGAGGTGATCGCGGGCGTGAACCTGCCGATGCTCATCCGTCTTGAGGGCGCGCGCAAGGTGATGCCGGTCCACGCCGCCGTCGCCGCGGCCCGCGAGGCCGGCCGCAAGTACATCTCCGTCGCGAGCGAGATCCTCGGCGAGGCCGCCGCTTGACGGCGGTCAGCCGCGAGGTCCGGATCACCAACCAACGCGGGCTCCACGCACGGGCCAGCGCGAAGTTCGTCAATCTGGCGAGCGAAATCGACGCCAAGATCGATGTCGAGAAGGACGGGCACAAGGTCTGCGGCACCTCGATCATGGGGCTGATGATGCTGGGAGCGGCGATGGGCGATTCCATCGTCATCCATTGCGAAGGACCCTATTCCGAGCAGGCGCTCGAGAAGCTGGTCGAGCTGGTCGAAAGCCGCTTCGGCGAAGAATAATGCCGCGGCAGGTCACCGCCTTTTCCAATCCGACCGTCAAGCGGCTGCGCTCGCTCAGGGAGAAGAAGGCGCGGCG
>DATMHG010000084.1:0-17256 GCA_035555035.1 Sphingomicrobium sp.
GCGTAGAGCAGCAGGAGAAGAGCGGCCAGACGGCTGATCATAGAGCCTTACGCAGTGCCGCGAGAACAGCGATCCGTGCAACCCAGGTGGCCAGCGCCGTGAGCGCCAGGGGCAATAACGCCAGGAGCAAAAGGTCGAGCACCGAAAGCGTAGCTCCGCCCGTCAGCTCGCCTGCAAACGAGGCGCCGGCCGTCAGCATCAGCAAGACGAGCGCGGCGGCGAACGCACCGGCAATGCTTCCGGCGAAGGCATCGATGGCGATCTTGCGTTGAAAAAGCCGCGTGACCTGAACGTCGGTGGCGCCGATGCCGTGCATCACCTCGATCGTGAACCGGTGTGTGTCGAGCGCTCCCCGAGCGGCGAGTACGACGGCGGCGGACGCTGCCGCGCTCAACAGCAAGACGAGGCCAAACGCGACCCACTGAAGCAGGCGAAGCGAATGGAGCAGCGGACCGACCGCTTCGCGGTGCGCGGTGATGCTCGCGCTGGGTGCCGCCGACTGGACCCGTGTCTGGATGGCACCAAGGTCCGCGTTGGCACTTATGTTGAAATTCACGAGTGCCGGAACGGGGAGCTCACTGCTCTGAGCGGCCGGACCGAGCCAGCGTTCGAGCGTATGTCGCATTTCGCTTTCGGGAACTGCGTCGGCGGATGTCACGCCGGGCGCCGACCGCACGGTCCGGAGCAGCGCTTCGATGTTCCCGGCGCCCGCCGGCACCTCGATCGAGTAGCGGGCTTCGATCGCTCGGGTCAGCATGCCCGCTGTGCTCGCGAGCGCGAATCCGGCAGCGGCGATGATCAGGATCGAAAAACTCATGATCGCAATGACCCACGCCGTCGGCCCGCGCAGGCGCGCTTCGCCGAGCAGGCGACGTTCGGACGGCGATGCGAGCAGCCATTCAAACATCAGCTGCGACCCCGCGGCGGTCCGGGAGGATTGCGCAGCGTTCCCGTGGGATCGGCGACCGAGCCGTTCTCGAGCCGGATCAGCTGCGCTCCAGGACTCGCACTGATCAAGCTGACGTCGTGCGTGGCGACAACGACGGTCGTGCCTAGCCGATTGAGCGCGCTGAACAGGTGCAGCAATCGCTGCGCCATCTCGGCATCGACGTTGCCGGTCGGTTCGTCGGCGACGAGCAGGTCCGGCCGGTTGATCACTGCGCGTGCGATTGCGACACGCTGCTGCTCGCCGCCGGAGAGAGTCGGCGGCCGCGCGCTCGCCCTGTCTGCAAGGCCAACCCAGGCCAGCATTTCACGCACGGGACCCTCGACCTGCTCGTCGTTGGCTCCCGCAATGCGCAGCGGCAACGCAATATTGTCGAAGGCAGACAGGTGGCGAATCAGTCTAAAGTCCTGGAAGACCACGCCGATTCGGCGCCGGAACTGCGGGAGCAGCTCGCGCGGGGCGTCGCTCAGCTCTTCACCGAAAATGCGTATCCGTCCGCGGGTGGGCCGCTGCGCGAGATAGAGCAGTTTGAGAAGCGACGTCTTCCCCGCCCCCGACGGGCCGGTCAGGAAATAAAAGCCGCCATTGGCCAGACGAAAGTCCAGATCGCGAAGGACTTCAGCGCCTGTGCCGTAGCGCAGGCCGACGCTGTCGAATTCCGCAACTTGCGACAGGTTCAATCCCTCCCCGCGCGGCGGCAGGCCCACTGCCTTGCCAAGCCTTGCGCATTCCTGTTTACCCTGCGCTCACCGTCCCGGAAGAGGTCTTTTGTCGCACATGATCCTCACGTGCCCAAATTGCGGAACGCAATATGTGGTCAAGGAGGGCGCGATCCCGCCGCAAGGGCGGCAGGTCCGCTGCGCATCGTGCAAGCACAGCTGGCACCAGGATCCGGAGCCGACACTTGAGCCGGAACCCGCCGAACAAGACGAGACGATCGCCGAAGCTACATTGATCGAGCCCCGATCAGGGCCGCAGGCCGAAGAGCGCGCTTACGAAGAGGCAATGGTCGAGAACGGCAATGTTGAAGAGCCTTCGGAGCAAGGCGAGGCAGTCTCACGCCCGCTTTCGACCGATCAGCAAGAGACGCAGGCCGCCGAGTTCGCACAAGAGCAACGTGCACAAGAGATTTCTTCCGATATCGGTGGAATCGGCGCGGCCGAAATGCCCGCAATCGCAGCAGACTGGAGCGAGCCGCCACAAGCAGAAGCTGCAGACGATGAGTTCAGCCCCTTCCCTGCGGCTGACGAGGTTCAACCGAAGGGCCGCAATCCCGTGGTCACCGTCGTCATCGTGGTGGTCGCCGTCGCGATCTTGGCTGCACTTTTCTATTTCGTCGCGCCGCCCGACCTGAAGGCGCGGCTCGGCCTCGGCACCGGCGCGGCAAGCCAGCTCGCGCTGATCGTCACGCATCGTGACCGGCAACAGCTTGAGAGCGGCAATCAGCTCCTCACCGTCAGTGGAAGAGTGGTCAATCCCACTGGCAAAGAATTGGATGTTCCGCCGCTTCAGGCGCAGCTGAGAAGCAAGGCGGGCAAGGTCGTCTACAGCTGGACCATCGCGCCGCCGGTGCGGACGCTCGCTGCAGGGGCGAGCGCGCCTTTCAATAGCGCGGAAGTGAACGTCCCGCCCGGCGCCGACGAACTCACTATCACTTTGGGTTAGGTGAACTCCTAACCATTTGAATTTATTGGAATTCTATCAGCCTCGCCGGCTGGGCCCCGCCGTCCGTGTGAACCGTAGTGCGCTGCGCAGCTGGCGCGTCGCCCTGCACTGGTCCTTCTCCAAGTCGCACAGTCACCGCCCGGACGATCCGGACGATGGCGCGCGCCTGCACGGTCGCCCCGGTCCTCGTCGAGCTCGGAGGCGAAGCCGCGAGGACGGCGGCGGTGGCAAGGAGTGACAGCATTGCGGACGCGTAACGCTTAGGTCCGGCAATGGTAAAGAGCGCATTAACCTTTGTGCCGAAATGGAGCGAATTTCAGCATCGCAACAGGGCATTGCGCGCCTTCCGGTGCTTTGCTAGACGCGCCGCCTGGCCAGTAGCGGCGGCCGGTCCGGCCCTGCTTTTTTCATGACGTGCGGTCGTGGCGGAACTGGTAGACGCGCAGCGTTGAGGTCGCTGTGGCCGAAAGGCCGTGGAAGTTCGAGTCTTCTCGACCGCACCAACGAATTGTCGAGCAAAGCTCTACCAGTCCGAGGACTGTCTCGGCCGATTCCCCAACCCTCCAATTCGGTCTAACTAGCGCGTGGCTTTGATCCCGCCGACGGATGCGATCTGAGGGACCGGCTGCGGGTGAACGATGCCGATTCGCGCCACCGGCTTTTCAATGCTGACCTGTGCCTTCACCCCGAGGTCGGCGATGATCTTCGCCCTGGTTGCGGAGTTCTTTGCGACCCTGATCGTATACGATCCGTACGGCACGCGATCGAACAGGAAGAATCCATCGAAATCCGTCTGTGCGGTTCCGACCACTTTCCCGGCGGAGTCCACCAGCTCCAGATCTAGGCCTTCGAAGCCAAGATCGGCGCTCTTGATGACCGCACCCTCAATATCGCCGCCGCCAACCAGTGCGATCTCGACTTGGGCCGGGACGCCAGGACGTGGAACGACGACCTGCAGGGCCTTTTTGGGAACAAGCATCGGGTCGCTAAGGCTGCTTTGGTCGAGACCGACGGTGATCGGCTGGTACGCGGTGAGGCCGCCGACGATGATTGCACCTTGTGCATTGGTTGGGTGGTCGGCGACCATTGTTCCGGTCGTCACGAGCACGCCCTTCTCATAAGGCTCAGTGGGATCGTGAACGCCGTTGTCGTTGAGATCGCGATAGACGACTGCGTGCACGGCTCCTGCCTGGGCGAGCGGCCGCCTCGAGAAACTGAGGCCATGGCTCGGATCGAGCGAGAAGTTGAGGTTCACGCCGAATGCGACCGAGCCGTCGGTCGCGGCCTCGCCGGTGAACGCCACCGCAATGCTGTCCAGCCGGCGAACATGGCTGATCCTCACTCGAGCGCGATGGGTCAACTGATCATAGGCGAGGTCGCCCTCCCAATCGACCTTGTCGGATTTGGACCAGTAAGCCGACAGCTCCGCCGTTTGGAATCGAGGCCTCGGTGACACGTCAAAGCTGGTCCCGGCACGAAGCCGGACGTCGCCGATATGGCCTGTGCCGATGAGCCCGAGACTCACCTCAGCGGGCTGCGAGAGCCCTGAGGAGACGTACTGCCGCTTGTAACCGACCTCCGTCGCCAGATTGAATCGGTCGAAATTGGCCGACAGTCTGGCGGCGGCATCGAGCTCCCTGGTCCCGTCGCGATGGTCGGTCATTTGGACCTCGCCATGGGCAGGAAAAACCGAGCGGCCGACGTGCAGGGGCGCGTCAAGGGCCACGCGCAGGTTGCGCGCGCTCTGTTCGGGGCCGCCCTGCAAATGAAAATCGTTCGCGAGAAGTGCTTCTGCACTGACGTTCACCGCCCCAATCTTGCCCAGAAGCTGGGCGTGCGCAGCCACGCCGCCGTTCGACTCGCGCGAAGCGCCGAGTTCGACCAACGCCCCCCCGATGGATCGCCGAACGTTGCCTTCGAGGAAGGTCAGCCGCTCGTCCCCGATCAACATTGCGCGCGCGAGCACGCCCACCGACGTGCGATCGTCGATGCCGTGCTCGACCGAAATCGCCGCCTGTGCCTTTGGCTGAAGCGCCGTGCTCACGTCTGGAGGCTTTTCCAGCTCGAGGATGTCGCGGCCGGGCTGGTTGAAGCCCGCCCAATACCAAGTCTTGCCCTTGGGCACATTGTCCTGGCCGACATCGACCACTTCGTCACGCGTTCGGATTTGGCCCTGGGGCCCGTAGAGCCGGATTTCGATCTGGTTTTCGCCGTAGAGAAGCTCCACGTTATCAAATACATAACGTTGGCTGCCATCCGGCTTGGCGAAGCCCAGCAGCTCGCCGTTGCGGTAGATTTCCGCTTCCCAGCCGCTTGGCAGATCGCCTTCGAATCGGGTGCGGTCGAACGCAACCCTCGTCGCGAGCGGCCGATTCGTGACCACTGCTCCGCGCCCGCTCGACGCGGTGCCGCTGAGACCGCTGTCGAAACCCTCAACGTCGCCCACGCCGATGTGGGTTGCATGAAGAAAGCCGAGCAGGCGTCCGTCCGGATCCGAGCGATAAGCCCTGAGCCTCAGCAGGCTGGGCTTGCCCTCCGGAGTCGTCGTCAATTGCGCGTCGTAGGACAGGCGCGCGATCTCGCCCGCCGCATAGACCGAGCTCTCGCGATCGACCTTGAGCCCGTCGCTGGCGCGATAGGTCACACCCGCGCTGACCACAAAGTCGAGCGCCGGTGAACGCCACAGACGATACGGAACCCGCACTTGCGGGAGAGTCGAAAGGTCAAAGCTCGTCGGGTGAAGGTGAGCGGCGCGCTGCTGCCGCTCCATAGCGAGCTCGACCGGTAGCTTCTCGTCCGACTGGAGCACCAAGACGGAGCCGGTCGTGACCGGTTTCACGCTGATCCCGAACCAGCGCGAGAGCGCCGTCGTTTGCACGCACCAGCCTTCCGCCGTCTCGCGGATCGTTCCCGGCGCAATCGCTTCGCTCTTACCGGCGTAGACAGCAACGCCGGCGCCATAGTCGATCGAGATGCGGTTCTTTTCTTTGAATGCCCAGCCGCTCGCCTTTTTCGAGAGCAGATCGATGTGCATCGGCACATCCAGGGTGGTCAAAAAGTCGCCTAAGACGACACACGTGCCCTCGGGCGTATTGTACGCCCGCACCCCGTCGCCGAGCCGAAGCTGGCGGATATTGACGTCAAGAAGGAATTGGTCGTCGGGATCAGCCTTCCACTGCGCGGCCTGAGGAGCGGGAGCCGATGCGCCGATGCCGCCAGCGCACAGCGCCAGCAGCAGCGTCGCCTTGCGCAGCCAAGTGCCCGGCCCGAGCACCGGAGGAACTCCCGCTGGGCCTGTCCTCGCCTAGCGCAGCACCGTGCGCGTTTCGGCGATCACGTGCGATCCGTCATCGGAACTTTCGACATATTGGACGGTCACCGGGCCAACCGCCCTGGCCCTGAGGATCGCGAAGATGATGTCCTGCTTGCTCATCGTTGGTGCGCCGGCGATGCCCAGCTGGCGCGCCACAGTGGCCAGTTCTGCGGGACTCTTCGTTTCGAGGTCGGGATCGGCGACCGGCACGCTGACATGGCGGGTGCCGATCTCCGTGTAGACGGCGACGGCCTTCTCCAGCGCGACAGGATCCTTAACGCCCGCCTTGAGCACCCGGATCTCGCCGAATGTGGAGCGCGAGCCGCTTCTCGTGAGATCCAGCGCTACCGTCGGAGCGCCGTCCTGCGCCTTGTCGAGATGGACGCCGGCGATACCCGCGGTGGCCTGAAGATTGCCGAGACGAACGATGACCGGGATCGTCACGCCGTAAATTGGCGTCAGCTGAAAGCGCAGGCCCTTCGATTCCGTGACGGCGGCCGGCTGAACGACGGGGTTCGCGGGCGGAATGGCCCGAAACAGCATGTGAACCCGATATTCGCCATCGGGCAGGCCCTGGGGCGGCCGGGCGGCGATACGGATCGCCTGCGGCTCGTGCGGCGCGAGGGTAACTCGGCGCGGCGCGTAGATGATCATGTCGGCCGCCGCCTTGTCCGCGGGAGTCGGATTCGTCACATCCTCAAGGCTGCCGTCCGGCTCCATCCGGCGGAACTCGACGGACACGCGGTACGTCGCCGGCTCGTCGCCAATATTGTTCAGTACGACCTCGGCGCCCCTTCCCCCGTCGAGAATGATGCGCGTCGGCGCGACCAGCAAATCGCCAACCCCGGCACCCGCCGGAGTGGAGAATGCGAGAAGCGGCGCAGCGATAAGCGCGGCCGATACGATAGCCCTGGTGCTTGCGGTCATTTGGCGATCCCACTCTCGAACTTGAGCAATCGCCGTCGTTCTTCCTCCAAAATGGTTGATTTTCGGTCAACCACGCCGGTCAAACGTGCAGTTTGTGGAGCGCTCGATCGTGATTCGTATGAAGAGGGTGCGCGTCGCTGTCAGTTGTAGTCGACAGTGACGTCGAACGTTCCAGCGTAAAGCCCGCCGGCGGTAGCGGAGTCCAGCGTTATCGATCCGCCGATCGAGAAGTTCGTGCCCTTCTTTCCGCCGGTCGCAAGCGTGACGCTGCTGGGGCTGTCGACGACGAGCACCAGGGTCTGCGTCGGATCCGACTGGTTGGTCAGTGTGACGTTCGGCGCGGTGACCTTGACCACTTCGTTATTGGATCCGCTGACGTTGTACGTCGCGACCAGCGGCGCACCGGTGCAACTGGTGTTGGGATTGGGGCAGCTGAACACGCCGGCCTGCGAGATCGAGATCGCCGCTCCCGACCATGTGCCCGGAGCGAGCACAATGGTTCCAAGATCGAGATCCTGGACCCTGGTGAGCGTCAGCGGCTTCGTCGCCTTCGCGTTGACCTTGATAATCGCGCTTGCCGCAAACGCCTGGTTGGTCGTCGCCGGAGCAGCGAGCGCGACGAGCAGCGCAATGATTCGGATGGTGCCCACCATTCCAGCTCCCACAGGCGCGCCAACAGCGCCGCTCGTCGATTGCACCGGAATGGTTGAATTTCGGTCAACCAAGCACCTTCAGCTAAAAAGAAAGGGGCCGCCGTCGCCGGCAGCCCCCATCCTATCGCGCGGCTCAATAGCGCGACAATTCCGGTCGATTTACTGGTAATCGGCGTTGACTGCGAACGACCCGGTGTAAACGTCGTCGGCTTGCGTATCCGCAAAGGTGATCGAACCGCCGACGCCAAATGTCGCGCCCGTGGTCGGGCCAGCTGCGCCGATGGCAACGGTCGCCGGAGCGCTGAGGTTGACCGTCAGCGTGTTGCTCGAGCTGTTTGCGCCGGTCAGAGTGACGGTCGAGCTCGGCAGCGTGATCGCAACCGTCTGGTTGCTGGTGCCCTTGACCGTGAAGCTCGCGGCAGTGGTCGTACCGTTGCAGGTCACATTGGCATTGCAGGTGAGAGCCCCCGCCTGCGAAACCGACACGGTCGCGGAATACGGGCCGGTGCCGCTCAGCACGATGGTCCCGAAATCGAGGCCGTTATTGTTGGCAATCGTCAGCGGACGATAGATGCGCGCCTTCGCGTTGGCGTTGGCCGAAACCGGGGCGGCGGCCGCCGGAGCACTCGTCATCGCCAGCGCGGCGACCGCGGCGGCGGAGATCAGAAGCTTGTTCATGTCATTTCCCCACTGGTTCAATTCAATTTTGGCGGCTGGCCGACCGGTCACCCGTGGAGCCGCTATTAACCTTGAGCGCTTACGGCTTCCCTCAAGGGCTTGGTTAAAGAACGCTTAGGTTTCGGGCCGGATCGGATGCGATCTGCGCGCCGTTTTCCGCGTCGCGACTCATTGATATTCGACGGTGATCGGCAGGTCGCCCCGATAGTCGCCGTCCTCGCCGCCCATGAAGCGCAAGCGGCCACCGATGTGGAACGTGAGGTTGCCGGCCAGATCGAGCTTAGGAAGATCAGGCGCATCGGTGACCACTTCGTCGAAGGTCAGGCGGCTGCCCTCCAGCGAGTAGAGGTCAATCCGACGCGGCACGTCGATCCGAAGCGCACGGCCAGGCTGCCCATGCACGATCACCGTGGCGACGCGAGCGCGAGCTCCCATGTCGATCGATCCGGTGGCAAAGGCAGAACCGTCCGGCCGAAGCGTTGCATCACCGCCACCCTGATCGCCGACGATCAGCCGGTCGAAATCCAAGTCGGTATCGATCTCGAGCCGGACGTCGTCGTTGGTCGTATCTTGTGCCGGCGCAGTGGTCGGCGTGTCGCACAACCGGCACTGAGCCTTCGCAGGCCAGGATATGGCTGCGGCGGCGGCGCCTGCCGCAAGCATGAGGACCAGGGACTTGGCGCCGCCCATGACACCAGCCTCTATCCGCGAGAGGTTAATCCACGGCTAACCTTGGCTGCGCAAGGACGGTGGCGTTCAGCAGCTATTGTCGCATTGGTTTCAGCTTTCTATCCAACTTTCCTGAATGGCCCGAACGCGCCCTGACCACGCCTCCTCGGGGCGATCGACATTCGTGACGATGCTGAAAGGCCTCGCTTATGCGGCGCTGGTCGGCTTGCTCGGTGTCGTGGTCGCGGTAGCCGTCGCGACCGCCTACCTGCCGAGTTATTCAGACCTCACCAAGCGCAACGACCTCGGCCAGATGATCCGCGTCCGCGCGGCCAACGGTGCGGTGCTCCTCTCGCTCGGACCGAGTTTCGGCCGCTGGCTGCCCTACGACCAGATCCCGCCGGAGATGCGTGCGGCGATGATCTCGACGGAAGACCGGCGCTTCCGTAGCCACATCGGCGTCGACCCGATCGGTATCGGGCGGTCCATCGCCGTGCGCTTCGAGAGCGGCCACTGGCGCCAGGGGGGCTCGACCATTACCCAGCAGCTCGCGCGCAACATTTTCCTCACCAACAGCCGCAATTTCGGACGCAAGATCAAGGAAGCGATCCTCGCGCTCGCCCTCGAGCGGAAGTTCAGCAAGGACCAGATCCTCGAGCTTTACCTCAACCGGGTCTATTTCGGCGGCGGCGCCTACGGCATCGATGCCGCATCCCGGAAATTTTTCGGGCACGGCGCGGATCACCTGAGCCTCGGCGAGGCCGCGATCATTGCCGGACTGGTCAAGGCGCCGTCGAACTACTCTCCGACCGCTGACATCGAAGCGGCGAGGGACCGGTCCGGAGTCGTCCTTCAGACGATGGCCAGGAACGGCTTCATCAGCCCCGAGGTCGCAGCATCGGCGAACCCCGCCCAAGTCCGCATCCAGCAGACGACCAACAACAACAGCGTTCGTTACTTTACCGATTGGGCGCTGCCCCAGCTCGATCAGCTGATCGACCAGACCCAGGATCCGATTGACGTCTGGACTACACTCAATCCCGGCATGCAGGCCGCGGCCGACCGGGCAATCCGCGCCAATGCGCCGGACGGCGCGCAAGGCGCCCTGGTCTCAATCGATCGGGACGGTGCGGTGCGAGCGATGGTCGGCGGCAAGGACTATGTGGATTCAATTTACAATCGGGGGACGCAAGCCACGCGGCAGCCGCGGTCCTCGTTCAAGCTGTTCGTCTATCTATCGGCGCTCGAATCCGGAATGAAGCCGACCGACACGATCGTCGATGAACCGGTGACGATCGACGGCTGGAGCCCGCGCAATGCCGAGCGGGAAAACCTTGGACCGGTCAGCCTCCGCGAAGCCTTTTCGCGATCGATCAACACGATCAGCGCGAAGATCGGTCAGCAAGTCGGCTTTTCCACGATCGCCGACATGGCGCGGCGGTTCGGGATCACGACACCCATCGCGACTTATCCGTCGATGGTGCTCGGCACCAGCGACGTGCGGCTGATCGAGATGACCCGGGCGTTTGCCTCGGTCGAGAACAAGGGCGTGGCGGTGACGCCTTATGGAATTCGCAAGGTCGTCACTGCTGACGGCCGCCTGCTCTACAACCATGACAATGACGAGGGCCGCGTGCTCGTCGCGCCCTGGGTCGCCGCGGAGATGACGGACCTCCTGCAGTCCGCGGTGCTGAGCGGCACCGGCCGCGCTGCGCAGATCGGGCGGCCCGTCGCCGGGAAAACCGGCACGACGACCTTGAACAAGGATGGATGGTTCATCGGCTTTTCGAGCGGCCTCACCACTGGTGTGTGGATGGGCCGGGACGACGCACGGCCTGTTCCTGGCCTTCAGGGTGGAACCGCGCCTGCGCGTGCATTCCACGACTTCATGACCATCGCGGTTGCCAATCGGCCGATCGAGCAATTTGATACTCAGGTTCCGATTCCCGACTGGCAGCTGACTCCGGAAGAGGAGATCTATGGCGACCAGGCGGTGGACGCGAATTCGGTGCACCCGATGGTCGACGAGAACGGCATGCCGATCGGCACGCCGCCGCAACCAGTGCCGGGCTATCAGCCGCAGCAGCCGATGGTCCGGCCCGACGGAACGGGAGAACCGACTCAGCAAGAGCTCGACCGGGCGTTCCCGCCACAGCAACCGCAATATCCGCCGCAGCGCCGGCCCCAGCCCCCGCCTGTTGTGCCGCCGCCCCAGGGGGACGATCAGTCAAACCCGCCGGCCAATGCGGCGCAGCCGCGGCCCTACGCGGCGTAGTGCCGCCTTCGCCTCGGAAATTCCCGGGCCGAACAGCTTCGCTTCGAACGCCTTGAACTCCGCGCTGTGGTTGAGGTGCTTGAGATGGGCGACCTCGTGCGCGACGACGTAGCGGCGCGCCTGCGGCGGGGCGAGGATGAGCCGCCAGCTGAGGCGTATCCGCCCGTGCGACGAGCAGCTTCCCCACCGCGTGCCCGCGTCGCCAATGCTGACAGGGCCTGCCTCGATCCCTGCGCCATCTGCGAACTCGCCGACCTCCGCCGACATGGTCTCAAGCGCGAGCGCCTTCAGGAAAGATTCAATCCTTCGGGCGAGGCCCTGCGGAGGCCCGCCGCAGTAGAGCTCGTCGCCCTCCAACCGAGGCCTGCGCGGCTCGCGTTCATCCCAGACGATCCGCACGTCGCGTCCCTCGAGCGGAATGACCGTGCCTGGCGCGAACGGCTCCGCCGGTAGGCTGCGCACTAGCTGCGACTCGATCCACTCGCGTTGATCGAGCGCCCAGGCCAGCGCCGAGCGGCGGCTCATGCGCGCCGGGCACGTCAGCTTCAGCGTTCCGCTGCTCTCATCGAAGCGCAGGCGCAGGCGCCGCGCGCTGCGCATTGGCCGGACTTCGATGGGCACCGGAAGAGCCGCCGCCAGCGCAGCTTCAGAGCGGGCGTTCGACGGCATGATATTCGAGCTCGCCGGCGTCCTCTTCGCTGACCGTCCAGCCGCGGGTCGACTGCCCCGCCTGATGGACCGTCTCGCGACTTCCGGAAATCAGATAATGCCAATCCGGCAACGGCTTAGCGGCCGCGCGTAGCCGGTATGCGCACGTCTCCGGAAGCCAATCGAGACTGGAAAGGTTCGTCCGGTCGAGCCGTACGCAATCAGACACGCGTTTCATCCGGTTGTTGTAATCGAGGCAAGCCCCGTTCCTGCGATCAAGCAGCTTGCATGCGACGTTGGTTGGATAGAGCAGGCCCGTCTCCTCATCCTCCAGCTTGTGGACGCAGCAACGTCCGCAGCCGTCGCACAACGCCTCCCACTCGCCGCGATCGAGCGCAGAGAGCGGTTTCTCCCAAAATGGCCTGCGGACATTCATGACAAAGGCAGCCTTGCTTTGCTAAGCGCTCCCGATCAAGCGGGATGTTGGGGTGTAAGATCGTGAGAAAATTCACCTTTGCAATCGTGGTCTCGGCGGCTCTCGCCCAATTGCCGGCACCCGTGAGTGCGCAAATGCTCGGCCCGGGGTATCAAGGCCTGGCGCTGATCCAGGCGGTCAAGGACCGCGACGGGAACAAGGCTCAGGAGATTCTCGGCGACAATCCCATTCCCGCGGTGGTCAACGCCAAGGATGGAGACGACAATACGGCGCTCGCCATCGCCATCGCCAGTCGTGATCCGGAATGGACGGGTTATCTACTCAACAAGGGCGCCGATCCCAATCTCCCCGCCGGGCGCGGCGGCGACACGCCACTGATCATCGCTTCGCGCCTGGGTTTCGAGCAGGCTGTTGAGTGGCTCCTCGGGGTGGGCGCCAACGTCGACGCAACCAACAAGATGGGCGAGACGGCGCTCATCGCAGCGGTCCAGCAGCGTCAGATCCCGACCGTGCGGCGGCTGCTCGCGGCGGGTGCCGACCCCGACAAGACCGACACTGCCCAGGGCTATTCCGCTCGCCAATATGCGGAGCGCGACACACGCTCGCGCGAGATCCTGCAGCTCATCAACGCGAAGAAGCCGAAGCCGCCGGCGGCCCACTGACGCTCAGGTCGCTTCTCCAAGCGAAGGATCGACCTGCGCCGACAGGCGCCGCGCAGCGCGCCGCGCGAAATGGAGCAGCTCGGCCTTGCGGCGAGCAGGAGCGAGCGGACGGTGCGTCGCTTCGCGAATGACAGCGGCGTCGTAGCGGTCCGCCACGATCAAGCCGGCTTCCTTGGGAAGGTAGCGATCCTCCTCGAGGATGGCCGCGAGGTGCGGCGGAACAGCCCAGAAGAAGCGGTCGCAATATTCGAGATAGTCGAACCATTTGCCGTCCCCGATGAGGTCGGATTTGGCGACTTTGATCTCGACGATCGTGAGTTCGCCCTTCGGATCAATGGCCATGAGGTCGGCACGCCGGCCATTGGGCAGTGGTATTTCGCAGACTGCGAACAGGTCCTGGCGACAGAATAGCCGAGTCACGCCGCGGGCGACCTCGGCGGCCACGGGCGGAGCATCGGTGAAGCATAGAGAATCGGGCTGGGTGGCCATTCAGCCAACCTAGAACAATGCCAGAACGCCGCCAACCGCAGTGCAAAGAAAAACGGGCGAGCTTTAGCCCGCCCGTTTCGCCCCCGCGTGCTCTACCTTAGCGGTAGAAGACGTGATTGCCGATCGAAGCCACGCGCTTCAGGTGCCACCCTGGTGACACATAGCGCGCGTGGAAGAACAGGGCATTGCCGGCCTCGGACTTTTCCAGCCCCTGGTCGACGATCTTGGCGATCGCCACCGCCGTCTGCCACTGCTTGTTTGCATGCGATACGGACGGGAGATGGCCGCCGTGGACGAATGAGAACTGGCCGCGCTGGAACAGCACGCCGCAATAGCTATCCGGGAAGCGGCCGCCGCTCTCAGCGCGATTGGCAATGACCTTGCCTACCGCGAGCTGGCCAGCAAGCGGCTCACCTTTGGATTCGAAATAGATGCCGGTGGCGAGGCATTCGAGCTCGCGGCTTCCCGCCTCGGGAGCACGCAACTCGGCGACCAGCGTCGAGAGATCGGCGCCCGCCTTCACATGAGGAGTCGCAGTTTCGGGAGACGCGGTGTCGCTATCTTCATCCCGGGTCTGCTGGGACTGTGGATCCGAAAGCTGCGGTTCGCCCTGCGTGTCGAGCAATTGGGGAACCGGAACCTTCGGGAGAGAAGCCGCCGCGAACGGGACCGACGTGTCGATCGTCGGCCCGGCCTGTGCTGGAGCAATAGTAGAAGCACTGAGCGCAGCACAAAAGAGCAACGCTGGTCTAAGCGTAGGCAACATAAAAGCCGCAGATGTGCGGTGAACTCGCCGAATATAGTTAAGGATGATTACTTGCGAATACTTCCGCTTTCACCCGATGGCTGTTCCCCGTCTCGCGTGGCATCCCCACTCAATTTTCCAAGCGGAATGCCCCCCGCTCTTGTTGTTGATCGAGGTGTCACCCGGGTGGCGAGCGGGGTCAACCCAAATGGGTCGTTTCAGCGATGAACCGTTCAGGCTCCGCGATATCCAGTTCCAGCGCCCAGTAATCTTCGTCGAAGCGTGCACGCTTGGTGAGGAAATATCCGATTTCCGGGGAACCGGCCGATTCGCCCGGTCCGGTCGCCTGCCACGCATAGCCGCCGTCGAGCGAAAGCATGCGTTCGAGGCACACCAGATGGCGGCCGCGGCTGCTGATCACGAGCAGGATGGAGCCGCGTTCGGGATCGCCCTTGCGAAGCACCGTGCCGAAGCCGCCGTTGGCCTCCGCCCGGCGCAAAATGCTCGCGACTTCGAGATGCGCGGGGAGCCGGTCCTGGCTCATGGGCCGATAATCTCAGGCGGCGTCGCGCTCATCGGCGCCCATGAGCACCGCGGCGAGCGCGTCGCGGCTGCGGGCGCCCCGCATCTTCTCGAGCGTCGCTCCATTGCGAGTGACCCGGCTGATCGCCGCCAGCGCCTTCAGATGCTCGGCCCCGGCGTCGACGGGAGAAAGCAGCAGGAAGATGAGGTCGACGGGGCGGCCGTCGATCGCCTTGTAGTCGAGCGGTTCGCTGAGCCGCGCGAACAAGCCGTAGATGCGGTTGAGGCCGTCGATCTTCCCATGGGGAATCGCGACGCCCTGGCCAAAGCCGGTTGAGCCGAGCTGCTCGCGCTCGTTGAGACTCGCATGAATCAGCGCCGATTCGACACCCAGCCGTTGGCCCGCGACATTCGCGAGCTGCTGCAGCAACGAGCGCTTGTTCCCGCCCGAAAGGCTGGTCTTGATCGCGTCGAAATCGAGAAACTCGGCAAGCTGCATGTCGAACCCGTCACAAGGGCGACCGTCGCACGCAGGTCGCTCGGGAGAGAATATGGCCTCAGCCGGCGTGGGGTTCCACCCAGCCGATGTTTCCGTCTTCGCGCCGGTAGATCATGTTGAACTCGCCAGTGCCGCCGTTCTTGAACATCAAGGCATTGGTGTTCCTGAGGTCCATCAGCATCACGGCGTCCGAAACGCTCGATTCGGGAATGTCGACGCGCGTTTCGGCGACGATCGTCGGTGCATCGACATTGTCGTCGGCCTCGGCCGCGGGCGAGAAGATCGTGTAAGCGGCGTTTTCGACGAAGACCTGAGTCTCGCCCTCATCGATCTTGTGATCCTTCAATCGTCGCATGTACCGCCGCAGCTGCTTCTCAATACGATCAGCCGCGCCGTTGAATGCGATATCGGGCTCCCGGGCGCTGTAGGTGGCCTTCAGCACTACGCCGTTCACGACCGGAGCGACGATGTCACACGTAAAGTCGTTGTTGGGCCCGCGCCCGAACGTCACGTTGGCGCCGACGGCGCGGGAGAAATATTTTTCGGTGATCTCGGCGACCCGGCGCTCGGCATGCTCGCGCAGCGAATCGCCCGTGTCGACTTGGTGTCCAGCGACCCGAACGTCCACGTTTCCTAGCTCCTCACTTCGGTGCGGCGCGGCGCTTAGGACCGCGCGCAAGATGCCGTCAACCGGCGCTAGCGAAGCGTGCCCAGAGCGGGTTGATCAGGCGGGAGATAAACGCGCGGTGGCGGGCAAGTTCCTCTTCGCCCGCAAAATGGGGCCGTACAGGCCGCGGTTCCCGAACGGTGACCGGGCGCGTCGCCGACTGAACAGCGACCGTGCCCGCGTCGGCAACCAGACCGAGGCCGATCTGCCGCCCGCCGGTGAGCTCGACATAGACTTGCGCGAGCAGTTGCGCATCGAGCAGGGCCCCGTGCTTCACGCGCTGGCTGCGATCGATGCCAAAGCGCAAGCACAACGCGTCGAGACTGTGCTTCGCGCCCGGATGCCTGGTGCGAGCGATTTGGAGCGTGTCGACCATTCGGCCAGCACAGACCAGCGGAAGCCCGCACCGCTCGAGTTCCAGATTGAGGAAGCCGAAATCGAACGAGGCATTGTGCGCGACCAGCGGCGAGTCTCCGATGAACTCGAGCAACTCGTTCGCTTTCTCAGAGAAGAGCGGCTTGTCGGAGAGAAAGATCGTGGTCAGGCCATGCACGGCCTCGGCGTCGCTCGGCATGAGCCGTTCGGGATTGAAGTAGGCATGGAAATGGCGGCCGGTTTCGACGCGGTTGTACATCTCGATGCAGCCAATCTCGACCATCCGGTCGCCGGCAGCCGGATTGAGGCCGGTCGTTTCAGTGTCGAAGACGATTTCCCGCACGGGAGGATCTATCGTCCCGCCGCGATTCCGAGACAAGCGAGAATGTCGCGCACCTCCGCCTCAGTTGTGGATAGGTCGCCGCTCGTATCGATCACGAAATCGGCCCGCGCACGCTTCTCTTCGTCCGGCATCTGGCGCGCGAGAATCGAGTCCAGCTTCTTCTTCGTCATCCCGGCGCGGCGAAGGACACGTGCTCTCTGAACCTCGACGGGCGCAGAAACGACGACAATTTTGTCGAATTCCTTCTCACCGCCGGTTTCGAACAGAAGCGGGATGTCGAAGACTAATATCCAAGCGTCTTTGTGCTTGTCGAGAAATGCTCGCCGCGCATCGTATACCGCCGGGTGAACGATATTCTCGAGCTCGGCGAGCCGTCGGGAATCCTCAAGCACGAGCTTGGCGAGCTCCTCGCGGTCGAGAACGCCGCCTCCAACCGCGCCTGGAAACCGCTCGCCGATCCGCTCGACCAGAGCGCCCCCTGGACCTTGCAGCGCGCGAACGACCGCATCGGCGTCGAACAGGGGGACACCGGCGCGCTCGAACATCGCTGCAACCGTCGATTTTCCCATGCCGATCGAGCCGGTGAGAGCGATCTTGATCATGCCAGCAGCAACCCTCGCTCGCGCAATGCCTCGAGCAGGGAGAGCAGCGGCATGCCGAGGATCGTGAAGTAATTGCCGTCGATGCGATCGAACAACTGCACACCGCGGCCCTCCAGCCGAAATACGCCCACGCAGTAGCCCA
>DATMHG010000085.1:0-13605 GCA_035555035.1 Sphingomicrobium sp.
CCGCTCGCCCTCGCGGCGCGCACGCACGGCTCCGATGACCACTTTCGCCCTGCGCAGTGCCTTCGCCGTCGTTTCCGGGGTTGAAATTCTGCCGTTCGCGAGCAACAGGCAAGCGCGTAGGGGCGGGGATTTCCGCGGAGATGCGCCGCGACTGCGGTCCATCGCCAGCGCTTCTGAGGAGTTGCTCGAATGGCCTTCCAGCTTCCTGAACTACCCTATGCCAAGGACGCGCTTGCGCCGGTGATGTCGGCCGAGACGCTCGAATATCATTGGGGCAAGCATCACCGGGCTTATGTCAACAAGACGAACGAGTTGATCGGAGGTGACCAGTCGTTGAGCGGCGCTTCGCTGATCGACGTGGTGCGCCGCGCCAAGTCGTCCGGGAACAACAAGCTGTTCAACAATGCGGCGCAGCTGTGGAACCACAGCTTCTTCTGGCAGTGCCTCGCGCCGAGCAAGGGACAGAAGCCCGACGGACGCCTCGCGCAGATGATCAACGAGGGGTTCGGCGGCACCGACCAGCTGCTTCAGAAGCTGCAGGAAGAGGCGGTGAATCACTTCGCGAGCGGCTGGGCCTGGCTGGTCCTCGACCGCGGCCAGCTGAAGATCACGTCGCTGCACGACGCCGACACGCCGCTGGTTCACGACGGAATGCAGCCGCTCTTCACGCTCGATGTGTGGGAACACGCTTATTATATCGACTATCGCAACGAGCGGCCGCGTTTCGCCCAGTCCGTCCTCTCCAGCATCGTGGACTGGGATTTCGTCGCTCAGAACCTCGACGGAAACGGCTCCGACCGGGCGAACCAGGAGGCTCGCTCCGAGGTTACTGCTTAAGGCGGTAGCCGGTTCGGAACATCCAGGCGATCACCGCCATGCACACGGCGATGATCGCCAGGGTGACCACGACGCTCGACCATACCGGCACGTCGGCGACGGAGTAGAAGCTCCAGCGGAAGCCGCTGATCACGTGAACGATCGGGTTGAAGAGCGTGATCGTCCGGAAGGGGTCGTGCAGCGCCTTGACCGAGTAGAAGGCGCCGCCGAGGAACGTCAGCGGCGTGATCACCAGCATCGGGATGATCTGCAGCTGCTCGAAATTCTGCGCCCAGACGCCGATGGCGAAGCCGAACAGGCAAAAGCCCGCGCTGATTCCGATCAAGAACAAGATCATCGCGATCGGATGATCGACCCTCACCGCTACGAACAAGGTGGCCGTCGCCAGCGTCACAAGAGCGAGGATCACCGACTTGGTGACGGCCGCTCCGACGTAGGCAAGCACCGCCTCGAAGCTCGAGATCGGAGCTGAGAGGAGTTCGTAGATCGTTCCCGTAAACTTCGGAAAATAAATGCCGAAGCTTGCGTTGAAGATGGATTGCATGAAGACGCTGAGAAGCGTCAGGCCCGGGACGATGAACGCGCCGAAGCTGATGCCGTCCATCGACGTCATGCGGCTGCCCAGCGCCGAGCCGAAGACCACGAAGTAGAGCGCCGTCGTGATCACCGGAGTGATAAGGCTCTGCCACAAAGTCCGCTTCCAGCGCGCCATTTCGAAGCGGTAGATCGCGGCGATCCCGTGCGCGTTCATTGTGCTGCCCTCGGCTGGTGTACAAGCTCGACGAAAATGTCCTCGAGACTCGACTGGTGCGTCGACAGGTCCTTGTAGGCGATTCCGAGGTCGGTGAGGCGCCGCATCAGCGACGCGATGCCGGTGCGCTCGGCATGACTATCGAACTGGTAGCGCAGCATATGCCCTTCGTCGTTGAGCTCCAGTTTCCAGTCGGCGAGTCCAGGTGGGATCGTCGTGAGACGGTCGGCGAGAACGATGTCGAGCGTCTTGCGGCCCATCTTGGCCATCAGCTCGCGCTTTTCGTCGACCGCGATCAGCTCGCCCTTGCTGATCACACCGACGCGATCGGCCATTTCCTCGGCTTCTTCGATATAGTGCGTGGTGAGAATGATCGTGGTGCCGTCCGCGCGGAGCTTCCTCACCAGCTCCCACATGTCGCGGCGTAGTTCGACGTCCACCCCCGCAGTCGGTTCGTCGAGGAAGAGGATCGCCGGCTCATGACTCAAAGCCTTGGCGATCATCACCCTGCGCTTCATTCCGCCCGACAGGTGCATCATGATCGTCTTGCGCTTGTCCCAAAGCGACAGCCGTTTCAGCAGGTCCTCGGTGAAAGCGTCGTCGCGCGGCTTGCCGTAGAGCCCGCGCGAGAATGTGACGGTATTCCGGACGGGCTCGAACGCCTCGGTCGTGAGCTCCTGCGGCACGAGGCCGATGCGCTCCCGCGCATATCGGAAATTCGATTGCCAGTCCTTACCGTCGACGAGCACTTCGCCTGAGCTCGGAGTGACGATCCCGCAGACGATGTTGATCAGCGTGGTCTTGCCCGCGCCGTTCGGGCCCAACAAAGCGAAGATCTCGCCGCGCCGGATGTCGAGATCGACCGATTTGAGCGCCTGGACTCCGGTCCCATATTCCTTGCGAAGTCCGCGGATCGAGAGGACGGGATCGCTCATTCGACGGGCCCTGGCTCGGCGGGCACCGCATCTTCCTTCATCAGGCCGTGCCTCAAGAGCATGGGGATGTTCGCCGCTGCGAAGAGGAAGGTGAGAGGAAGGGCGCCCCAGATCTTGAAGCCGATCCAGAAGTCCCACGAGGTATTGCGCCACACAGCTTCGTTGAGAACCGCCATGCAGGCGAAGAAGATCGCCCAGTTCCGCGTGAGCTTTTTCCAGCCTTGCTCGCTGAGGCCCGGATAGGTGCTTCCGAGCACCTGCTGCAGGAGCGGGCGCCGTGTCGCGAGGCCGAAAGCGAGCAGACCCGCGACAAGCGCGTAATAGATCGTCGGCTTCATCTGGATGAACGTGCGGTCGTGCAGCCAGATGGTGAGGCCGCCGAGCACCACGACCATCACGCCCGAGAACCACAGCAGCGGCGAGATTCGGTGGTAGCGCAGCGCCGAGAAGATCATGGCGACGACCATCGCCACCATGAAGGCGCCGGTCGCGACGAAGATCTTCAGCAGGTCGGGGACGGGCGCGAAGAAATTCGCGAGGAAGAAGACCAGCAGCGGACCAAGGTCGATCAGCAGCTTGGCGCCGCCTTGCGGCTCTTGCCTTTCGCTCATTCGGACGGGAGTCCCGCGATTGCCCTGGCCACGGCACGCGGATCGAAGGGCCTGAGATCGTCCGCCTTCTCGCCGACGCCGATCGCGTGGATCGGCAGACCGAACTTCTCGGCCGCAGCGACGAGCACGCCGCCCCGCGCAGTTCCGTCGAGCTTGGTCATGATGAGGCCGGTCACGCCCGCGCTGTCGCGAAACACCTCGACCTGCGCAAGCGCGTTCTGGCCGGTCGTGGCGTCGAGCACGAGCAGCACGTCGTGCGGCGCCTCGGGATTGAGCCGGCCGAGCACGCGGCGCATTTTCGAGAGCTCGTCCATCAGGTGCGACTTGTTCTGGAGCCGCCCGGCGGTGTCGACGATCAGCGCGTCCTCGCCCGTTGCGGTCGCCTGCTTGACGCCGTCGAATACGATCCCGGCAGCGTCGCCGCCCTCCTTGCCCGAGATGACCGGCGCGCCGATCCGGTCGCCCCAGATCTTGAGCTGCTCGATAGCCGCCGCCCGGAAGGTGTCGCCGGCGGCAAGCAGAACGCCATAGTCCTGTTCCTTGAGCCATTGGCCGAGCTTGCCGATCGTGGTGGTCTTGCCCGAGCCGTTGACGCCGATCACCAGGATCACGTGAGGGCGGGGGAAGCCGGTGATTTCCAGCGGCTTGGCTACAGGTGCTAAGATCTTCTCGATCTCGTCGGCGAGGATCGTCCTGAGCCCCCGCTCGTCCAGCCGCTCGAATTTCTGCTGGGCGATCGCTTCGCGAACGCGGTGCGACGCTTCGGGACCGAGATCGGAGGCGATCAGCGCTTCCTCGATATCATCGAGCGTCGCCGTGTCGAGCGCCGCCCGGCTGGTGAGGCCGGTCAGATTGTCTGCGACCCGCTCGGCAGTCTTGCTGAAGCCGCCGCGCAGCCGGGCGAGCCAGCTCATGCCCACACCGCTGTGAGAGTGTCTTGGGTAACATTCGTGATCCGCGCCAGGCCCGATTGCCCACGCTTCGCGCCTACAATCGCAATCGGAGCGAAATTATCCGTATGGCCGCGGTGGTCGCCTTCCACGAGCAGAGGCTGCGTGCTGCCGACCAAACTGTCGAGCCAGCGGCTCCGGCGCTCCGCCGCGGTATCGCGCAGGCGGGCCGCCCGCGCTTTCACCATCTCGCGCGGAAGCTGCGGCATCCTCGCTGCGGGCGTGTTTGGGCGGGGAGAGAAAGGGAAGACGTGTGCGGCGATAATGTCGCAGTCGTCGAGGAGTTTCAGGGTGTTGAGGGACATTTCTTCAGTTTCGGTAGGAAAGCCCGCGATGAGGTCGGCGCCGATACTGGCGTCGAGCCGGGCGGCTTTGATCCGCTCGACGGTGCGCACCGCATCCGCGCGGCTGTGGCGGCGCTTCATGCGTTTGAGGATCATGTCGTCCCCGGCCTGCAGCGACAGATGGAAATGCGGCATCAGTCGCAGCTCGCCGGCGATGAGCTCGTGGAGCGAATCGTCGATCTCGACGCTGTCGAGCGACGACAGGCGCAGGCGCTTGAGCCGCGGCTCGGCAGCAAGCAGCCTTTGGCAGAGATTGCCGAGGCCGCCGTTGTAGTCCGTGATGTCGACGCCGGTCAGGACAATTTCCTTCGCGCCACGGTCGATCTCGCGCGCCACCGCATCGCGGACAGCTTCGAAGGCAATCGATCGGCTCGGCCCGCGTGCCTGCCAGATCGAGCAGAAGGTGCAGCAGTGATCGCACCCCATCTGGATTGCCACGAAGCTTTTCACCTTGGCGAGCAAGCCGGCAGGCGCTGGCGTCATGGCGTCAGGTGTAGAGAAGGCGTTGAGCTTGCGTGCATTTCCCACCACGCGCCGCACCTCGGGCATCGCTTCGAACGACACCGGATCCAGCTCTGCCGCGCAGCCGGTGACGAGGATCTTCGCGCCGGGGCGCTGCCGGTAAGCATGGCGAATCGCCTGGCGCGTCTGGCGCACGGCCTCGTTCGTAACGGCGCAGCTGTTGACGACGATCCAGTCCTCGTCCGCCGGCGCGGCGCGAGCAATCGTCTCGCTCTCGGCGAAGTTCAGGCGGCAGCCGAGGCTGATCGTCTCGACAGTCATTGCAGGGCTTCGAGATCGAGCTCGCCTTCGTAGACGTGTGTCGCGCTTCCGCGCATGCGGATCGGCTCTCCGGGCGCCCAGCTTACGACGAGGCTGCCGCCGGTCATGTCGACTGTCACGGGCGACGGCGCACGCTTGGTTGCAATCGCCGCGACGGCGCTCGCGCATGCACCGGTTCCACAAGCCAGGGTCTCGCCGGCGCCTCGCTCGAAAGTGCGCAATTTCAGGTGATCGTGAACACAGGTCCCGACGTTCACGCTGATTTTCTGCGGAAACGCAGGGTCGTTCTCGATCCGTGGTCCAAGCTCGTCCAAACGGACTTCGCGGGCGTCCGGCACGAAGAATACGAGGTGCGGATTTCCGACATTGACCGCCATGGGATGCTCCAGCCCGTCCCAGGCCATTGGGAGCGCGGCCGTGTCCATCGGATAGGCGAGAGGAATCTGGTCCCAGCCGAAGCGCGGCTCGGGGAGAGTTACCTCGACTTCAGCGGCGAGGGCCTGACCTTCTAGCAGACCGCCTTCGCTGTCGATGGTTCGCGCGCCGGTCAGCTGGATGACGCAGCGCGCCGCATTGCCGCAGCTTTCGACCTCGCCACCGTCGCTGTTCCAGATGCGCATCCTGAGGTCGGCGCTGTCGCTCGGCTCGAGCACGATCAGCTGGTCGCAACCCACGCCGGTGCGCCGGTCGGCAATGGCCCGGGCGAGCGCCGGCATGACCGCGAATGGCGTTTCACGCGCGTCGACGATCACGAAATCATTGCCGAGCCCATGCATCTTGTGAAAGCGCCGCCTCACGCGTCAGGCGAGCTCCGGCCTTTTGACGCGCATCGGCGCGATAACCTGCTCTGCGAAGCGGTCCATCTCTTCGGCTTGCGGGCTCATCTGCAGCAGGAGAAGATCGAGTCCGGCCTCGTCATATTCGGCGACACGCTCCTGGATTTGCTCAGGCGTGCCGACAAAGTTCGGTCGCAAGCCTCTGTTCGAAACTGAATATTCCTGAAGCTTGAGTTCGCGCTCCAGCTCCGTGCCCGACAGCCACTGCTCGAAATTGTCGAAGCCTTTGGGCGGCTCGGGCGGCATTTGGGTGATCCGCGCCAGCTCGCGTTTTGCCTCGGCTTCGCTGTCCCGAACGATCGCAAAAGCGGCCATGCCATACTGCATTCGAGGCTCGCCGATGCGTGCGCGCCGCTGCTCCATGTCCGCGATTTTCGGTTTGATCGCATCGACCGGATCGCCGTGCATCACATAAGCGTCACATAAGGTGGCGATCATCGTCTTGGAAGCTTCGCTTTCGCCGCCGGCGTAGATGGTCGGCCATGGCTTATGCACCGGCTTTGGTTCGCAGATGGCGTTGCTCAGCTTGTAGCGCTCCCCATCGAAGCTGAAGCGGTCCTGTGTCCAAAGGCCTTGCAGGACCTGCAGCCACTCGGTGGTGCGGGCATAACGGTCGTCATGCTGATCGAATTGGAGTCCATATTGCGTCGCCTCGTCCGCCCACCAGGAGGAGACAACGTTGAGCGCAAGCCGGCCGCCAGAGATATTGTCGATGTTCGCCGCTTCCTTGGCGAACAAAGCCGGCTGGTGGAAGTTCGGCCGAACCGCGACCATTAGCTCGATCTTCGATGTAACGGCGGCAAGGGCGGCGGCGGTCGACCAGGCGTCCAGCGCCGGCCGATCGACGCCCTTGATGTCGTTGAGGTTGAGCTCGGCGATGAGCGTCAGGTCCCAGCCCGTCTCCTCGCTGCGCTGGGTCAGGCGCTTCACATAGTCCCAGCTCGCTTCCATTCCCTCGTTGGGAATGTTGCGCAGCCATCCGCCGAACACGGGCATCCAGTAGCCGAACCTCATGCCGCTATCCTGCCTTTCACTGTTGCCTGGAGGAAGTCGACCAGCCGCTCGTGGGGATCCCAGCCAAGTACTTTGAGCGGATCGGCGACGAAGTTGGACATGGCGTTGATATCGTAGAAGCGCGGCGTGCCGTCCCGATCGTCGATGATGACTTCGACGCCACCGACGGCGAGAGCGCTGGCCTGAGCGATCTGTTCGGCGGCGCGAATGATGTCCGGCGACGGCGTAACTGCGGTCATTCGCACGGCGTCTCGGCCAGGCTGAGCCACGCAAGCGTCGGCAGGGCAGAGATCGAAATTCTCGCCGCCTGTGTCGACCTCAATGGCGTAGAGGAATTTGCCGCCGAGCGTCTCGATGCGCTTGATGGTGCCTCCACGTGCCGGCACATAGTCCTGAATCAATAAAACGCCGTCGATGGATTGCGGCACGGTCCTTTGGTGGATCGAAGTGAGCAACTCCTCCCGTGAGCCATAGCGAACGATTCCGGCACCGGAACCTCCGATGTTGGCTTTCACGATCAGCGGATATTCGAAATCTTCGGACGCCGCTTCGAGATCACGGACGCGATGGACCACACGGCTCGTCGGTACGGCATGGCCGAGCGAGATGATCAGTGACAGCTGGCGCGCTTTGGAGGAATCGATTGCCAGCACGTCGGCTCCGTTGAGGACGAACGCCCCGCAGCGTTGCCAATGATCGAGCAGTGCCGCCGCGTAGAAGATCGGGTGCTCGGGCTCACGAAGAAAGCTCGACTGGGCGACGCGGCTGAGGATCAGCGGCGCCGGAATCATGCGGTCCGAGGCATCGAAGCAATGACCCGAAAGCTGGATTTGCTCATAGCGAATACCGCGGCGGTCGAGCGCAGCGAACAGGGGTTGAAACCACTGCGGGTGCTCGTACAGGACTGCGAGCTCAGCTCGCGGCTGCGATTTGACGGCCAAGGCCATAGGGGCGGGCACTTAGGGAGCGGCTGGGCCCAAGTCCACCAGCCAGGGGTGTTTCGAATGCCGAGAGCAGCCAACGACGTCATGCAATCGATCATCTTCTCGGCCATGCTCGACGGCATTGCCGCGCTCAAGCGCGCGGCGGGAGGGCTGCCGAACCAGCTCCTGCGCGACGTGCAGTCGATCCACCCGAACGTGACCTTCGCCGATTTGCCCAAGGAGCTGCAGGACCAGATCGCGGAGAGCACGCGCGCGGCCTTCACGCAGCTTCTGAAAGAGGGCTATGCCGTCGGTCCTCGCCAGCAGATGCAAGCCTCCCGGCCGATGGATCGCGTCCCCGAGCGCCAGCGTCCGGCCGACCGCCGCGGCCCCCCGCGAGGACCCCGCCATGGTCCGCCGGGCGGTGAGCGGCCGGATGGCGGTCCCCGGGGGCCCGGAGGACCGTCGCGTCCGCGCAAGCCCAAGGGCAAGCCGAAGTTCTAGGCGGGCAGCCGCGCCCAGGCGCTGATCAGCAGCGGAGTCGACACGACCCCGCCGGTGCGGGCGAGGTCGGCGCGCATGCGCTCCTCGAGCGTGTCGATCTGGATCTCGTCAGCTGTTGCGACGCCTAGCGCCTCCAGCTGCGGCACCAGCGACCGTACGACGTTCACGAACAGCGTCGGCGAAATGTCCTCAACGCCGCCGATGAAGCCGTCAATCTCCATTTCCGGCGGCGGCAAGCCGGCGGCCTTGAACGTCTGGTAGAGCTTGTGGCCCATCTCCATCTCGATACCCGCACGAGCGAATGCGTCGAGCATCCAGTCGCGGACCTGGTCGACCACGGGCGCGGGCGGGACGGTTTTCCCGGTCAGCTGATCGAATTCCTGGAAGATGACCAGGCCGCCGGGGCGCAGGTAGCGCAGGAGCGTCCTGAGGTCGGCGACGGGGTGCAGGCGGTACATCAGCACGACGCGGCCGACGATCGCGTCGAACTGCGGCCCGATGGGCAAGCTGTCGACGTCCGCTTCGATGAACTCGACATTGGCGAAGCCGCGCGATGCGGCGCGCGCGTTCGCATAAGCAGCGGTCGCAGCCGTATGGTCGAAGCCGGTCACATGGCCGTACGGGCCGACGATCTCGCGCGCGACGAACGCGACGTCGCCGGCCCCGCTCCACGCGTCGAGAACCCGCATGCCCGGCTCGAGCCCGGCATCGAGGAACACCGATCTGGTATGAGGTTCGAGCGCGCGCGCCGACAGGCTCGGCTGATCCGCCGTCTCGAGCGAGAGCGGAGGGGCAGGACCGATCGAGTCCTTGGTCATTCCGACATCCCCTTGCGTCGCCTCACGCGGGTTGCCTCCGGACGTCCATGCCGCTATGCGCCCGCTCGTCGTTTTCGACAACACATCGATGCTGAGCGCCGCAGGGCGTACGCTGGCCGACGAGGTTTCGTCCGCCGGCGCATTTTGCGTTTCGCACCCCATATGGGCCGCGAAGCATCGTTGAGGAGAATTGAATGTTCGACACGTTGAGCGATCGGCTTGGCAGCGTATTCGACCGGCTTCGGGGCCGTGGCGCCCTGACGGAAGCCGACGTGCGCTCGGCCATGCGCGAAGTCCGCGTCGCCTTGCTCGAGGCGGACGTGGCGCTTCCGGTCGCGCGCGATTTCGTCGACCAGGTCACCGAGAAAGCGGTCGGTCAGGAAGTGCTGCGCTCGGTCACTCCGGGCCAGATGGTCGTCAAATACGTCCATGATCAGCTGGTCGAGACGCTCGGCGCCGACACGGCGGAGCTCAACCTCAAAGTCACGCCGCCCGCCGTGATCATGATGGTCGGCCTGCAGGGCTCGGGCAAGACGACGACCACCGCCAAGCTCGCCAAGCGCCTGTCCGAGCGGGAGCGCAAACGCGTGCTGATGGCATCGCTCGACGTTGCCCGCCCGGCTGCGCAGGAACAGCTGGCGGTGCTCGGGCGCCAGACGAACGTGGATACGCTTCCGGTCGTCGCGGGCCAGCAGCCCGTGGAGATCGCCAAGCGGGCGCTCCAGTCGGCCAAGCTCCAGGGCTACGACGTGGTGATGCTGGACACGGCGGGCCGGCTGCACGTCGACGACCAGCTGATGGGCGAGATGAAGGCCGTTGCGGCGGCTTCGAACCCCACCGAGATCTTGCTCGTTGTCGATGCGCTCACCGGCCAGGACGCCGTCAACGTGGCGAAAGGCTTTGCCGGCGAGGTCGATCTTTCGGGCGTGATCCTCACGCGGATGGACGGCGACGCGCGCGGCGGCGCTGCGCTCAGCATGCGCGCGGTCACCGGCAAGCCGATCAAGTTCGCCGGCGTCGGCGAGGCGCTCGACAAGCTCGAGGCCTTCCACCCGGAGCGGGTCGCCGGGCGCATCCTCGGCATGGGCGACGTGGTCAGCCTGGTCGAGCGCGCCGCCGAGACGATCCGGGTCGACGAAGCCGAGAAGCTTGCGGCCAAGATGGCCAAGGGCAAGTTCGACCTCGACGATCTCTGGTCGCAGCTCCGACAGATGCAGCGCATGGGCGGCCTCGGCGCGCTCGCGGGCATGATGCCGGGGCTGAAGGGCATGAAGGGCGCGGTCGACCAGGCGCAGAACGGCAAGGTCCTCACCCACATGGAAGCGATGCTCTCGTCGATGACCGCCAAGGAGCGCGCGAAGCCCGAGATCATCAACGCCAAGCGCAAGATCCGTGTCGCCAAAGGCAGCGGGACGACGGTCCAGGAGATCAACAAGCTCCTGAAGATGCACCAGGAAATGTCGACCGCGATGAAGCGGCTGAAGAAGATGGGCGGCCTCGGCAAGCTCGCCGCGATGTTCGGCGGCGGCGGCGGGCCGGGGCGCGCACTCGGTGGCCTTGGGGGCCTCGGCGGCGGCGGCGCGCTTCCCGGCGGCGGTCCGGCTGCGCTTCCGGGCCTCGGCGGAGCGGCGCCGTTCAACCTGCCTCCAGGCTTCGACAAGTTTTCAAAGAAGTGACGGGCCCCTCAGCCCGTCACCCCGGCGAAGGCCGGGATCCAGTTTGAGGAAATGGACTCCCGCCTTCGCGGGAGTGACGAAAGGAAGAAGGAAGTAACAAATGGCTCTAGCAATTCGCCTCTCCCGTGGCGGCGCCAAGAAGCGGCCCTATTACCGCATCGTGGTCGCCGACAGCCGCTCTCCGCGTGACGGCCGCTTCATCGAGAAGCTCGGCACCTACAACCCGCTTCTGGCGAAAGACTCGCCCGAGCGCGTGAAGCTCGACACGGACCGTATCTCGCACTGGCTGAGCGTCGGCGCTCAGCCGTCGGATCGTGTGCTGCGCTTCCTCGACGCCGCCGGCATCCGTGAGCGTCCGGCGCGCAATAACCCGCAGAAGGCGGAGCCGGGCGAGAAGGCGAAGGAGCGTCTCGAGCAGCGTGCAGCGAAGGAGGCTGAAGCCGCCGAAGCCGCAGCCGCTCCGCAGGAAGAGGCCGAGGTGGAAGCTGCGACCGCCGAGCCGACGGCTGAAGCCGAAGCCGTCGCGGACGAAGTTTCGGAGCAGACGCCGCCGGTCGCGGAAGAGCAGGCCGCGGCGCCCGACACAGTGGAGGCGCCGGCCGAAGAGGCTGCTGCCGAACAGCCCGACGCAACGGACCATGGCGAGTCCGCTGAAGCTCCAGCCGAGGGCGCGGATGAAGTAGCTCCGCCAACCGAGGGTTCGCCCGAGAGCACCGAAGCCGCCGGCGAGGGCGAGTCGAGCGAAGAGCCTGCCGAAGGCGCGAAGGCGTAATCCTTGTCAGCATCGGGCGACCGCAGCGAGCGCAGAATCGCCCTCGCCGCGGTTGCCGGAGCGCATGGCGTAAAGGGCGAGCTTCGCCTGAAGCTGTTCAGCGACGACGTCGAAAGTCTTTCTCACTACAAGAACGTCTATGTGGCAGGCGTCGAACGGCGCTTGGTTGCCGTTCGCCACGGCGGCAATTCCGTCGTTGCGAAGCTCGAGGGAGTCTCGGATCGCTCGGCCGCCGAAGCGCTGCGCGGCGCCCTGATCGAGGTCGACCGCTCCGCTTTGCCGCCCCTCGAAGACGGCGAATATTATCATGCCGATCTGATCGGCCTGCCTGCCGTCGACCGCTCTGGCAAAGCCGTCGGCACCGTGGTTGCGGTGGAAAATTACGGTGCCGGCGACCTCCTCGAGATCGAGCAAGACGCCAAACGCTCACTCATCCCCTTCCGCGAAGGCATCGCTGACTTGGAGGGCGGGCGCATCATCCTCGACCCGGAATTCCTCGCCTAGCTACCGGCTCTCTGCTTCCTGCATCTGCATCAGGGGCTCGCGCCAGCGCGGCTGTTGCGCGCAGAGGTCGTTGCGGATCGTCGTCGCTGCAACGCCGCCCTCGCCCATCGAGTGGCTGATCTGGTCGAGCCCGATCACCACGTCGCCCGCCGCATACAGTGCCGGTATGCTGCTCCGCTGGTGGGAATCGACTTTGATGCAACCCTCAGCGGAAAGATCCGCGCCGACCATCTCGGCGAGCTGCGTGTGCGTGTCGGAGCCCAGCGCCGGATAGATTGTGTCGAACGTGAAATGACCCTCGGCCGTGTCGACCACGATGCAATCGCCGGTGATCGCCACCGCTTGGGCTGGCCCGTCGACCGTCTCCACTCCCGCGGCCTTTAGCTTCTTCTGGTCTTCTGCGCTGAGGCGCAGCGCCTTGTCGGGCGCGATCAGAGTCAGGTCCGCGGTGTAGCTCCTCAGGAACAGGGTCTCGGCGACTCCGTGCCGGTCGCTTCCGATCACGCCGACACGCTTGTCCGTGACCTCATAGCCGTCACAGATGGGGCAATAACGCACAAGCCCTCGCGCCAAAGCATCGTCGTGCAGCTGCTCGTCCATCGGCGGCCGGCGGTTCGTCACGCCCGTGGCGATGAGGACAGTTCGGGCGGTTGCTTCGCCCGAGCCCCAGGTCGCCGTGAACAGGCCCGAGCCCGCGTCGAGCTCGAGCTTGGTCACGAATTCCGTCTCGATCTTCGCTCCATATTTGCATGCGTGCTCGCGCATCCGCTGGAGCAGCTCTTCGCCATTGATCCCCTCGGGGAAGCCCGAGACGTTGCGCGTGCACGGGATCCACGAAGCGCGGCTCTTGCCCGCGTCCACCACCATGATGTCGAGGTGGAAGCGCGCGAGGTAGATGGCGGCGGTCAGCCCGGCGGGGCCGCCGCCGACGATCAGGCAGTCGAGGACCATCTCGTCCATGCGCAGCCCAATGGATTGTGATAGCGGCGGTTCCGCACTTGGAGTCTAGAACATGATCCCTTCGGGCGTCTGTGATCCATACGCGTGGCAACAGGTCCTTATGGCCGCGGCAATTATAGTGTTGGCCTTGCTGCTTGGAGCAGCCGGTACATTTAGACTTGTCAAACTGTTAGGGGCCGCCGCGGCAATCATCGTGACGATCCTGATTACCAGCGTGCTGCCCCTTGCGTTGATAGAGGGATTTTGGCCGTTCAATCCGAATAATGACCCTCAGTGCGGATTCACGCCTGATCCCAACCTCTTAGTCTTTGCT
This sequence comes from Sphingomicrobium sp., assembly GCA_035555035.1. Taxonomy (GTDB): domain Bacteria; phylum Pseudomonadota; class Alphaproteobacteria; order Sphingomonadales; family Sphingomonadaceae; genus Sphingomicrobium. The sequence goes on from DATMHG010000085.1 coordinate 13,532, forward strand.
GCGACTTTGCTGTTTCCTGTCGTTGCCATTTCGAGCCTCTTCGCGGTGCTTATCGTTCGGAGGCGGCGAGGATC
>DATMHG010000086.1:0-59350 GCA_035555035.1 Sphingomicrobium sp.
ACGGGCTGAACCGGCGTCATTGCGGCGGCGCTAAAGCATAATATGCCGGATTGGCAAAAGCTTCCTCGTCGCGCCTACTGCGACTGCGACTGCTGCTTCTCGAATTTCTGCAGCTGCTCCCGGTAGAAGCTGTTCGGCAGGAACTGTTTGCGGAAGGTGACCATGAAGGTGCGCCCGAGCGGATCGAGAATGGTGGGCTCGAAACCGACCGGGACAGCGCGTGCCTGGTTGTGCACTTTCGGTCGCGCGTCGAAGATGTTGCCGACCTCGAAGCGCATCGACGCTCCGCGCAGCCACGGGAAGCGCGAGACGATCGGGAGATACTGGCCGACGTTCGCGAACAGCCTGAGGTCGAACGTCGCCACGGGCGAGAAATGCAGGGTGTCGCCCGTCACCGTGTCGACGCGCGTCGCGCTTCGCCAGTTGGCGCCGATCCGCGCGCCCATGCCGTTGTTCGACCAACCCGCCTGGGCCTGCACTTGGTGCCGCGGCTGACCGCCCGTCTGACCGATCGGCGCTCCGTGAAGATAATCGAGCTGAGGAAGGTCAGCGCGGATCAGTGCGCGATCGACCAGGGTGACGGTGTCGGTCAGCGAAAAAGTGAGGCGGCCGTTGTTCGAAACGGCCGCGGCGAGCGATCCCGGCGTCGCGTTCGCAGTCGACGTTTGTGGAACGGCGATCCCGGCCGCCTGGGCCCGCTCGACCACGCGCTGGACTTCGGCCTGCGACACCTTCTTCGATCGCAGCGGCTTCGTGAAATCGAAGCCGAACCGGAGCGTGTCGCGGTGCGCACTTTGGAAATTCACCGGACGAAGATCGACGCTGAGTAGATTGCCTGCACCGTCCCGGATGAAGCGTTCGGGAAATGCTGCTTCGATCTCCGGGAAAACCGTGATGTTGGAGATCGGCCGGTCGATGCTCACGTGTGCATAGTCGGCACGGAGGCGGAAGTTCACACTATCGATCGGCTGCCAGTCCGCGCCCAGCTTCAGCGTACGGCGACGGTCTGTCCTGAGGCCTGGGTTGCCGCCGGTCACAACGGCGACCCGATTCACAAGACCGTTGGTGAAGTCGAAGATTCGCGTGCCGGGCGTTTGCACGAATGGATCGCCGAGCTGCCGTACGCTCGGCGCTTCCTCCTCGCGATCCCAGCTGCCCACTAGACTGAGCCGATTCACGGGTGACCAGTCGGCGCCAAAGCCGAATCTCGTCAGCGCTCCCTTGTCCGACAGCTCATCCACTTCCGCATTGCCGTTGAGCGTCAGGTTGCCGAGACCGCTGAATGATTTGCCGCGCCGCGAGAATGGAATGTCGATGCTCGCCGCCGAAATAGCCGTCGTGCGGTCGGTCGAGCCGTGCGGCGGTGTGACGAAATGCTCCTGATCGATGCGGAGATGCTCGGTCGAGGCGGCAACACGAAGAGTCACATCGGCTTGGCCGCCGGGCGTGGGGAATACATTGCCGTTCACCGTCGCATCGAGATTAGCGCTCAAGTGAGTCGACTCGGCGCTGCCGGGTGCGAAGTCCTGGCCGAGGTCCTTGGTCGTCGTGCGATTGCGCTCGGCGTCGGCATTGCTCGTGACGTTCCAGTGCCACTGCGCCTTGTCGCCGCTGATCGTCGCGCCGAGGTGCAGGCTGTCGTCGGTTGTGTGACGGCGAAGCTCTGCGGGCAGTTGCTCCGAGAGGCCGCTGAGCAGGTGCCCGTTGCGGTGCGCGGCCTCGGCGTTGAACGTCGCCTCGACGTCGCCGGGCAATTCCCGAGTGACGGTCGCAGTGCCGCGGATCCCGAGCTCGGGTGGAATCAGCAGCCCGGTCGCACCCGTGCTGCTGCTTTCATATTGCTGCTCGACCAGGCTTCGCTGCGACCCCCTGAGGATGTCCTCGCTTCCCGCATGTATGTTGAAAGTGGCACGTTGTCGGGGACTGAGCAGGATTCGAGTGAGATCGCCATTTCCGCCAGTGAATCCCTCATGCGTTGCCGTGTTGGCGGCCATCTGCGCGACCGTCTCGACGAAGCGATTCTGCAGGACGACGTTCACCACCTTCTGGTCGGGCGGATAGCCGTATTTGAGCGCAACCTCCTCGGGCAGGATATCGACGCGCGAGACCGCCTCGATCGGGATGTCGCGAAGCTCGCGGTAGCTCGAAACTCGATGGCCGTTGAGAAGCACGAGCGGGCGAGCGGCGCCGGACGCGCGAGCGACGCCGATCTCGGGCGCGATCGCTTCCAAAAGTTCGTCGAAGCTGGTGGCGCCGGTCGCCTTCACGTCACGCGAGCGGAGCACGTTCTCCGGCGGGATGTCGCCGATGACAGAGCCGCGCGGCGCCTTGCCGGTGACCACGACCTCATCCTCGTCGTTTTCGCCGGGAGCTGTAGGGTGGACGGAGCTGGATTGGCTCCCTTGCGCCGGCTGGGCCTGGACCCCCGCGATGGGGACCGTGAAGCTTGCGCCGGCGAGGAGCGACAGGCTTACGGTGCGTCGCATTGGCCGCGCCACTGCGCGCGTCCGGCTAAACATTTGCTGGCGTTTTGATGAACTTCCGGAAAGCTTTGTCCGACCATCGCGCGCCGCGTTCGTTCCATCGATTGTTCACCCCGCCGGCTGCGTCTGTGGCTGCTGCCGCTGCTGCTGTTCCTGCTGAAAGCGCTGCCGGAAGAAGCTCGGCGGGGGCAAGAACAATTTGCGGAAGCTGATCATCACCGTGCGCCCCAGCGGGTCGAGCAAGTCGGGTTGGAAATTGAGCGGTACGTTGCCGAACGCGTCATGCACCTTGGGGCGGCTGTTGAAGATGTTGTTGAGCTCGAGCCGGACCTGAGTCCCGCGCATCCAGGGATGCTTGACCGCGATCTCCGGAATGTCGCCGGGATTCGCGAACAACCTGAGGTCGAACGTCGCGAGCGGCGAGAAATGCAGATTGTCGCCGGTCAGCGTGTTCACGTTCGTGGCACTGCGCCAGTTCGCGGTGATCCGCGCGCCGAGCCCGTTATTGAAATAGCCGCCCTGCGTCTGGATCTGGTGACGGGGAGTGCCGCCCGCCTGACCCGCGGCGTCGCCGTGCAGGAAGTCGAGCTTGGGCAGACCAGGACGGACCGTGACCTGGTCAACGAAGGTGATCGTGTCTGTGACCGACAGCGTCAGCCGACCGCGATTCTGGCCGCCTCCGCCGAAGAAGCCCCCTCCGCGCCCGCCACGGCCGCCGAAGCCAGCACCGCGGCCACCGGCTTCCGGACCGGCTCCGGACGGAGGTCCTGCCTGAGCGGAGGAACCATTCGGCTGGCCCTGAGGCGCATTGCCGGTCTGAGCACCCGGAGCGCCGGCCTGCCCACCGCGGCCCCCAAAGCCGAACTGCTGGCGGAGCTGATCGATGACGGCCTGCGAAGGTCGGCGCGACTTCAGCGGCTTGGTGAAATCGAAGCCTATTCGCAAGGCGTCGCGCTGAGAGCTGTCGAAATTGAGCGGCGTCAGGTCGACGCTGATGAGCTGCCCAGCACCGTTTCGAACGAACCGTTCCGGAAAGGCAGCTTCGATCGTCGGCGTGACGGTCACGGTCGATATCGGATTTTCAATCTTCTGATGAACGTAATCGGCGCGCAGTGTGAGGTCGAACTTGTCGGTCGGCTTCCAATAACCGCCGAGCTTCATCACCGTGCGGCGGTCGTGCTGCAGGTTGGGATTGCCGCCAGTGATCGCGGTGACCAGCACGGTCTGGCCGGTGGTGAAATCGAAAATGCGGGTGTTGGGGGTGCTCAGGATCGGGTCACCGAGCTGGTTGATGGTGGGCGGACCTTCCTCGCGCGTCCAGCTGCCGATCAGAGTCAATCCGGTGACAGGCGACCAGTTCGTGTTCGCGCCGAACTTGGTCAAGGCGCCAAAGTCGGAGAGGTGATCGATCTGCGCATTTCCGCTTAAGGTCAGATTGCCGAGCGCGCTGAAATCGCGTCCGCGGCGCGAGATCGGCAGGTCGAGATTGATTGCCGCCGTGCCGGTTCTCCGCGCGAGCGAATTGGACGACGTCTCTCCTTCGCTGCGCCGGTGGCTGTCCAGGCTGATGGTGGTCGTGGCCACTCGCAACGTCGTGCTCGCATTGCCGGCCGGTACCTTGAACAAATTGCCGTTCGTCGTTGCGGTCAAGTCCGCAGATCTGGTCGTCTCACTGGCACGTTCATGCGGGAACTGAACATTGTCGGCCTCGGTGTTCGTGATGTTGTGACCCCAGTCGGCGTTGCCGACGACGTTCCAATGCCACTTTGACTTGTCCCAGTTCATCGTCAGGCCCGCGTGCGCGGTGTCGTTGCTGGTATTCCGGCCGAGCGGCTCGAGCAGCGTGTCGCCGATGCCGATGAGCGAACGCCCTTCCGTATGCTCCACTTCAGTGTTGAGCGTGGCGGAGACGTTGCCGAGCACCTGCCGGTTGAAAATCGCCGAACCGCGGAGGTCGCGCTTCGTACCGACAAGCGAACGAGCGTTCAGCTCGTCCTGAGCATTACCCGTGGGCGAACGTCCCGTAAGGACGACGTTCCGCTCTGCCTCCGTCAGCATCGAATTGCCCTCTGCGTGTAGATTGAACTGCGTGCGGCCGTTGCGCTGGATCATCAAACGGGTAAGATCGGCCGAGGCGTTCGCTTCGCCACCCTCGGTCGGCGCGCCCGCGCCAATCTGCGCCACCGTCGAACGGAAGCGCTGGCGAAGGACGATGTTCACCACCTTCTGGTCGGCGCTGTAGCCATATTTGAGCGCGACCTCCTCGGGCAGGATCTCGACTCGCTGAATGGCTTCGGTTGGAATGTCCCGCAGCTCGCGAAAGCTCGAGATTCGCTGGCCGTTGAGCAGGACCACCGGCGGGCCCGAGCTGCGGCCCTGTGCGCTTCCGATTTGCGGCGCAAGTGCGTCGAGCAATTCGCTGATGTTGGTTGCCGCTGTCGCGCGCACGTCGCGGGCATCGAGCGTTTGCTCCGGCGGGATGTCGCCGATGACCGAACCGCGCGGCTTTGCGCCGACAACGACGATCTCCTCTTCCTCTCCAGTGTCGTCGACCGGCTGCGTGTCGGCGGCCGCACCGGCTCTCGTGCTGGACGAAGGCGTCGGCTGAGTCGTCGATGGAGTCACACGCTGCTGGGCGTCAGCGGGGCTGAACGCAGGCAATGCGAAGGCTGCGCTGAGCAGCATGGTGGATCGGAGCTTCATTGAACACCCGCTAGTGCGGACAACTGAACGAGCCATGACAATGCAGTGAAGTTCGACGAAGTGCCAAAAGCCGTCTGCAAACACCCGAAGCTCCGGCATTGAACCGCGCTCGAAATGAGCTAGAGCGGAACACCTCACCCAAATCCTTTCGCTCCGGGGAGTTGTCGATGCGCCGAGCCGCGCTTGCGTTCCTTCTGCTTTCTTCCATTTCCGCTCTCTCTATCGCCCAGCCGGTCCCGCCGCAGAACAGCCGGCCGGGAGCGACGCCCAAGATCGACGCGATTCCGGCGGCGCGCGATGTGACTTACCCCGGGACGATCCAGCTCACCGTGGATGCAACCGACGTCACTCGCGCCATTTTCCGGGTGCACGAGCATGTGCCGGTGCCAGGGCCCGGCGATTTCGTCATGCTCTATCCGAAATGGCTGCCTGGCAATCACTCTCCGACGGGGCAGATCAACAAGGTTGCGGGTTTTCGTGCGACCGCGAACGGTGTCGAGCTCAAGTGGGTTCGCGATAATCTCGATGTCTATGCTTTCCACATCCCGGTCCCGGCCGGCGTCAGCGCGATCGAAGTCGAGTTCCAGTATCTTTCACCGACCGACCGGAACCAGGGTCGGGTTGTCGCGACGCCCGACCTTGCGAGCATCGAGTGGATCGCCAATTCGATGTACCCGGCCGGCTATTTCGTGCGCGACATTCCGGTCCAGGCTTAAGTGATAGTTCCTGAGGGCTGGAAGGTCGCCACCGCGCTGCGTCCTGACGGTCAAAACGGCAATCGAATTGATTATCCGGTCACGAGCTACGAGATCCTGATGGACTCGCCGCTGATCGCCGGCGCTCACTATCGCTCGTTCCCCTTGAGCCCTGACGTGACGCTCGATGTGATCGCGGACAATGAGCTGGAGCTCGCGGCGAAGCCTCCTCAACTCGAAGCGCACAAGCGTCTCGTCGAGCAGGCGGTCAGGGCGTTCGGCGCTCAGCACTACGACCACTACGACTTCCTGCTGACCATCTCCGATTATCTCGGCGGGGAAGGCCTCGAGCACCATCGCAGCTCCGAGGACGGGACCGGCCGCGGCTATTTCACCGACTGGGACAACAAGCTTCGCGACCGCAACCTCCTGCCGCACGAGTTCAGCCACAGCTGGGACGGCAAGTTCCGCCGCGCAGCAGACCTGTGGACGCCCGATTATCGCACTCCCATGCAGGACAGCATGTTGTGGGTCTACGAAGGTCAGACGCAGTTCTGGGGCTACGTCCTCGGCGCGCGTTCGGGCATGTTGTCGAAGCAGGACACGCTCGACGCAATCGCGGCGACCGTGGCCGCTTACAGCACCGGCACGCCCGGCCGCGTGTGGCGGCCGCTCATCGACACGACCAACGACCCGATCATCGCCCAGCGCGCGCCGCAGCCATGGCGGAGCTGGATGCGCAGCGAAGATTATTACAACGAAGGTCAGCTGATGTGGCTGGACGTCGATCGCATCATCCGCCAGCAGTCCGGCGGAAAGCGCTCGATCGACGATTTCGCCAAGGCCTTCTTCGGCGTGCGCGACCGTGACTGGGGCGAGCTCACGTACACGCTCGACGACATTGTCGCGACGCTGAACAAGGTGCAGCCTTACGAATGGCGCGGATATCTCCAGCGCAAGGTGTACAGCATCGCTCCTGAAGCGCCGCTCGAGGGAATTACCGATGGCGGATACAAGCTGGTCTACACGGACGAGCCGACCAAGTGGATCAAGAGCGCCGAGAAGAACGGCAAGAACAACGAGCTCACTTACTCGGGCGGCTTCGTCGTCGGAAACGACGGCAAGATCACGAGCGTTCTATGGGACAGTCCGGCGTTCAACGCTGGGCTGACCGTCGGATCGGAGCTCATCGCCGTCAACGGGCGCAAGTTCGATGGCGATGCGATCAAGCAGGCGATCAAGGATGCGGCGAACGGCGGCCCGGCGCCTCAGCTGCTGATTCACAACGGCGATGTCTACAAGACCGTCGCACTCGATTGGCACGGCGGCCTGCGCTATCCGCGGTTGGAGAAGGTTGGCAAAGGCGAGGGAACGCTCGACGCATTGCTCGCGCCTCGCTGAGCCGTCAGAAGGAGGAAGGCGTATGCGTAACGGGACGATTGGATTCATTCTGATCGTAGCGGGGGGCGCGGCTGCGGCTCAACCGGTCGGACCCGCCGAAGGCAATGTCCGTGCTGCACTGGACCGGATCGCTGAAATCGACCCGAAACTTCATTCGGTCATTGCCGTCGATCCGACGGCGATCGACCAAGCCCGCGCAGTCGACGCCAGGAATCCCGGAGGGCCGCTCGCGGGCCAGCCGGTGCTGATCAAGGACAATATCGAATCCGCCGGCCCATTGCCGACGACGGCCGGCAGCCTCGCGCTCGCAGCCAATGTGACCAACCGCGACGCGCCGCTGGTCGCGCGGCTGCGCGGCGCGGGCGCGGTGATCCTCGGCAAGACCAACCTTTCCGAATGGGCGAATATCCGCTCGACTCACTCGATCTCCGGCTGGAGCGCGGTCGGCGGCCAGACGCACAACCCCTGGGCGCTTGACCGGGATGCATGCGGCAGCTCGAGCGGCAGCGGCGCTGCGGTCGCCGCCGGGCTCGTCCGCTTCGCGATCGGCACGGAAACGGACGGGTCGGTGACCTGCCCCGCCTCGATCAACGGTATCGTGGGTTTGAAGCCCACGGTCGGTCTGGTTAGCCGCACGCACATCGTTCCGATCAGCCACAGCCAGGACACCGCCGGGCCGATGACCGCCAATGTGCGCGATGCCGCCGAGCTGCTGACGGTGATCGCCGGGACCGATCCTGCCGATCCGGCAACGCGCGACGCCGACAAGCACAAGATCGATTACGCCGCGCAGCTCGACCGCGGCTCGCTCAAGGGCAAGCGCATCGGCGTGATGCGCTTCGCCTCGACCGAACAGCTTAATCCGGCGTTCGACACCGCCCTCACGATCCTGCGGCAGCAGGGCGCCATCCTGGTCGAGATCAAAAAGTTCGACGAGAAGGGCCTCGGCAGGAACGAGAACACCGTGCTGCTGACAGAGCTCAAGGCCGACATGGTCAAATATCTGAAGAGCAGCCCGGCGGAAATCTCCTCGCGAACGCTGGCCGACCTGATCGCATTCGACAAGAATCATGCGCAGCAGGAAATGACGCTGTTCGGACAGGAGCTGTTCGAACAGGCCGAGAAAACGAAGGGACTGAGCGATCCTGCCTACACGAAGGCGCGGCAAGCGAGCTTCATGGCCGCGGGTCCCAACGGTATCGACCGCCTGCTCAAGCAGTATAAAGTGGCCGCGCTCGTCGGCCCCACCGTGGGCCCGGCTTGGAAAATCGACGCGGTCAACGGCGATCAGTTCAGCGGCGGCGGCGCGGGTAATCTGCCGGCTGTCGCGGGTTATCCGCACCTCACGGTTCCGATGGCGCTGGTGAAGGGGCTCCCGGTCGGTCTCAGCTTCATTGGACCGAAATGGTCGGAGGCACGGCTGCTGTCGCTCGGCTACGCTTATGAGCAGGCGCGCGGCCCCTTTCCGTCGGCGAAGCTCTTCGGTTCGATCGAAAAAGACGATCCGCAGGTCGCACCCTACATGGAACCCGCGCCACGGTAAGCTGCGTCAGTCGGCCTGCGGCACCGGCCGTCGCTTCGTGCCGGCAAGCTCCTCGTCCATGTACCGAATTTCGAACGCTGCAGCGCGATCGCTGATCGTCCAGTCGGGATGAAGGGCTTTGAGCTTCGGCGTCACCTGCTGCGCCAATGCGTCTCCTTTAAGTCCGGCCTTCCGCCCCTCTTCAACCAGGCGTCTTAGATCGAGCAAATAAGCTCGAAAGTCCTTCACGTCCCTCACGTCGGCAACATCGCCGTGGCCGGGCACATAAACGATCCGCGCAGCATCGGGCATCGACGCGAAGCCGGCGTCCGTCGCCGTCCACTCCTTGACCGAGCCATCGATCAAATTGGGCGGCACCTTGCGCCACAAGAGGTCGCCGGTGAACAGCACCTTCGCGTCCGGCACGTAGACGATAAGGTCGCCGCCGGTGTGGCCGAGCACGGTCCGCACGACCACCTTGCGCGAGCCCAGCCAGACGGTGAGGTCCTTGTCGGTCGTGAGGTCCGGGAGCGGCAGAGCGGCGATCTGCGCTTTGAGCTGCGGCGTGATCCGGTCGCCGAACAGATTGATGTTACTGGTCCGCACCCAGCCGCGGACGTTCCGATGCGCGACGATGATCGCTCCAGAATCCCGCAGCGCCTGGTCACCTCCGGTATGGTCGAGGTGATAATGGGTGTTGACCACGTACCGGATCGGCTTGGGCGTCAGGCGATGGATCTCACCGACAAGCGCGGTGGCGGCAGCGAGGTTGAAGAAGCTGTCGATCACCAGCACGCCATCGTCGCCGATGACGAACCCGGCGTTGGAGCCCGCCTTGTGCTCGGGTCCGTCGATCGCCGCGTAGACGCCGGGAGCAACTTGCTTGAGCACGAAGGGAGGTGCCGCGGGTGAGCCAGGCTGCGCTGAGCTGGCGCCGGTCAGCGCCACGAAGGCCGCAACAGTGCAGATCAAGCGCTTCATGATGATCACTCCCTTCAAGCGTTCAGCCTGAGAGCCGCGATCGCTGCAACGATCACGAGAATCAGGAGCACGCGCACAATGCTCGCCGGCTCGTGAAACCAGAGAATGCCGACGATCACTGTTCCGACCGCGCCGATGCCGCCCCATACGGCATAAGCCGTTCCCATCGGGATCGAGCGCGACGCGACCTCGAGCAGCGCCATGCTGACGGCTACTGAGGCGAGAAAGCCGAGCGTCCAGGGCACGTTCCGGAAGCCGTCGACGAAACGCAAAGACGTAGTGAAGCCGACTTCGAACAGACCGCCGACGATCAGCCACACCCACGGCATGACAATCCTTTCACTGGACCAACGGGAATCGCGCGATACGCTCCGTCCCAATCGCCAAGCTGGAGACAGCTTCAGAGTCAATTGGCGAGGGAGGGGACCACATGCTCGACCACATTCCTCATCCGCACCTGCACAAGCGCAAGCAGATTATGGAACAGCACGAGGAACGAAAAAATCCGACCAATTTCAACAGCTGGCTGGCAGTCAAGATCACCAACATCGTCGGCACGATGTGGTGCGCTTACGCATTCGGCGTCCTGGCGCTCATCAGCCTTCCGCAAGCGATTCATTCCGGCACCAGCGCACTGATCGGCTGGATCGCCCAGACCTTCCTGCAGCTGGTGCTCTTGTCGATCATCATGGTCGGCCAAAAGGTCGCAGCGGAGACTTCCGACCAGCAACTGAAGCAGACGTATCTCGACGCCGAAGCGCTGCTCCAGATCAGCGACGACATGCACAAGCTGCTCAAGCAGAACACGATCCTGACCGAGCAGATCAACCAGCTGATCTGCCACTCGGACAAGAAATAAGGTTTTGGACGCGAGCCGTTGGACGCAGAGCGGGCGTGAGCTAATTTCGCCGGGCATGGCCAGGCCGGATACCATTGGCAATAAGATCGCGCCGCCGCGCTTCCTTGCTTTCATGGCCGTGCTGATCGTTGGCGGGCTGATCGCGGGCAAGCTGCTCCACAGCTGGGCGCTCGGGGCGATGGCGGGCTTCGATATCGCCTCGTTCGTGTTCCTGGCGTCATGCATCCCGCTGCTCAGCACCCAAGAGGCCGCTGTGATCCGGGAGCATGCGGCTCGGAACGACGCGAACCGCATCGGCCTGCTGGTGATCACCGGCATCGTGATGACCGTGCTGCTGATCGCAGTCGGAGCAGAGGCGGTGGGCCGAACTCCGCAACCGTTCACCAAGGGGCTGATCATCGCCACGCTGGCGCTCGCATGGCTGTTCGGCAACACGGTTTACGCGCTGCATTACGCCCATCTCGCCTACGTCCGCCCGAACATCGGGTGCATGGGGTTCGAGTTCCCGCGAACGACGCACCCGGTCTATTGGGATTTCGTCTATTTCTCGTTCACCTGCGGAATGGCGTTCGCGACATCGGACGTGGTGATCACGGAAACGCACATCCGCAAGACGGTGGTTCCACTGCCTCGCGGCGTTCACGTTCAACATCGGAGTGCTTGCCTTCACCATCAATCTGCTGGCGTCGAGCGGCTAGGCAGCGACGTCGATCTCCGGCGGAGCGGCGATCTTGCGCCGAGCAGCAACCAGGCAACCGCCGACGATGAGCACCGCGCCCGCAAGCGTGTACAGCGACACGCGCTCGCGGAAGATCAGCCAACCCAGCGCCGACGCCCACAGGAAGGCGCTATATTCGGTGACGGCGAGATAGCTCGCTTCGCCGCGCGCATAGGCCCAGCCGTAGAGCAGCGTGCCGCAGGTCGAGAGGCTCGCCGCGATCAGGATCCACGGCCATTGCCAACCGGGACTCACCGGCAGTCCGACGAATGGCAAGACGACAAGCCAGACAAGCATGACCGTCAGCGACTGGAAGAAATTGATCTCGAATGGCCCGGCTGCCTGAGCCTGAGGGCGCATCATCACGATGTTTACCGCGTAGCAGATTGCCGATCCCAGGATGGCGGCCGAACCGAGCAACACTTGCGGTCCTAGCTGAGCCCGCGCCTGTCCGAACATGATCACGAGAACGCCCCCAAATGCGGCAATCGAACCGACGATCGATCGCGAGCCGATGTGCTCCTTCAGGAACACGCCGGCCAGCAGCAGCGCGATCAGCGGACCGATGAACGTCAGCGCGATCGCCTGCGCCAGCGGGACGCGGCCGATGCCCCAGAAGAACAAGAATGCCAGCCCTGTCACGAGGACGCCGCGTGCAATGTGGATTTTGAGGGTGGAACGCTTCGGCCAGGGTCCGCCGTGCGGCAGGTATAGCGCGCCTGCAAAAACGAGGTTCACGGCCGCTCGCCAGACGCTGACCGCGAGGATCCCGATGACAAGCACCAGATGTTTCATCGCCGCGTCCATGATCGACAATGTGCTGACCGCGGCCAGCGCAACCAGGAAGGCTTTGACGGGATGTTGAGCGACGCGGTTCACGCGCCGCGATTAGCTGCGACTAAGGTTGCGCGTCGAGATGCGCGGGCGCGGGAGAAGAATCGATCAGCAGCGGTGGTTGCGACTGCGAAGCTGCGAGTCCGTTGGCGAGGGCTCCGCCGAAGAGAAGGATGAGCAGTAGCTTGGCCACGGCGCCAAGGTGCGCCGGCAAAGTCGATAAAAAGTTAACGGCAGCCGTGCGGCTATTCGGCTGCGTCGAGCGTCTGCCGCCGCGCCTCGGCGGCCTCGATCTCAGCCGCCTTGCCTTCGACCAGCTTGACGATGTGGTCGATCATCTCGGCGTCCTTGACGTGATGGTCGGTAACCCCGGAGAGATAGACCATGTGCGTGCCGTTGCCGCCGCCGGTGATGCCGATGTCGGTCTCGCGCGCCTCGCCCGGGCCGTTGACGACGCAGCCGAGCACGGAGAGCGACATCGGAGTTTTGATGTGCTGCAGGCGCTGCTCGAGCGCCTCGACCGTCCGGATCACGTCGAAGCCCTGGCGCGCGCAACTCGGGCAGGAGACCACGCGCACGCCGCGGCTGCGAATGCCGAGCGCTTTGAGGATCTCATAGCCGACGCGAACTTCTTCCTCCGGCTCGGCCGAGAGTGAAACTCGGATCGTGTCGCCGATCCCCGCCCACAGCAGGTTCCCGATCCCGATCGACGATTTGACGGTGCCGCCGATGAGGCCGCCCGCCTCGGTGATGCCGAGGTGCAGTGGACAATCGACTTCGCTCGCGAGCTGTTGATAGGCGGCGACTGCGAGGAACACGTCGCTGGCCTTGACCGCGACCTTGTACTCACGAAAGCCGTGATCCTCGAGGATTCGGATGTGGTCGAGCGCGCTTTCGACCAAAGCCTCGGGACAGGGCTCGCCATATTTCTCGAGCAGGTCCTTCTCGAGGCTGCCGGCATTGACGCCGATGCGGATGGCGCAGCCGTTCGCGCGTGCGGCGGCGATCACTTCGCGGACACGTTCTTCCGAGCCGATGTTGCCGGGATTGATGCGCAGGCACGCCGCGCCCGCATCTGCCGCCTCCAGGGCGCGCTTGTAGTGGAAGTGGATGTCGGCGACGATCGGCACGGTCGCAGCCCGGACGATCTCCTTGAGCGCCGCTGTTGCATCGGCGGTCGGGCAGGACACGCGGATGATATCCGCACCCGCGTCCTCGCAGCGGCGGATCTGGTCGATCGTCGCCTTCGCGTCCTCGGTGGGCGTGTTGGTCATCGTCTGGACGCTGATCGGCGCGTCTCCGCCGACGGGGACGGCGCCGACCATGATCCGGCGAGACTGGCGGCGCTCGATATCGCGCCACGGACGAATGGACATGCGCCATCATATAAGGCGTTCGGCCGCTTGGGAAAACCGCGCTTCCAGATTCGCACCGCCTATCCGCCTGTGTTAACAGGGTTAACGGGACTCGCTTGGGGGCGGCGATGAACAAATGGTCGCGACCTTTCGAAGGCAGTCATGCATCGGTCGGCCCCGCCGGGACCCGGGGCGCACCCGCCCAGCATTATTATTTCGCCTTCCTCAGCTACAGCCACGAAGACAGCGAACAAGCCGACTGGCTGCACCAGGAGCTCGAACGTTTCCGAGTCCCGTCCGCGCTGGTGGGCAAGCTGACGGCGAACGGAGTGATTCCGGGCCGGCTGACGCCGATCTTTCGCGATCGCCACGAGCTTGCCGCCGGTCACGACCTCACCGATGAAATCCGGGCCGGCCTCGCGGCATCCCGCTGCCTGATCGTTCTCTGTTCTCCCGCTGCAGCGAACTCCAGATGGACCAATGCGGAAATCGAGACGTTCAAACGCGCCCACCCCGGTGGACCGATCATTGCTGCGGTGATCGCGGGAGAGCCGCTCGCCAGCGACATCCCCGGCCGCGAGCAAGAGGAATGTTTCCCGCCGGCTCTGGTCGCGAAATACAATCGCCGGGGCAAGCCCACCGGACAGAAGACCGAGCCGCTCGCGGCCGACCTGCGCGAGGGAAAGGGCGGACGCCGAGTCGGATTCCTCAAGATCGTCGCCGGAATGCTCGGCGTCGGCCTCGACGAGCTCGTTCAGCGCGAGACCGTGCGGAGGCAGCGCCGCCTTGCCTGGTTGGCCGCAGCATCGCTCGGTGGAATGGCGGTCACCAGCACGCTCGCGGTGACGGCGATCAGCGCCCGCGACGCTGCCCGCGAGCAGCGGCGGCAGGCCGAGGGACTGATCGGCTTCATGCTGGGCGACCTCAAGGACAAGCTTGAACCGATCGGCAAGCTCGACGCGCTCGACGGCGTGGGCGGCAAGGTCCTCGCTTATTATCACAACGTGCCAATTGCCGACCTGTCGGACGCAGCCTTGTCGCAGCGCTCGCAGGCTCTGAGCCTCATGGCGGACGTCGCTACAAAGCGCGGCAATACAGACAACGCACTCAGTTTGTACCGCGAAGCCATGGCTGGAACTGCAGAAGCCATCCGGCGGAACCCTAATGACCCGCAGCGGCTGTACGAGCACGCCCAAAACGTCTTCTACGTCGGTCAAATTGCGCTCAGCCGTGGGCAGCTCGACGAGGCCGCGGCCCAATTCGCGGACTACAAACGCCTCGCGGACCAGATGGTCGCGCTCGAGCCGAACAACATGAAGTGGCGAATGGAGGGTCAGAACGCGCTCGCCGATCTCGGAACAGTGCGCGTGTCCCAGCGTCAATTCTCTGAAGCCGCGAGCTTGTTTCAACAGTCGCTCAGCACCATCCAAGCGCTCACGACCGCTGATCCCAGGAACAACGACTATCAGCAGTCGCTCGTTGAAGATCTCGCCTGGTTGGCCGATGCAGAAAGGGACGCAGGCCACCTTGATCAGGCGATCAAATTTCGCGAGCGCCACGTCGCGCTACTGAAGGCTCTTGCATCGACAACTGCCGATGTCGCTTATCGGCAACGGCTCATTCCTGCCGAGCGCAAGCTTGGCCTGCTTTACGCAATTCGCGGTGAGATGGACGCTGCCACGCAGCATATGCGAGCGGCCGTGGCCGACGCAGACCTGCTCACGCCAGTTGAGCCGAACAACAGCAAGTGGCTCGAATATTCTGCGAATGCCAGAAACAACCTGGCTTACATCCTTCTGCTATCAGACAAGGCCGAAGAGGCGAAGCAGCATAACGATCAATCATGCGCGATTGTGTCGCGCTTGCTCGCCAAGGACGCGAACAACGCCGACTGGCGCGCGGCCCTGCGCGATTGTTGGATGATGCGCGGCTATATCGGCTATGCGGCCGGAGCGAACGGTGACGCATCAGCCGCCGCCGAACGAGCAATTCAAATGGGCAAGTCCGTGACAAGTACCGATGCCGGTGCGGACGGGTTCGCACTTGCAAGAGCGTACCGACTCCTCGGAGACGCGCGAAAAGCCATGCATGACGAAGGTGCGGCCGCAGCTGCATGGAATATGGCATTCCGAGTGCTGCCCCGCGTCGCTGCGGAGCGTCCAACGGAGACGCAGGAACGCGCGATCATTCTCAAGCGCCTCGGCCGTACAGCGGAGGCCCAACAACTATATCAGCAGCTCGCGGCAATTGGTTACCGGTTGCCGGAGGTCAGTAGGACGTAAGCGAGAACAAGGAGGGCGAAATGACGATCTTGTTACATGAACATCAGGACACGAGAGGGGGCCCGAAAGCGATGCCACAGCCAGTAACAGTCGACCTGGAGCCGGCTAACCCTCCTGGAGACGGAACGATTTGCGGAATTTCGCCAGGTGATGGTCCGTCGCATGCTTTCGTCCATGGCGGGCTTATATGGTTGCGGGTGCAGGCATCGTACCAGATAGCCTTCGCGCTACCGGAGAACCCGCCACCCGCATTTCGGTTTGATGCCAACAACCCGATCTGGAGCTCGCAGGCCGGATGCCCGAACGTCGCGTGCCAGGACGGGCAGATCACGAATCCCGTGGTCGATCCAACCGGCATGAGCCTGACAATCGATGTGACTCCAAACGGAAACAACGCAGTGCACATCAGCCTCGGGTGGAACAATGGAAAACGTTTCGACCCGATCGTCATCAACAACTGACAAGCGTTAGGCCAGATCATTGAACGCTCCGGCCGCAGCACTTCAGACTTTACAAGCTGCGGCCGGGAGCGCTTCCGGTCCTCCGCGGCTGCCGTTCGTGCTGTCAGTGGGCGTGACAGGACACCGAGCCGAAAGCTTACCCGACGACGCAATTGAGCCGCTGCGCCAGAGGATCCGCGACGTGCTGATGCTCGTCGCCGACGCCGGGCAGGCGCTGCTACTCCGCGAGCAGGCTTGCTTCGCGTCGGCGCCCCCGCGCCTTCGGTTCGTCTCGCCGATCGCCGATGGCGCCGACCAGATAGCGGCCGAAGTGGCGCTCGAGCTCGGCTGGGAGCTGCAGGTCGTCCTTCCGTTCAACCGCGCCGAATATCGCGCGACGCTGGCGAACCAGGGTGCACGGCAACGCTTCGACGCCTTGCTCGAGCGCGCCGACTGCATCCTCGAGCTCCCCGGGCACGGCGAGACGCAGGCCGATGCTTACGTGATGACCGGCCGCGCGACGGTGGCGCATTGCGATCTGTTGGTCGCCGTCTGGGACGGTCTGCCGCCACGCGGACGCGGGGGAACCGGCGAAGTGGTGCAGTTGGCCATTACCCGCGGCACGGCGGTCATCCACTTGCCGCTCGAACACCAGGCGCCCGCGCGTGTGGTCTGGAGCGCATTCGATCCCACCGTCGTCACGCTTGCCGACGAACCCAGCGCCGAACGTCCGCTCGACCGCGCGGCAATGGATGCAATGCTCCAGGGGCTGCTGATGCCGCCGCCCGACAGTCAGGAGCAGGCTTTCTTAAGGCGCTTCGCGAGGGAGCGGCTGCTCCCGGTTCGCACGCGGATCGAATATCCGCTGCTGCTGGCAGCCGCCGGGGTGAACCGCTTCGGAGCGAAGGACTTCGCAAACAAGCATTGCGAGGCGCAGATCCGCGACGAATGGCGACGATATCGGGAAGGCTGCGCGGAAGCGCATCAGATTTCCGCACCGATCGACTTGCTCGAGCAGGCTTACAGCTGGGCGGATCGGCTCGCGACCCATTTCGCCCAGACCTATCGCAGTGGGCACATCTTCAATTTCGTGCTTGGCGGAGTGGCAGTCTGCCTTGGCCTTTCGGCCTTCATGACCCCGCACCTCAAGCTCGAGGAAGCGGCGCTGGAGATGCTGATCACGATCGCGATCATCCTCAACGCGACCGTCGGTTCGCGCCAGGAATGGCACCGCCGCTGGCTCGACTATCGCCAGCTTGCGGAACGGCTCCGGCCCATGCGCAGCCTGAAGCTGCTCGGCATCGCCGCGCCCGATCCGCCGGGCACTGCGACCAATCCCGTGCCCAGGCGGTGGATCGACTGGTATGCAAGCGGGATCTGGAGGGCGATCGGATGTCCTGCCGGATCGATCGACGCGTTCCGCGCCGCTTGTCTCGCCAAGGCCATCGCGCAGTTCGAGGTCAGCCCGCAGGTCGGCTATCATGAACGCCACTCGCACCAGATCGAGATGCTCGACCGGCGGCTCGAATGGATCGGCACGATCCTGTTCGCGGCGACCCTGCTGGTCTCGACCTTGACGCTGATCGGCCTGGCGATCGGTTCCGGTTACGTGAACCGCTACGGCAATTGGTTCACGCTCGTTTCCGCAGGCTTCCCCGCCCTCGGCACCGCGGTCTTTGGGATTCGCTTTCAGGCGGATTTTGGCGGAGATGCGCTGCGCTCCCTCGCGACTGCCGACACCTTGCGGCATATCGAGGAAGAGCTGAGCCGCGACGTCAGCCTGTCACGCGCCGCTGACCTCACGGAGCAGGCCGGGCGCATCATGCTCGCCGACCTCGACGAGTGGCGCCTCGTCAACCAGCAGCGCAACCTGTCCGTCGGCTAGTCTTCTTCTCCCCAACGCCAGCGCCAGCCGCCGCGTGTCGTGCGGGCGCAGATGACAATGAACACGGCAACCAACGGAACCATCGTCGCGGCGAGTTGCAGTGGGCTTCTCGCGAAGCTGACGCTGAGCGCGATGGACGCTGCGACGAACCCGAGCGTCAACGCCCACCCCTGCCACGTGATCGGCACAGCACCATAACCGTAGCGCTTCGGCGCAAACCATTCCGGACCGTCACTCACCATCTTTCTCCTTTGGAGGGCGTCCGCGCTTGCGCGGGGCCGGCGATTTGAGCTTCACGCCGCGCGCGCTCAGCGCCTCGCGGAGCAGACACTCGACTTCGGCATTGATGCTTCGGAGGTCCGCCGCGGCGCAGCGCTCGACCGCGCCCCACAATGCGGGGTCGACGCGTAGCGGATACGCCTTACGCTCGCCGGCGTCGGGCATGGCTCAGGTGTAGAGCGTGCCGGTGTTGACGACGGGCTGCGCGTCGCGCTCGCCGCACAGCACGACCATGAGGTTCGAGACCATCGCCGCCCGGCGCTCGTCGTCGAGCTCGACCACCTTCTTCTCGGACAGCGATGCAAGCGCCATCTCGACCATTCCGACGGCCCCCTCGACCAGCGTTTTGCGCGCGGCGACAACCGCTTGGGCCTGCTGCCGGCGAAGCATCGCTCCAGCGATTTCGGTCGCATAGGCAAGATAGGTGAAGCCGCATTCGTCGATGGTGATGCCGGCGACGGCGAGGCGCGCCTGCAGCTCCTTCTTTAGCTCGACCCCGACCTCATCGTGATTGCCGCGCAACGTCACTTCCTGGTGCTCGAAATCATCGTACGGATAACGCGAGCCGATGGTGCGGATCGCCGCTTCGACCTGAACGCGGACGAACTGCTTGTAATCGTCGACATCGAACAGAGCCTGGGCGGTGTCGACGACGCGCCACATGATCTGCGCCGCCATGTCGATCGGGTTGCCGCGCAGGTCGTTCACTTTGATCTTGTCGGAGATGAAGTTGTTGGCCCGGACCGACACCTTCTTTTTGCTCATCCACGGCCAGGTCCATCTGAGGCCCGTCATGCGGTCGGTCCCACGATATTCGCCGAACAGCGTAATCGCGGCCGCCTGGTTCGGCTGGAGCATGTAGAAGCCGGGGATCACCAGGATGAAGACGAGTGTCGCCAAAATGACGATCCCGACGTTCAGCGCCCCTCCGAACGGCAAGCGGTTGATGCCGTAGATGTCGGCGAGGATCGCGAGGAAGAGCAGGACCAGCATGGCATAGCCGCTCATGGTCGATGCGGGCCGCTCGCTGGTCGCAGTCAGTGCAATGACCTTATCGTTTGCCACCTTAGCCTCCATAAATTTGATATCATAATTATATGTCACAGTCGTCGGAGTCAACTGGCGGCCCGGCGACCTGCCCGCTAAGGGCCGCGGGATGACGGATCATAAATGGCGTTTGGTGGTGCACGGCGGCGCGGGTTCGGAACGGATCGCACAGGGCGGACCGGAGCACGAAGCGAGTGCCCGCAGCGGACTCGAGGAGGCGCTCGAGGCCGGTTCGTCCATCCTCGTCCGCGGCGGCAATGCCCTCGATGCGGTCGAAGCTGCGGCGCGAGTCCTGGAGGAAGACGAATGCTTCAATGCCGGGCGCGGGAGCGTGCTGACCGAGCAGGGCGAAGTCGAGCTGGATGCCGCGATCATGGAGGGCCGCGGCCGGCATGCCGGAGCCGTATCGGGAATCAAGACGACCCGGGCACCGATCAGCCTTGCCCGGCGGCTGATGGATCATGGGCCGCATGTCTTCCTCACTGGAGAAGCCGCGGATCGATTCGCCGCATCGGCAGGCATCGAACAGGTCGCAAACGACTTCTTCATTCTCCCCGAGCGGCGTCGGCAGCTCGATGAAGCGCTGGCCGCCGGAAGCGCGGCCGATCCCATCAAGTACGGGACGATCGGCGCAGTTGCGGTCGACCTTTCCGGCAACGTCGCCGCCGCCACATCCACGGGCGGGATTACGGCAAAGCGCTGGGGCCGCGTCGGCGACTCGCCGTTGATCGGCGCCGGGACCTATGCCGACAATCGCTCGGCGGCGATCTCCGCCACCGGTTCAGGAGAATATTTCATCCGCTCCGTCGCGGCCCATCAGCTCGCTGAGCGCATGCGGATCGGGGGCGAGTCGCTCCACCAGGCACTCGACGGCGTCCTCGAGGATATCGGTTCGCTCGGGGGCAAGGGCGGCCTGATCGCGGTCGCACCGGACGGCGAAGCTGCGTGGGGATTTACAACTCCCGCCATGTACCGCGGGATGGCCGACGCGTCCGGCCGCGTGGTGCGGATCTATTCGGAAGAGGAGGAGCGGTAGGGCAGGTCCCGCCGCAGCCATTCTACCTCTGCCGCAATCCCGGCCCGTTCCGCTTCCAAGAACTCGGCAACGGCTTCGCGGAAGCTGCGGTTCGGGATGAAGTGCGCCGAGCGCGTAATCACCGGCTCATATCCGCGCCCGAGCTTGTGCTCGCCCTGGGCCCCCGCCTGCACGGAGGCGAGCCCGTGGTCGATCGCCCATTCGATCGCCTGGTAATAAGATAGCTCGAAATGGAGAAACCGCACTTCGCCGATCGCGCCCCAATAACGCCCATATAGAGTGTCGCCGCCGATGAAGTTCAGGGCGCCGGCAATCGCACGCGAGCCGCGATAGGCGAGGAAAAGAAGCACCTGGTCGCCCATTCGCTCGCCGACGAGATCGAAGAATTGCCGAGTGAGATAAGGTCGTCCCCACTTTCGCGACCCGGTGTCCTGATAGAAAGCCCACATCGCGTCCCACTCGGACGGACCGATGTCGCCGCCACGAAGGGCGCGGAACTCCAGCCCCTCGCGTGCTGCTGACCGCTCCTTACGGATTGTCTTGCGCCGGCGGCTCGTGAGCTTACCGAGAAAATCCTCGAAGCTCGCATAGCCGCGGTTGAACCAGTGGTACTGGACGCCGTGGCGTATGAGCCAGCCGCGCCGCTCGCATTCTCTTGCGCCGGCATCGTCGATGAAGGTGACGTGCGCGGATGAGATGGAATTCTGCGCCGTCACCGTCTCGACAGCTGCAAGAAGTTGCTGCGGCCGGCTGCCGAGCAGCCTCGGGCCCGGAACCGGAGTGAACGGCACGGCCACCTGCAGCTTGGGATAATATTCGCCGCCCGCCCGCTGCCACGCATCGGCCCAGCCATGGTCGAACACATATTCGCCCTGGCTGTGCGACTTGAGGTAGGCCGGAGCCGCCGCGACGAGCTTGTCATCTTCCTCGACGAGGACCGGCGCGGGCGTCCAACCGGTGCCCGGGCCCACGCTGCCGGAATCCTCTAGCGCGGAAAGAAATGCGTGGCTCAGGAACGGATCGCCGCTGGCCAGCCGGCCCCACGCCCGCGCGTTCAGTCCGGATACGCCGGAAGCGATTTTCGCGATGACTTCAGATTCGCGGTCGGCCATCGCTTTCCCAGATGAGAGCGTCGGCATGAACCGCGGCTTGCGCCAGCTCCACTGCCGTGCGGATGGTCCAGCTGTACACCGGCATTCGCCGACGCATTCGCTCCACCCATCTCTTGCCCAGCGCCGACCGGTCCACGGCAATGAATTGCGGATCGGCGAGCCAGATCGCCGCGCGGCGCCTCGGCGCGGGGAGGCTGTCGCGGATCACCAGCCCGCGGCGAACGTCGGGCATGTTCGTCTTCATCAAGCGAGAGATGCGCGGATCAAAGCTCATCACGCCGAACGGCTCGCGATAGCCGGCAAGGGCGGCCGCCAACGCAGGCGCCCAGCGGAAGACGTCCTTCTCGACCTTGATTTCGAGGAGCAGCGGCACGCGACCGCCAACCAGCGATAATAGGCTCTGCAGCGTCGGAATCGGGTGCTCACCGACGCGCAGGCGAGCAAGATCGCGCCAGCAGCTTCGGCCAATCCGGACGGGACTTCCACAGATCCGGAGCGCGTCCGCATCATGGAAGACAATGACCCGATTGTCGGCGGTGAGCCTGAGGTCGCATTCGATCCCGCAGCCCATCTTCAGCGCAGCGGAGAAAGCAGTCAGGCTGTTTTCGGGAATCGCCGAGCCATGATGCAGGCCCCGGTGCGCAAAGCCGAGCGGACCGGGATCGAGCGGATCAGGCTTTGACCGCGACGATCGCATCCACTTCGACGGCGACTCCGAGCGGCAGTACCGCGACTCCGACCGCGCTCCGAGCGTGACGTCCCGCTTCGCCGAACACCTGCTGCATCAGCTCGGACGCGCCGTTCGCCACCTTGGGCTGGTCGGTAAAGGAAGGCGCGCTGTTCACGAACGCGCCGAGCTTCACGACCCGCTCAACGCGGTCGAGCGAGCCGAGCGCCGCCTTGACCTGCGCAAGCAGCATGATTCCGCAGCGCCGCGCAGCTTCGGTTCCGCGCTCGAGGTTCATGTCCTCGCCGAGGCGGCCGAGGATCAGGTTGCCGTCTTCGGCCACGCTGATCTGGCCCGAGATGTGCAACAGTCCGCCCTGCTCAACCGTGGGCACGTAAGCGGCGACCGGCGCCGCCGGCTGGGGAAGAGTGATGCCGAGTTCGGCGAGACGATTGTCGATGCTCATGCGTCCGCCCCAAGCACTCGGCCGCGCACGAATCAAGCCTCCCGGCTGACCGTGAAGCCGGCCCAGCTCTGGCTCACCGGCATCAGCTCGATGGCGTTGATGTTCATGTACGGCGGAAGGTTTGCGAGCCACCAAAAAAGTTCGGCATGATCTTCCGCGGTAAGCGGGTTCATGCCCGCGTAAAGCTTGTCCGACGCCTGCTGGTCTCCGCCGGTGCGGACCAGAGTGAACTCGGTCTCGGCCATCCCAGGCTCGATGGAGGTCACGCGAACGCCGGTTCCGGCGAGGTCGCAGCGCAGGTCGAGCGAAAATTGGCGCACGAACGCCTTGGTGCCGGCATACACCGCGCCGCCTTTGTAGGGATAAGTTGCGGCGACCGACGAGATATTGATGATCTGCCCTTTGCGTTCGATCAGCTTGGGCAGAAGCGCGCGCGTCAGCGCCACGAGGCCGGTGACATTGGTCTCGATCACATCCCCGATCCGGTCCCAATTGGTCTCCGGCAGCGGGTCTGTCGGCGGCGCCAAACCCGCATTGTTGAGCAGCAGGTCGATCTCGCTCCACGGGGTCGAAAGCTCAGCCAGGCTCTCGACCGACTGCCGGTCGCGCATGTCGTTCTCGAGCGGGAGGAACGCGTCGCCGAGCTCCTCCTGAAGATCGCGCAGCCGCTCGGCACGGCGTCCGGTGCCGATCACGTTCCAGCCGCCGTGGATGAAGCGCCGCGCAGCGGCTCGGCCGAAGCCTGCGGTCGCCCCGGTGATGAGGATCGTCTTGCTCATGCTGTCCCTTCGATCTGGCGCCGCGCTTCTACGAGCGCGTCGGGCTTAACTCCAATGTCTTGTGCGACGGCGAGGAGATCGGGCTCGTGCGCTTCCAAGAAGGCGATGAGGCTGGCGAGCAACGCGGGTTCAGCGGCCCGCCGCCGAAGCTCGCCTGTCTCGATTCCGGTCAGGTGCAGGAACCGTTGCGCGCGCCGTTCGTCGGAAAGTGTCGCCGCGAGCGCGGCAAGAGCGAGAGCATAGGGGTCGTTTGGCGTCTGGGGCGGCACAGCCTAGACAGTCACACGAGCGGCAAAAGGAAGCATTTTGGCCAAGATCCTGATCGTCGAGGACAACGCCCTCAACATCAAGCTGTTCTGCGACCTTCTCGCGGCGCATGGGCATGAGCCGGAGGCGGTGACCGATAGCCGCTTCGCGCTTGATGCCGCACGGCATTTCTCACCCGATCTGGTGATCACCGACATCCAGCTGCCGCACGTCAGCGGACTCGAGTTGATTCGGCTCATCCGCAACGATGCGGATCTCCGGCACGTGCCGATCATGGCCGTCACCGCTTACTCCACGAACGAGGACGAGGAGCGCATCCGCGCCGCCGGCGCGCAGGCCTATGTGTCGAAGCCCATTTCGGTGGTGCGCTTCGCGGAGACGGTAGACCAGCTGCTCAAGTCGGAGGCTGACGTGACGGAAGGCGTCGGCGCAGCAGAAGGAAAGGTGGATCCCGGATCAAGTCCGGGATGACGAGCCTAAAGGCTCGTCACTTGATCTTCGCTTCCTTGAACTCGACGTGCTTGCGCGCCACCGGGTCGTACTTCCTGAAGCTCAGCTTCTCGGTCTGCGTACGCGGGTTCTTCTTGGTCACATAGAAGAAACCCGTGTCGGCGCTGCTGACGAGCTTGATCTTGACGGTTGCCGGCTTGGCCATCGGACAGTCCCAAAAATTGCGCAGAAAAAAGAAAAGCGGCCTCTCGCCGCTCACGTGTGGCGCCAATGACGCACGGACCTGGAATTGTCAACCGACACAGGGTCGTAACCATCTGTTAACGCCGCTCGGCGAACCTCCGTTAAATCGAGGAGGGACGCAAGCATGGCCACCGATCCGCTCGCCAAGGTGCGATACCAGGTCGGCCTCCGCGTCGCCGAGATCCGCGAGGCCGGGCCTCGCCTTTCCCCGCTCGACCTTCACGCCCGCATGGACGCGATCCGGCAGCTCGCCGCTGTCAACGGCCTTGCCGCGCTCGAAGGGCTGGCGCGCCATTCGGCCCAGCTCGCGCTTCTGCCCGGCCATCGCATGTCGATGCAATGCTGCCTCGAACATGTGGAAGCAGCGCTCGACAGCGAATCGGAGCGCGATACCGCGGCGATCCTCGCGGCGCTCGCCGTTCGGCTTCACTGACACCGTAGCGAAGTTCATGCATTAAGGGCGCGATGCGCGCCTTTTCGCAGCTGCTCGACGACCTCGTGTACACGCGTTCGCGCAACACGAAACTGCGGCTCATTGGAGATTACCTCAAGGAAACGCCCGATCCCGACCGCGGCTATGGCCTTGCCGCGCTCACCGGTACGCTCGACATCCCGCACGTGAAGCCTGCCGCGGTCCGCGGCCTCGTCGAAGAGCGGATCGATCCGGTCCTGTTCTACATGAGCCGCGACTATGTCGGTGACACGGCGGAAACGATGGCGCTGCTGTGGCCCAAACCGACGAGTGGACCGCCGGAAGTCGACGACGCGACGCTCAGCATTTCGGAAACGATCGAGCGACTGCGCTCCGCATCGAAGCTCGATGCGCCGCGCGTCCTCGCGTCGATGCTCGACCATCTCGACGCGTCCGGCAGATTCGCTTTGCTGAAGCTGGCGCTCGGCGAGCTTCGCGTCGGGATCAATGCGCGGCTCGCCAAGCAGGCGCTCGCCCAGGCATTCAGCCTCGAAATCGAGGCAGTCGAGGAGGTCTGGCATGGGCTCCGGCCGCCGTTTTCCGAGCTGTTCGACTGGGCGGAGGGCCGCACGGAGCAGCCGACCGCGCGCGACGTGCCGGTGTTCCGGCCGTTCATGCTCGCCCATCCGCTCGAAGACACGAAAGTGTCGCTCGACGAATATGCCGCCGAGTGGAAGTGGGATGGGATTCGTGTCCAGCTGGTCCATGCCGGCGGCGAGACCCGGCTCTACAGCCGAACGGGCGACGACATCTCCAGCAGCTTCCCCGATGTTGCTGATGCATTCCGTACACCCGCCGTTCTCGACGGCGAGCTGCTCGTTCGCGGCGAGGCGCAGGGGTCCGGCCTCGAAGTCGAGTCCGCCGCCAGTTTCAACGCGCTCCAGCAAAGGCTCGGCCGGAAGAACGTCAGCCAGAAGATGCTCGGCGCTTATCCTGCGTTCGTTCGCCTGTACGACATCCTGTTCGACAGCGACCGCGATCTGCGCGAGCTTGCCTGGACCGACCGCCGCAAGCATCTCGAAGATTTCGCCGGACAGCTCGATCCCGAGCGGTTTGACGTCTCTCGGCTAATCGAGGCGGAGAGCTTCGAGCAACTCGAAGACTTGCGGCTCAACGCGCGCGACGTGGCGATCGAAGGCATCATGCTCAAACGCCGCGACAGCGCCTATGTCGCGGGCCGCCGCACCGGCCTCTGGTACAAGTGGAAACGCGATCCGCTGACCGCCGATTGCGTGCTGATGTATGCGCAGCGCGGCTCGGGCAAGCGGTCGAGCTACTACAGCGACTATACGTTCGGATGCTGGACGGAACAGGCCGAGCTGCTCCCCGTCGGCAAGGCCTATTTCGGCTTTACCGACGAGGAGCTCAAATGGCTCGACCGGTGGATCCGCGGCCACACGGTCGAGCGTTTCGGGCCCGTTCGCGAGGTCGAGAAGAGCCTCGTACTCGAGGTCGCGTTCGACTCGATTCACACGAGCACCCGTCATAAGTCAGGTTTGGCGATGCGCTTCCCGCGCGTCAGTCGCATCCGCACCGACAAACCTGCCAATGAGGCCGATACGATCGCAGCGCTACGTTCACTGGTGACTTGAAGCGTGCGCTGCAGGCGCTAAGCGCTTGTTCGTAATCGGGGCGGAGGAATTTCATGCTCAGACACCTGCTGGCGGGCGCCGCGGCGCTCGTTATCGCTACCGTTGCCAATGCCGAAACTTACGCCATCCAGGCTGGTCACCTGATCGTCGACGCCGCGCAGGCGGAACGCGGACCTTCAACGGTCATCGTGGACAACGGCCGCATCACGCGCATCGACAGCGGCTTCACGGCACCCGCGGACGCCATCGTCGTCGACGAGCGCAACCGCACCATCATGCCGGGCATGACCGACGTGCACGTGCACCTGACCGGCACGAGCGGCGAGCCGTGGTATAACCAGTACACCAAGAAGCATTCCGTCCCGTACGCCACGACTGTCGGCCTCACCCACGCGCTCGAGATGGCGCGCGGCGGCTTCACCACGGTGCGCGATCTCGGCGGCAACACGAGTGCCGTGATCGCCGTGCGCGATGCGGTCGGCGAAGGCCGCTTCCCGGGTCCGCGGATCAAGGTTGCAGGCCAGCCGCTGTCGATTATCGGCGGCCACGCCGATCCGGCGACGGGTCTTCCTCCGGAACTCGCCGCCGCACTCTATGAAGCCGATCTCGCACCATCAGTCTGTACCGGCGCGCAAGAATGCCAGAAGGTGGTCCGGCAGCTCGCCGCAGACGGAGTCGACTGGATCAAGATCATGGCCACCGGCGGCGTGCTCGATCCGGGTACGCGCGGCCTGGAGCAGCATTTCACCGACGAGGAAATGAAGGCGATCTGCGACATGGCGCACTTCATGGGTCTCAAGGTCGCGGCGCACGCGCACGGAGCGCGAGGCATCGACGCGGCGGTCCGCGCTGGCGTCGATTCGATCGAGCACGGCACCTTCATCGACTTGGCTGGTGTCAAGGACATGAAGGCGCGCGGCACCTATTATGTCGCCACGCTGATGGCGTTCAGCGGAGTCGCGAATGCGCTCGGCAAGGGAATCATGAGCCCTGCGAGCGAGATCAAGACCCGCCAGACGCTCGGAGTGTGGGGCAAGGGCCTCAATCTCGCCTACCGCAACGGCGTGAAGATCGCGCTCGGCACCGACAGCGCCGTCGCCCCGCATACGCAGGCCAACCACGAGGTCGAGCTGATGGTCACCAAGGGCGGCATGAGCCCGCGCGATGCGCTGATCGCCGCGACCAAGGGCGGTCCCGATCTGATGAATCTCTCAGCCGAAACCGGGACTCTCGATCCCGGCAAGTCCGCCGACCTGATTGCAGTCGAGGGAGACCCGTTGGTCGATCCGACCGCCGTTCAGCACGTCGACTATGTCATGGTCGAAGGCCGACCCATTCCGATGAAAGGACAATGATGCGTTCGCCTTTGCTTGCGATTGCGCTCGTGCTGAGCGCGCCGGCTTTCGCGGCCGACCAGACGCCTGCCGGCGACGTCCCTCCCAAGGACGTCAAGGCGCAGCCACCCAAGGAGGACAAGGACGTCGTCAAGGCGAGCGTCGAGGAAGACGCGCAGCCGGTTCGGAGATCGATTCCGTTCCACGGGCATACGCTCGCCTATACGGTCACGCCGGGCCACCTCACGATCCACAACGACAAGGGCGAGCCCACGGCGAGCATGTTCTACGTCGCGTACACGATCCCGAGCCCTCGTCCGCGGCCTGTCACCTTCCTGTTCAACGGCGGACCCGGCAGCTCGACCATGTGGCTTCACATGGGGTCGTTCGGGCCGATGAAGGTCGATGCATCAACTCCCGAGACGATCGCCGGACCCCCGTTCCGCTACGGCGCGAACCCAGACACTTTGCTCGACGTCACCGATCTGGTCTTCATCGACGCGCCGACGACGGGTCTCTCGCGCGAGATCGGCAAGGCCGAGCCGAAGGACTTCTTCGGAGTCGACAAGGATCTCGACGCCTTCACCCGCACGATCCAGCGCTACCTCACCAAGTATCAGCGGTGGAACAGCCCCAAGTTCATCATCGGCGAAAGCTACGGAACGACGCGCGCTGCGGGGCTGTCGAACTCGCTGCTCGACGCCGGGGTTCAGCTGAACGGCATCACCTTCGTCTCGACGGTGTTCAATTTCGCCGACTTCCAGGGCGACCAGTCGCTGGTCGACTTCCTGCCGACCTATGCTGCGAGCGCCTGGTACCACGGCAAGATTGCCGGCAAGCCGCCGTTGCAGAGCTTCCTCCAGCAGGCGCGCGAATTCGCGAGCGGGCCTTATGCGCTGGCGCTTCAAAAGGGCAATGCGCTCGGCGAGGAAGAGAAGCGGTCGGTTGCTCAGCAGATGTCGCAACTGACCGGCTTGTCCACCGACTATATCCTCGCTTCAAACTTGCGCGTTCAGCCGGACCGATTCCGCCGCGAGCTGCTCCGCGACCGTCACGAGATCATCGGGCGCATCGACTCGCGTTACGTCGGCACTGAGCCGGACAATGTCGGCGAAGGCACCGACTACGACCCGCAGGGAAGCGCGATCACCGGCGGGTTCGTCGCCGCTTTGAACGACTATCTGTTCCGTGATCTCGGCTACAAGACGCCGCTTACCTATCGCCCCAACAATTATGGCGCGGTCTTTGGCGAGAATCCGTGGGAATTCACGCACAAGGCGCCGAGCGGCCGGCAGCAGATCGCCGACACCAGCGACGATCTCGCCAACGCGATTCGGCAGAACCCGCGGATGAAGATCCTGTCGGTCAACGGCTATTTCGACCTCGCGACGCCGTTCCACGGCGCCGAGTACGAATTCAAGCATATGGCGCTGGAGCCGCAGCTGCAGGCGAACATCCGCTACACCTACTATCCAGCGGGTCACATGATGTACATCGACCCGGTCTCGGCCAGGCAGCTCAAATCCGATCTTGCCAACTTCTACGCGAGCGCGATGTAGCAAAGGAAAAGGGCCGGGGGATTGCTCCCTCGGCCCTTCCGCCCCCTTAAAGGCTCAGCCAGTCAGCTGATCGGCTGAAGGTTCACCGCAGCATATTTGCCGCGGCGGTCGACCTCGAGCTCGAACTCGAGCCGGTCGCCTTCGTTGAGCGTGGGCATGCCCGCGCGCTCCACGGCCGAGATGTGCACGAACGCATCCGGCTGGCCATCGTCGCGCTGGATGAAGCCGAAGCCCTTCATGGCGTTGAAGAACTTGACCGTTCCGCTCGCTTTTTCACCCGTCAGCTGGCGCTGCGGACCGCCGCCACCCCCGCCGCCGCTGCGCTCGACCGGCATCGGATCGCCTTCGATTCGCAGGTTCGTCGCGGAGATTCTTCCGCCGCGATCGACGAGCGTGAACTCGAGCGGCTGACCGTCGGCAAGGTCCGTGAGGCCCGCCTGCTCGACCGCGGAGATATGGACGAACACGTCCTCGCCGCCGTCATCGCGAACGATGAAGCCGAAGCCCTTTTGCGGATTGAAGAATTTGACGACGCCCTTGCCTTCGCCGACGACTTGGGGAGGCATTCCGCCACTGCCGCCGCCGCCGCGGAAACCGCCGCCGCCACCGCCACGGAAGCCTCCGCCTCCGCCGCCGTAACCGCCTCCGCGGTCACCATAGCCGCCGCCACCGCCGCCGCCGAAACCGCCGCGATCACCAAAACCGCCGCGTCCGCCGCCGCCGTAGCCGCTCCGCTCCTGATAAGCGAATTCGCCGCCGAGGCTGTTCTCTTCCCCGAAACTTTCGCGCTTGTCGCGGCCGCGGCCACCGCGATCCCCCTTGCGCCCTCTATCGAAACCCATGCTTGTCCAAACTTCCGTGAGCCCGCAATGACTTAGAACCAACGCGCTCGGGCCCCACGCGCAACCGGTCACAGTGCGCGTTTTGCTCACGCACCATTCACACCCTTAGCCGAAAAATATTTGGCGGCCTAGTGATTGAATCGGAGAGGCGGTCACGGGGCTGGCAACGCCGGTGGTGGGCGGACTAAAGCAGCCCAACAGCTTCGCGCAGGAGTAACAATGGCCGTCCATTTTCACGAGGAAGACTTGCCGTCGGATGTGCGGTTCGCCGACGGCCCCATCGCCGTCGATACCGAGGCCATGGGACTCGTGCCCGGCCGCGACCGGCTGTGCCTGGTACAGCTGTCGGACGGGAAGGGGCACGAGCATCTCGTCCGGTTCAAGCGCGGCAGCGACTACGCCGCACCCAATCTCAAGGCGCTGCTCAGCGATCCGAATCGGCTGAAGCTCTATCATTTCGCCCGCTTCGACGTCGGGATCATGCAGGCCTACCTCGGCATCATGGCCGGGCCGCTTTACTGCACGCGCACCGCTTCGCGCCTCGTGCGGACCTACACCGACCGGCACGGACTCAAGGAGTTGGTCAAAGAGCTGCTCAACGTCGATTTGTCGAAGCAGCAGCAGACCAGCGACTGGGGCGCGGACGAGCTTTCCGATCCGCAGCGCGAATATGCCGCGAGCGACGTGCGCTACCTACATGCGCTGAAGGAGCAGCTCGACGCGCGACTGGAACGAGAAGGCCGCATGCCGCTCGCGCAGGCCTGTTTCGATTTCCTCCCGGCGCGCGCGCTGCTCGATATCGCCGGCTGGGCCGAGCAGGACATTTTCGCGCACGATGGCTGAAACGCTTTCCTCTCGTCAAAAGCAGGTTTGGGCAGTCCCGGGGAGCGCCCACGACCGCCTGGTCCGCTGGTCGAAGATCGTTCTTCCCAGCGCCGTCGGAGTCCTCATCGCCATCCTGGCCCTCGCTCCGCTCGGCAAGAGAGGCGACGTGAGCTTCATCCTCGACAAGAAGAAAGTGCAGAGCGCGCACGAGCGGATGCGCGTCGATCAGGCGCGGTACGTCGGCAGCGACGACAAGGGCCAGAAGTTCGAGATCACGGCCAACAATGCCGTTCAGCCGAGCTCGGATGTACCGATCGTCAACATCAGGGGTATGTTCGCACAGCTCGAACAACCCCAGGGCCCGCTGATGATCAGCGCCAACCAGGGGCGATATAATCTCGACACCCAAAAAATTGCGATCGATGGACCGGTCCGCGTCCTCGGCGGGGACGGCTACGGGCTCGCGACTCGCGACGTGACCGTGGACATGAAGCAGCGCAAGCTGCAGAGCGCCGGGCCGGTATCCGGCTCGATGCGTCTCGGCGATTTCCAGGCCGGCCGGCTGCAGGCCGACCTGGGGAGCCGGACCGTCGTCCTGAATGGCGGCGCTCGCTTGAAAATCGTCCAAGGGGCGGTCAGATGATAAGCGTGCGCTCAATTGGCATCATTTTTGCGCTGACCCTGGCGACGGCGACGGCCGCTCTTGCCCAGACGCAGCAGCAGGGCATGTCCGCCCTCAAAGGGCACAACAGCAATGCGCCGGTCGATGTGACCGCCGACCGCATCGAAGTGCAGGATCGTGCCGATCGCGCGATCTTCGCCGGCAATGTGCATGCGACACAGGCAGAGATGACCCTCGACACCGATCGGCTGACGGTCGCTTATTCGAACAAGCCGGGCGGAGCGGCGGCGGGCAACGGTACGGGCGGAGTCCAGATCCACCGCCTCGACGCCGCCGGTGGAGTCGTGGTCCACAGTCCGTCGGAAACGGCGAAGGGCGACTTCGGTATCTACGACCTCGACCGCAAGCTGATCACCTTGATCGGCAATGTCCGGCTGACCCAGGCCAACAATGTGGTCAACGGGCAGCGGCTGGTCATCAACCTCGATTCCGGCAGGGCTGTGGTCGACGGCGGTCCGCCCGGGGTCAACCAGAGCGGCGGCCGAGTCACCGGCCATTTCACGGTACCCCAGAAGAACAACGGAAGCTGAGCCCCTGGCGATGAACGAAGCTGCGGCCATCGCGCGTCCTTCGGCCGAGACGCAGCGGACGATCGATGGGCTCGAGGTACGCTCGATCGCCAAGTCGTATGATAAGCGGGCCGTGCTCCACGATGTGTCGCTCGATGTGCACCGCGGCGAAGTCGTCGGGCTGCTTGGGCCGAACGGAGCGGGCAAGACGACCTGCTTCTATTCGGTGATGGGCCTGGTGAAGCCCGACAGCGGCCTCATTTTCCTCGACGGCGAGGACATCACCGAACTGCCGATGTACCGCCGCGCGATACTGGGACTCGGCTATTTGCCGCAGGAGACGTCGATCTTCCGCGGCCTCACGGTCGAAGAGAATATCCTGGCCGTGCTCGAGCTCTCAGAGCCCGACCGTAATACGCGGTACGAGCGGCTGGAGCGCTTGCTCGGCGAGTTCGGACTAACGGGCCTCAGGGATTCGCCAGCGATGGCGCTTTCGGGCGGCGAGCGACGCCGCTGCGAGATCGCGCGAGCGCTGGCTGCCGAGCCCTCCATCATGCTGCTTGACGAGCCGTTCGCCGGCATCGATCCGATCTCGATCGCCGACATCCGCGACCTCGTTCGCGAGCTCAAGAAACGTGACATCGGTGTCCTCATCACCGATCACAATGTCCGCGAGACGCTCGACATCGTCGATCGCGCCTGC
This sequence comes from Sphingomicrobium sp., assembly GCA_035555035.1. GTDB lineage: Bacteria > Pseudomonadota > Alphaproteobacteria > Sphingomonadales > Sphingomonadaceae > Sphingomicrobium. The sequence continues at coordinate 33,023 of DATMHG010000086.1, forward strand.
ATCATCTACGATGGTCAGGTCCTGTTTGCTGGTACTCCCGATGCGTTGGTCGCCGACCCCGAGGTCCGGCGCCTCTACCTCGGCGAGAGCTTCGCGCTGTAGACGGGTGACTTCATGGGTCTCGGGCCCTCACTAAGCATTCGGCAGACCCAGGCGCTGGTCCTGACGCCGCAGCTGCAGCAGGCGATCAAGCTGCTGCAGCTCAGCAACCTGGAGCTCGACGCGTACATCGCCGAGGAGCTTTCGAAGAACCCCCTGCTCGAAGCACGGTCGGGGGAGGAGGAAGGTGAGCAGTCGGCCGCCGCCCCCGGCGGCGAGGAGGCGGCAAGCGACGAGGCGGCGGAGGACCCCGGTGCCGACGATCTCATCCGCGGGCAGGCCGATGACGACCGGCCGCTCGATGTCGACTGGACCGCGGCGGCCCTCGAGACCGACAGCTTCGCCGACGTCGTGACGTCATCGGGCGGCGAGGAAGCGTTTGATTTCGACCGGCTTCAATATTCCGCCGCTTCGCTTGCAGAGCATTTGCTCGATCAGCTGCACGGCCAATCTGGCGATGCGGGCGACCTGGCGCGCATCATCGCCGAGACGCTCGATGAGACCGGATATCTGACGGTTGCGCTCGATCAGATTGCCGACCTCGCCGGCACTCCATTGACGCTTGTCGACCAAGCTTTGGGGATCGTGCAAGGCCTCGAGCCGGCCGGCGTCGGCGCCCGCTCGCTCGCCGAATGCCTCGAGCTCCAGGCCAAGGCCGCCGACCGCTACGATCCCGCGATGGCGCGGCTCATCGACAATCTCGAGCTGCTCTCGAAGGGCCGCACGGCCGATCTCAAGCGTATCTGCGGAGTCGACGACGAGGACCTCGCCGACATGATCCGCGAGCTCAGGTCGTACGACCCGAAGCCAGGGTGCCAATTCTCCGGCTCCGCTGCGCAAGACGTCACGCCGGACGTCTTCGTCCGCAAGACACGCGGCGGCTATGCGGTCGAGCTCAACCAGGCGACGCTGCCCCGCCTGCTGGTCAACCGGCGTTATTACCAGGAGCTCAAGTCGGGCCCGCAGGACAAAGCGTCGCGCGCCTGGCTCAGCGAATGTCTGGCTAGCGCGAGCTGGCTGGTGAAGGCGCTCGACCAGCGCGCCCGCACTATCGTCAAGGTCGTGTCGGAGATCGTGAAGCAACAGCAGGGTTTTTTCGATCGCGGCGTGTCGGCCATGAAGCCCATGACTCTGCGCGAAGTCGCCGAGGCAATCGGGATGCATGAATCAACCGTCAGCCGCGTCACCTCCAACAAATATCTGCTGTGCGATCGTGGCCTGTTCGAGCTCAGATATTTCTTCGGCTCGGGCGTGCAGTCCGCGGAGGGCGACGGCGCCGCCGCGGAAGCGGTGAAGGCAGCCATCAAGGAGCTGATCGACACCGAGACCGAGATCCTGAGCGACGACGCGATTGCGGCATTGCTCAAGCAGCGCGGCTTCGATTGCGCTCGACGCACCGTCGTCAAATACCGCGAGGCGACGGGGATCGGATCTTCGATCCAGCGGCGGCGGATGCGCAAGATCGTCGGTTAGGCGGAGAGCCGCGCCCAGATCGGCAGATGATCCGAAGCTCGGCGCGCCGTCGAGCTCATGTGCACGCCTGCGGCCTCGATGTTGAGGTCCTTGTGGACGATGATCCGGTCGAGCGGCGCCACGGGATGGCGTGCGTGAAAGCTTGGCCCTGTCGGAGCGATCCGGAAATCCCGGCCGAGGTCATTGAGGCAGCCGGCGGCGGTGCGCCACTCGTTGGTATCGCCCATCAGCACCGTCGGCATCTTGTGCGGGCGCGCAGCAATCGCCTGGAGAATCGAGCGCATCTGTCTCTTCCGCCAGAGACCGGACAGGTCGAGGTGCATGCCGACAACGCGCAGCGACCGATCCTCGATCAGAAGCTCGGCAATGACTGCGCCGCGCGGCTCGAGCGTCGGCAGCTCCAACGCCGCGCAATCGAGCACGCCGACGTGCCGCTTCACCAGGATCGCATTGCCGTGCCAACCGATGTTCCGGGTGTTCACCTTGAGCAGCCGGTCGGTGTGCTTGCGCGCCTTGTCGAACACCCTCTTGTGACGCACTCCGAGATGCACCGGCTTGTACATCCCGTGGCTGTCGATCAGCTCGTGCGGCACGGTCGAGCCGCGGCCGCCGACGCGTTTGTCCGCCTCCTGGAGAGCGACGATATCGGCGTCGATCTCCTGCAGCACGTCCAACACCCGGTGCGGATCACGCCGGCCGTCGAGTCCGACCGCCTTGTGCATGTTGTAGCTGGCGAGAGTGATGCAGCTGCTCACGCCAGTGCCAATAGCCGTTGGTCCTGAATGGTTCCTAGACGTCGAGATTGGCGACGCTCAGCGCATTGTCCTGGATGAACTCGCGGCGCGGTTCGACGACATCGCCCATCAGGCTCGTGAAAATCTCGTCGGCGACGTCCGCCTGCGCGACCTCGACCCGCAGCAGCGAGCGATTGGCGGGGTCGAGCGTCGTCTCCCACAGCTGCTCGGCATTCATTTCGCCGAGGCCTTTGTAGCGCTGGATCGACAGCCCCTTGCGGCCTGCGGCAAGCACCGCGTCGAGCAGCTCGGACGGGCGCGTAACAAGTGCGGGCTTGCCCTTGGTGTCGGCCTCGGTCTGCTCGGCGGCCTCTTCGCCCTCACCGGAGCCGACTTCGGCGTCCTGCTGGACAGCTGCGCCCTTCTTCAGCGTGCGCAGGCTCATCGGCTTCGCGTAGACCGCCGCCTGCTCCTTCGCGAGCGCATCGAGCTTGCGGGCTTCGGCTGATACGAGGAAGCTCGGCTCGATGATGTAGGCGTCGGTAACGCCGCGCCACAGACGCTTGAGCAGATAGCCGCCTTCAGCCGAAAGCTCGCCTGACCAGCTCGCCTCCACGTCGCTAGCGCCGAGCCATTCGGCTACCCTGGCGATGGCTTTGTCCTTGCCGTCCTTGTCGAGGCTCGGCTTCAGCGCGCCGTTGACCGCCAGCGCTTCGATCAGCGCTGAATCGTACTTGCGCGGCGCGTAGCGCATCAGCGTGCGCATGCGGCGCGCATGGTCGACCAGTTGCTTCAAGTCATTGCCGCTGCGCTGGCCGTCGCTCGTATCGAGGATCATCCCTTCGAGTCCCGCCTCCTCGAGATAGTCGTCGAGCGCGGCGTCATCCTTGAGATAGACCTCCGAGCGTCCGCGGCTCACCTTGTAGAGCGGCGGCTGGGCGATGAAGAGGTGCCCGTTCTCGATCAGCTGCGGCATCTGCCGGTAGAAGAAGGTCAGCAGAAGCGTGCGGATATGCGCTCCGTCGACGTCGGCGTCGGTCATGATGACGATCTTGTGATACCTGAGCTTGGCAATATCCCAATCCTCGCGAATGCCCGCGCCGAGCGCCTGGATCATCGTCCCGATTTCCTTGGACGACAGCATGCGATCGAAGCGCGCGCGCTCGACATTCAAGAGCTTGCCGCGGAGCGGGAGGATCGCCTGGTTGTGACGATTGCGGCCCTGCTTGGCCGAACCGCCGGCGGAATCGCCCTCGACCAGGAACAGTTCGGAAAGCGCGGGATCGCGCTCCTGGCAGTCGGCGAGCTTGCCGGGGAGCGAGGCGATGTCGAGCACGCCCTTGCGGCGGGTGAGGTCGCGGGCCTTACGTGCCGCCTCACGCGCGGCGGCCGCGTCGATGATCTTCTGGACGATGGCCTTGGCGTGTGCCGGATTCTCCTCGAGCCATTCGGCGAGCTTGTCGGCGATGAGGCTTTCGAGCGGCTGGCGTACCTCGCTGCTGACCAGCTTGTCCTTGGTCTGCGAGCTGAACTTGGGATCCGGGAGCTTGACGGAGACGATCGCGGTCAGACCTTCCCGCATGTCCTCGCCGGTGAGCGCGACCTTTTCCTTTTTGAGAATGCCGGATCGCTCGGCGTAATTGTTCAGCGTCCGGGTGAGCGCGCCGCGAAAAGCAGCAAGGTGCGTGCCGCCGTCGCGCTGCGGGATGTTGTTGGTGAAGGTGAGGACATTCTCGTAATAAGAGTCGTTCCACTCGAGCGCGACATCGATGCCGATGTCGTCCCGCTGCCCGGTGATGGCGATCGGATCGGGAACGAGCGCCGTCTTGGCGCGATCGAGCCACTTCACGAACGCCGCGATGCCACCCTCGTAGAACAGCTCGACTGTCTTCGATTCCTCATGGCGTGCGTCGACCAGGACCAGCCGCACGCCGGAGTTGAGGAAGGCGAGCTCGCGGAAACGGTGCTCGAGTCGGTCGAAGTCGAACTCGATATTCTTGAACGTCTCGGCGCCCGGCATGAAGGTCACGCGTGTGCCGCGCTTGTCGGTCTTGCCGACGACCTTCAGCGGCGCTTCCGCGTCGCCGTGGCGGAAGCGCATGAAATGCTCCTCGCCGTCGCGCCAGACGGTGAGGTCGAGCCATTCGGATAGAGCGTTGACGACGCTCACGCCCACGCCGTGGAGGCCGCCCGAGACCTTGTAGGCATTGTCGTCGGACGTGTTCTCGAACTTCCCGCCGGCGTGGAGCTGGGTCATGATGACCTCGGCCGCCGACACGCCTTCCTCCGCGTGAATGCCGGTCGGGATTCCACGGCCATTGTCCTCGACGCTCACCGATCCGTCGGGATTGAGCGTGATCAGGACCTTGTCGCAATGGCCCGCCAGCGCCTCGTCGATCGCATTGTCGGAGACTTCGAACACCATATGGTGAAGGCCCGAGCCGTCGTCGGTGTCGCCGATGTACATGCCCGGCCGCTTGCGTACGGCGTCGAGGCCCTTGAGGACCTTGATGCTCTCGGCGCCGTAGGCGTTCTGATTGGGGTCGGTTGCCATAGTCGAGATATAGGGATTTTCGCGTCGAAGTCACGCGCGCGCACGTGCGCGCACGCGCGAGCGGTCCCGGAAGTTGACAAAGTTAAGGCCTTGAACGCGCGCGCGTGGATCGGCGCGCAGTGCCGAATGTTCACACTGACGAGCAGGTCTCGCGAACATTCGCGCGTGAAATGGAAGCCGCATGTCACGGAGGTGGCACAGCCACCTGCCTGTAGGACAGCTATTTCTCACCCGGCCTGCTCGCTAATGTCTGCAATGGGTCGAAAGCAGACGTTAGCCGCGATGCCGCAGCTTGCGCCCGTCAGGCCGCGCGCGTGCCGCCCTTTCGTCCACGCCTACCGCGGAACTTGCGCTTGGGCTGGGCGCCTTCCGGCCGGTGCGCGGCATGGCCGTCGGAGCGGTGCGGGTGGCGCTGGCGGTCGTTGCGGTTCTGGCGGCGCTGGGCGTCAGCGCGGCGGTCGGCCTTCGCGCCGGAACCGACCGGCTGCGGCTTTGGCGGCGGCTTCAATCGCTTGAGCGCCTCGGCAGCTGCGGAAAAGCCCTGCGGAAGCGGAGCAATCGCGATCTTCTGCCGAGTCGTCCGCTCGATGTCGCGCAGGTTGCCGCGCTCGTCGGGGCTGCAGAAGGCGATCGCGATTCCGGTCGCTCCGGCGCGCGCGGTGCGGCCGATGCGGTGGACATATTGCTCGGGCACGTCGGGCAGGTCGAAGTTGACGACATGGCTGACGCCGGGGATGTCGATCCCGCGCGCGGCAATGTCGGTGGCAACGAGCACCCGCACCTCACCGGACTTGAAGGCGGCAATCGCGCGCTCACGCTGCGGCTGCGACTTGTTGCCGTGGATCGCGCCTGCGGCGATGCCGGCCGCCTCGAGCTGGCGGACGGTCTTGTCGGCGCCGTGCTTGGTGCGGCTGAAGACGAGCGCGCGCTCGATCGGCTGCGACTGGAGATAAAGGGTGAGCAGCGCGGTCTTCTCCGACTGGTTCACCATCGTCACGCTCTGCTCGACCCGCTCGACCGTAGTCGCGGCGGGAGCGACCGACACTTCGGCGGGGTTGGTCAGATATTTGTCGGCGAGCTCCTTGATCGCCTTGGGCATGGTCGCCGAGAAGAACAGGGTCTGGCGCTTGGGCGGGACGAGCGCGACGATCCGCTTCAGCGCGTGGATGAAGCCGAGGTCGAGCATCTGGTCGGCCTCGTCGAGGACGAGAATCTCGAGCTCGCGAAGCGACAGTGCGCGTTGATCGATGAGGTCGAGCAGGCGGCCCGGAGTCGCGACGAGCACGTCGAGCCCGCGAGCGACGGTACGGACGCTCTTTGAGTTCGGGACGCCGCCGAAGATTACCCCGACGGTCAGGTGCATGAACTTGCCATAGGCCTGCGCACTGGCGGCGATCTGCGCGGCGAGCTCGCGCGTCGGAGCGAGGACGAGCATACGGACGTGGCCGGGCTTGGCGTAGCGCTTCGCGGCGGCAAGCCGGTCGAGCGACGGCAGCATGAAGGCGGCGGTCTTGCCGGTGCCCGTCTGGGCGATTCCGAGCAGGTCGCGTCCGGTTAGCACGGTCGGAATTGCCTGACGCTGGATCGGCGTCGCCTGAGCGTAATTTTTCGCCGCGAGCGCGTCGAGGAGGGGCTTCGAAAGCCCCAGGGACATGAATGACATTGATGAATTCCAATATTGGCGAGCGGCCCGCGCATGAGTGCGCAAGCCGCGAGCGGGGTCGAAAAGCGCCCCGCGTGAATAGGAGAGCAGAAAAATCGAGGCGCGGGCCGGTTACCGCCGAAGCGTTGAGCCGTTCACGCCGCTTGAAAAAAGCGCCTCGTGTTGCGGTGCAATATAGAGAAAGAAGTTAAAAAGTCCACCTGCGGCTCAAACCGGGGTGACGCGGCCCGGCTCGACGTGGAAGCGGGACGCCTCGCCGATGCCCTCGAACAAGGCGGCTTCGGTGGCCGTCATCCAGACCTGGCCACGGCCTTCGAGCCGCGTGAACAGTGCGGCCCGGCGTGCCGGGTCGAGATGGGCAGCGACCTCGTCGAGCAGCAAGATCAGCGGCTCGCCGCGGCGAGCCGCCACCAGCTCGGCATGGGCGAGAACCAGGCCGAGCAGCAGCGCCTTCTGCTCCCCGGTCGACGATTGCGAGGCGGGCATTTGCTTGGCACGGTGAGCGACGGCCAGGTCTTGCCGGTGGGGTCCTTCGGTCGTCCGGCCCGCGGCTGCATCCCGCTGCCTCGCAGCCCTGAGCGACGCAGCGAGATCACCGCCCGTCCAGCCGTCGAGAGCAATGGCCGCGCGGGCGAATTCGTCCTCGGGCACTTGCTCGAGCCGCTCGGCCAGCGCTGCGACGGTCCGCGAACGGGCCTCCGCGATCGACGCGCCATGCTCGGCCATGGCGAGCTCGAGCGAGGTTAGCCAAGGTTCGTCCCAGCGATCTTCCGCCAGAAGCTTGTTGCGGCTCCGCATGGCTGCCTCGTAACGGGTGGAATGGTGCGCGTGGGCCGGCTCCAGCGCCAGCACCAGCCGGTCGAGAAAGCGCCTTCGTTCACCCGCGCTGCCGCTGAACAGCCGGTCCATCGCCGGGGTGAGCCACAGGATCGACAGCCATTCGCTGAGTGAATTCACCGAGGCCGGCGCGCCGTTGATCCGGACCTGCCGGCGCTCCGGTGCCGACGGCTGAGTGCCGGTGCCGAAATCTGTTTCTGCCGCCGTTGCCGCGACTGCCCAGCCGCCGCCACCGCCGCGCCGTGCCATTTCGGAGAGTGCGGCGCCGCGCAACCCGCGCCCGGGCGCCAGCAGCGACACCGCTTCGAGGAGGTTCGTCTTCCCGGCGCCGTTCTCTCCGAAGAGCAAGACGAAGCCGGCGCCGGCCTCTAGCGAAGCCGTCGCATAGGAGCGAAAGTCCGTGAGTGTGAGGCGGGCAACGGCGACCATTCCGGTCGACGTAGCACTTCGACCTGGCGGTTAAACCCGCATCGGCATCAGGACATACAGCGCGTTCGACTTGTCGTTCTCGCGCAGCAGCGTCGGAGCCGCAGCATCGGCAAGGTGGACCTCGACCGTATCACCATCGATCTCGCCGAGGATGTCGAGGAGGTAGCGGGCATTGAAGCCGATCTCGAGACCATCCGCGCCATAGTCCGCGGCCAGCTCCTCGGTCGCCAGACCGTTCTCGGGGCTGGTCACCGAGAGGGTGACGCGGTCGCGGTCGAGGCTGATCTTGACCGCGCGAGTCTTCTCGCTGGCGATGGTCGCGACACGATCAACGCCAGCTGAAAAGCTTTTGGGGTCGAGCTTCAGGAGCTTGTCGTTCGCGGTCGGAATCACGCGGTTATAGTCCGGGAAGGTGCCGTCGATCAGCTTGCTGGTCAGCACCGCGCTGCCGAGGCCGAAGCGAACCTTGGTCGGCGACAGCGAGATTTCGACCGTACCCTCGAGCTCCTCGAGCAGGCGGTAGAGCTCGGCGACGGCTTTGCGCGGGATGATCACGTCGGGCATACCCTCAGCGCCTTCGGGGCGCGCGACCGTGACTCGGGCGAGACGGTGACCGTCGGTGGCGGCGGCCCGCAGCTGCTCCTCGACGACGTGGAGGAAGATGCCCATCAGATAATAACGCGTCTCCTCGGTCGAAATCGCGAACCGCGTCTTCTCGATGATCTGGCGGAGCGTCGCCGCTGGGAGCTCGAAGCGCGTCGGAAGGTCGCCTTCGGCAATCACGGGGAAGTCGTCGCGCGGAAGCGTCGAAAGGTTGAACCGCGAGCGACCGGCGACGACCTGCATCTTGCCTTCGGCGGCGGTGAGCTCGACCTGGCTGCCCTCGGGAAGCTTGCGAACGATGTCGAACAGAGTGTGCGCGGAGACCGTCGTCGCGCCCGGCTGAGTGACCGTCGCGGGGACGCTCTCGTCGACCTGCAGATCGAGGTCGGTGGCCATCAGGCGAATGGACCCGTCCTCGCGCGCTTCGATCAGCACGTTCGACAGGATCGGGATGGTATTGCGCCGCTCCACGACCGACTGGACGTGGCCGAGGCTCTTCAGGAGGATCGCCCGCTCAATCGTCGCTTTCATCGCCGCAACATCCCATCATCCCGCTTGGCCGAGCGACGGTTATAGCGAGCCGCGAGCCGTGCGGAAGTGGAATGATGCGGAAAGCTTCATCTTGGGGATGAGGCCCTCCGCCGACGCAAGATTTAGCGGCGCTTGCCGGCCTTCTGCCCGACGCTCAGCGGCGCCGCCTTGTTTGCGGGCATCAGGACTGCATCGACGTGGTGCACGACGCCGTTGGTATATTGCTCGTCGCCCTGGGTGATCCTCGCCTTGTGGCCCGACGCATCGGTCAGCACCGTCTTCCCGCCTTCTTTGGTCGCGGTCAGCGTGCCACCGCCGGTCGTCGCGAGAATACCTTTATGATCCTTGCTGTTGTCGATCAGCTTGTCGATATCGGCGACCATGACGGTACCTTGAAGGATGAGATTGGTCAGGATGCCGGTCAGCTGCGGCCGGTTCTGAGGCGAAATGTCGAACGTGCCGGCGGGCGCATTGCCGAACGCCGCGTCGTCGGGAACGAACACCGTATAAGGCCCGGGGCCGGCAAGCGTCTGATCGAGGCCGGCGGCCTTGGCTATGGTCATGAAGCGGCTGGTCGGCGCGAGGCCGGAAGCGATCGTCTTCGTTCCGGCAGCTTTCTGCGCTTTGGGCGTCTGGGCTGCTTGGGGGCCCTTCGCATTGCCGTTGTGCTTGTTGCAGGCAGCCGTCGCGAGCAGCGCCGCGGCCAAGCCAAGCGCGATCGCATGGTTCTTCACCTCTTGCCTCCTTGTCCGTTCTAGATGCGAAATGGCCCGGCAGGATTTGAGTTCCCGCCGGGCCAAAGGATGCTCACGTGAGGAGCGAAGCGACGATCGCCGTCACTAGCCGAGTCACTGGGTCCACCTGGTAGATGTAGCCGTTGCTGTAACGGTACCAGGCACTGGGCGTGTCGTAATAGGTCGCCCGGTAGTCGTAGGGCACGTTGTACACATCATATCCGACCGGGAGCGGCTGACCCACCGCGAAGCCCGGCGACAGCAGGGCCGCAACCGAGGTGATCATGCTCGACCGCGGATCATATTGATAGATCGCGCCCGGAGCGTACCAATAATTGTAATTCGGCGTGTCGTAGTACAGCCGCCGGTACTGGTACGGCACATTGTAGTAAGCGTAGGAGGTCGGCAGGATCTGACCCACGCCGTAGCCGCTCGCGTAGAGCGGGATCACGTCCTCCACCATACCGGTATAGCAGTCGACCTCGTAGACGACGCCGTTGGCGTAGCGGTTACAGACATCGCCGTAGTCCGGATAGAAAGCATCGAACCCGAAGGACGCGGGAACGAAGCTGTTCATGAACGGCGGTGGCAGGAATGAGCCTGGAACGAAGCCGCCCGCGAACAAGGGAACCAGCGCATCGATCAGCTGCGTGTTGCGATCGACTTGGAACGCAAAGCCGTCGCCGAACTGGAAGAACGTGTCCGGCGTCGCCGGGAACAAGAACGCCATGTCCGCCGGTAGTGGGCTCAGCGCCGCCACCGTGGCGGCACTTGTGAACGGCACGCCGATCAGAGCGTTCGCCGCGAACGGATCGAGGATCTGCGCGCCCGGAGCAATATCGAACGGCGCGAAGCGGGCATCACCCAAGTTACGCAAGATAGCGATACGGTCCGGGACGGGCATCTGGCGAACGCCCTGGAGCACCTGCAGTCCTTGCTGCCGAGCAAGCCCCGGGGGCATGCACCCTTTGCTGATGAGACCCGGCGGACATCCGCCAACGCCAAAGCCGACACCATTGTTCGTCGCCATTCGCGTGTTCACATTGTTCATGCGAAACTGCTGCCGCGCGGCGATCTGCCCCTGAACGTGCGCGATGCGGTTAGCGCGGAGCTGCTGGCGCTCGAACATGCGGTTCTGCGCCTGCTGCATGCGGTTCGCGCGGAACTGCTGACGTTCGAAGCGCTGATTCTGGGCCTGGCGCTGCATGCGCATCTGCCGGCGTTCAAGGCCACGGTTCTGCGCCTCGCGCTGGACCCTCATCTGCTGACGCTCGAAGCCACGATTCTGAGCCTGGCGCTCCATGCGGAACTGCTGGCGTTCCGCCCGCTGGAAAGCGAAGCCACGACCGCCGCCGTGCTGACGCGGCATCGCGAAGCGCTGCATCTGCGGCGCCGCGAAACCACCGCCGCCGTGACCATGGCCACGGCCACCGCCGCCCTGGAATGCCTGGAACTGCGGTCGAGCGAAGCCTCCGCCACCGTGGCCGCGACCACCGCCGCCGGGGGAAGCCTGGAAGTGCGGATTGCCGCCACCACCACCACCGCCGTGCCCGCCGCCATTGCCTTTGCCTTGCCGTTGTTCAGCTTGCTGACCGCCACCACCCTGGCCGTTACCCGGCTTTGCAGCAGCCGCGCTCGAGATCGCCAAGGCGGCGACGCCGGCGGCGAGGAACAGCCTGGTCATGGAATTTCTCCTTCCGAACGGAAAAAACGGCTCGCAAGCCGCACCGTTCCCACGTCTAAACGGGTGGAACCTGCCGTTTAGCGCACTAGGCTGAACCTCAAATTTCTTTGCTGTTCATGGAGTTGGCCGCGGTTCGTCGGCCACCCAGGAAGCCCTGAGATACCCCGCCGCAACGAACATCAAGATCGCCGCCAGGATGTAAAAGGCCGTGCACGCGACGGCCGCGTTGCGGAGCGAATCGACCCCGTAAGTGGCCTTCAGCGCGTCGGAGAGGCGGCCCATCAGCAGGGGTCCGACACCTAGTCCGATCAGATTGTTGATGAGTAGGAAGCTGGCCGAAGCGGTCGAGCGCATCGGCTGTGGCACGAGGTGCTGGACTGCGGTCGTGACCGGCCCAAGCCAGAGGATGTTGAGTGCGTTCGGGATGAGCAGCAACGGCCACGCGAGCCAAAGGTTCGGCGCCATGAGCCCAGCAGTGAAAGTGGGTGCAGTGATCAGCCAGGCAATGGCCGGCAGCTTCGCGTACCAGGCCTTGTCCATCGTTCCGAGCCGGTCGGCGAACCAGCCGCCGGCGAACACGCCTGCACAGCCGCCGATGAAGACGAGGGACGCGAGAAAATTGGCTGTAGACACGAGGTCCAAACCGAAGCTCCGGATCAGGACCGAAGGAGTCCAGAGCGCAAGCCCATAACCGCATAATGAGCTGGCGGAGGACGCGAGCGCCATCAGCCAGAAAGCGGGCTTGCGGGCGAGCATCGGGAATACGCTGGCCAGCGGCGCCTGAGCAGCACTCGCTCGATGCCGCGGCAAATCGCGCACGACCAGGCGCAGGATCGGAGCAAGGATGATGCCGGCAATGCCCATCGTCACGAAGGCGGCGCGCCAATTGACCGCGTGGGCGATGTAGGCGCCGATCATCGTCCCGCCGGAAAGACCGATCGGGACGCCGAGCGAGAAGATCGCCAGCGCCCGCGCGCGCCTTTCGGGCGCGAAATAGTCGGCGATCAGCGCGTAGGAGGGGGCGACGCCGCCCGCCTCGCCGATACCGACGCCGAGTCGGTAGAGGAACAGCTGCCAATAGCCGTGCGCGGTGCCGCACAGGGCCGTGAAACCGCTCCACAGCGCGAGGCACACTGCAATGACTCCGCTGCGGCTCGTCTTGTCCGCGAGATAAGCCAGCGGGATGCCGAGGACCGAATAGAGCAAAGCGAAGGCGAGCCCCCCAACTGCTCCGAATTCAGTGTCGGTGAGGTGCAGGTCGGCCTTGATCGGCTGCGCGAGGATGCCGAGGATCTGCCGGTCGAGGAAATTCAGGATGTAAGCGAGAAGAAGCAGCGTCAGCACGAGCGAACCGCTGCGCCGCCGCGTTAGAGTTCCAGTCATCGGAGTTCCCCCAGCAATTCCGTCAGCCGCTCCACGTCGGATTCGTCCTGGTAGATTCCGAAGCCGATGCGCAGCACGTCACCGCGCACATCGGTGATGCAATTTCGCTTCTTCAACTCCGAACACCAGCGCTGAGCGTCTCGGTGGCGGAATGCGAGAAACCGGGCATGCGTCCGGCCATTCAGCGGATTCAAAAGCTCGGCTGATCCGAGCGGCGTGCCGTGGATGCTCGCCAGCAATTGCCGTTGCAGCTGTTCGGTGTGGGCCGAAATGCGCGGCGTAGTGAGGCCGTTACCAGCAAGCATTCGCTGGACCGCGTTAAACCGATAGAGTCCCGATGGATCGAACGTCGCGCCAAGGAAACGGGTCGCGTCCTTGGCATAGCCGACGCTTCCCGGCGGCAAGCTCAGATCCTCGAACTCGGCATACCAGCCGGTGATCCGCGGCCGCTCACCGAAGCCTGCGGGCGCGTGCATGAACGCGCAGCCTTCGCCCGCCATCGCATATTTGTAGCCGCCGCCGAGATAGAAGGCGCTGCTCGCAGCCTTTTTCCCAAACGGCCAGGCGAGGGCCATGAACGCGTGATACCCGTCGCTGACTACCCACGGCCCCGCGGGACGGCCGAGCGCGGCCAGCTCATCGACCCGCTCGAACAGGCGGCCGCTTCCAAACAGCACCTGGCTGACGAAGACGAAATCGTGCTGCCCGGATCGTGCTCTTTCGAGGAAGCGCTCCGAAAAGCTTTCGAGCGGCTCGACCGGGACGCGCTCGACCGCAGAGTCTCCGGCTTCTTCCCACCTGGCGAACTGGCGGCGTGCGCTGTGGAACTCGCCTTCGCTGGTCAGGATTCGAATGGGCCGGCTGGAGGAAATGGCGGCGAACAGCCGGACCAGTAGCTCATGCGTATTCGGCGCGAAGACGATCGCCTCAGGCATGCCCGTGCTGAGCTCGCGCGCGACGTGGCCCTGCGCTTCCGGCCACACCTCGTCCATGACCTTGTCCCACTTGCGATCCGCGCAGCGCGCGGCGTCGTTCCATGCCTCGACTTGCCCGTCGAAGCTCGCGTCCGGCCAGAGGTGATGACTGTGCGCCGCGAAATGCAGCCGCTCGGGATCCGCCGACAGGCTCCGCGAGAACAAAGGCTTGAAACTCAAAGAGCGGTCCTCAGCGACCACAGCTCCGGAAACACCCGCTTGTCGAGCGTTGCGCGGAGGTACGGCGCGCCGGCCGAGCCGCCGGTCCCCGGCTTGTTGCCGATGATGCGCTCCACGGTCAGCACATGCTTGAACCGCCAGGCCGCCAGCGCATCGTCGATGTCGACCAGCTTCTCGGCCAACTCATAAAGGTCGAACCAGCGTTCGGCATCTCGGTAAACTTCGAGCCACGCCCGAGCGATCGCTTCGACCGACCGATCACCGAGATCGAACCCTGCCCGTTCCAGAGCGCGGTGCGACGCTTCGCGCAGGTCGGGCTCCCTCAACGCTCCCTGAAGCGCGGCGCGCTCGCGGCTGCCTTCCTCATAATGATCGATGAACTTGGGTTCTTTCAGTCCCAACCGGAACTCGATCTCGCGGAACTGTTCCGACTGGAAGCCGGAAGAAGTTCCGAGCACGTGCCGGAACTTCAGATAATCGACGGGGGTCAGAGTCGAGAGCACGTCCCACGATAGGGTCATTACCGACTGGATGCGGCTGATGCGCGCCATCGCCTTATAGGCTTCGGCGAAGCGGTCGGCCTGCACGAGCTCGATCGCCAGGCGAAGCTCGTGCAGCAGCTCCTTCATCCACAGCTCCTTGGTCTGATGGATGACGATGAACAGCATCTCGTCATGAAGATCCGAGAGCGGCTGCTGCGCGCTCAGGAGCTGATCGAGTTTGAGGTAATCGGCATAGGTCATGCCGGCCGGCGTGGCGGTCATGATCGACCGTTAAGGCAAACAACCGCCGCTAGGAAGGCGCAGGCCTATGGCTTGCTCGTTGGCGCGCCCAAGCCGCCGGAGCGAACCTGGCCGATGCCGCCGAACAGCTCTTCGAAGAAGCTCTTCTTGCGGCCGAGGGTCGGCGTACTCCGGTGCGACGGACTGACGTTCATCACCAGCTCCCTGCCGGTGCGGTTGATCGCGGCGACATTGCCCTTCTGGTCGAAGCTGACGTGGAGCACCGTCTGGCGCACGGGCCGCGGGTTACGGTAAGCGAACTGATTGGTGTCGCGCGAGACATAGTACCAGTCGTTCGGCGTGAACTCGCCAGTCAGTGTCGGGCGGCCGAGGAGCTTCTCGACCGAGGCCTTGTTGTCGACGCCGGGCTGGATCGAGCTTGCGAGCTGCAGGTCGATGACGGCGCCCTTGTGGACATGGTTGCTTGCGCAGCCGGTCACGAGCGTTGCCGCGGCAACGGCGATAGAGACCTTCAACAGCGCAAGCTTCATTCTTCAACCTTCCCAAGGAAACGTGGCTAGCGGGCCCAAACCGTCGGCGGCCTTGCCTCTTCGAGCGCTCGGCTCAATATGCCGGTCGCATGGACCGGCGCAACCCTTTGAAGAAGGACCTATGCTGGGCTTCCTGTTCCGCGGATTAACGGCCGACCCGCACAAAGGCGCGGCGCTATTCGACACGATCGTCGCGCGGGCGCGCAAGCCGCACTGGTATGTCGAAGGAACGGTGCCGGACACGATCGACGGCCGTTTCGCGGTGCTCGCCACCCTGACTGCGCTCGTACTCGTGCGGCTGGAGCAGGCTGGCGAGGACGGCGATGCTGCCTCGGTAGCGCTCACCGAGCGGTTCATCGAAGTGATGGAGGCGGAGCACCGCGAGCTCGGGCTCGGCGATCCGACGCTCGGGCGCACCGTGCGCAAGCTGGTCGGCTCGCTCGCAAACAGGACGGAGCTGTGGCGGCACACGGCCGGCGGCGGACGGGACTGGACCGAAGCCACCTGTGAGAGCCTCTACAGGGAGGGCGTGCCGGCAGATGCGCTCCTGCACTCGGGCGAAGCGCTGAAAGGCTTCTGGAACAAGCTTGAAAGCGCAAGCGTCGACGAGTTGAAGGAGGGACGACTGCAATGATCGATCGCTTCGCGCATCACCTCCGGCTCGATCAGATCCGCGACGGCGAACGGGTCGAGCTCGCCGCGGACGAGGCCGAACGCGGCGCCGTCGCCAAGCGTCTCGGTCTGCAGCACGTCCAGCGCTTGGAAGCGCATGTCACGCTCGCCAAGACCGGCGAGATCGTGCGCGCCTCGGGCCGTCTCAATGCGTCGCTCGACCAGAGCTGCGTCGTCACCGACGAGCCGGTGCCCGCGCACATCGATGAGGCTTTCGAATTGGTCTTCATGCCCGAGCCGCCCGCCGCCGGGCATGACGAAGAGATCGAACTCGGCGAATCGGAATGCGACGTGGTCTTCTACGATGGTACCGAGATCGATCTCGGCACGGCCCTGGCGGACACGCTCGCGCTCAGCCTCGATCCCTATCCGAGGAGCGCGGGCGCCGACGCTGCGCTCAAGGAAGCGGGCGTTCTAACTGAAGTCGAAGCCAGTCCCTTCGCCGCACTGGCCAAGCTGAAAGATCGTTCGCGCAGCGAATGAGCTTTCATCCAGTGAAAGCCAAACCGGGCTCCTGCCTTCGCAGGAGCGCGAGTCAGAAAGGAACGTCGTCGTCGAGGTCGGTGTCGAAGGCCGCCGGCTGCGGGCGCGATTGCGGGCGGGCCGGAGCGCTGCCGAAGTTGTCGTCGCCGCCGAAATCCTCATTGAAAGCGCCGCGACCGCCGCCGGCACCTTCGCGGCTGTCGAGCAGCACGAGCTCTCCGCGGAAGCGCTGCAGCACGACCTCGGTCGTATATTTGTCGTTGCCCGACTGATCCTGCCACTTCCGGGTCTGGATCTGACCTTCGAGATAGACCTTGCTGCCCTTGCGCAGATAGTTCTTGGCGACGCGGCCGAGATTCTCGTTGAAGATCACCACCTGGTGCCACTCGGTCCGCTCCTGGCGGTTGCCCTCGCGATCCTTCCATTGCTCGGACGTCGCGACTCGCATGTTGACGACCTCGCCGCCGTTATTGAGCGAACGCGCCTCCGGATCCGCTCCCAGGTTGCCGACCAGGATCACCTTGTTCACGCCCGCCATGTCACGCTCCTCTTCTTGAGCATTGCTATAAGGATAGCGCGACCGCCGTCCAATAGGTTAGCGACTGACAGATGAGCGACTGCAGCTGCGGCGAGGGAGCGGCCGAGACACCCGGTGAACGGCGCGTGCTGCAGCGGAGGCGGGAAAGCCCCTAGGCTGGTACCGACTGCCGCGCTGTGCGGCGGTTCCATGCGAATCCGAGCAGCAGAGCAAGCAAGGTCGCGATTTGAGCTACGAGCCCTTGTAACGTCGGGAACAGCCCAAGCAGAGAAATTCTCGGAAGCGCTGCGAGCGGATGGATCGAGATCAGGCCCGCTTCCTGGAGCGCGGCTACGCCCTTCCCGGCGAGCACGACAGCGAGCACCGCGATGAGCGCCGAACTGTAGGCGAAGAACTTCCCGATTGGCAGACGGCGGCTGAAGCGCAGCATCGCAACCGCGATCGCGGCGAGAGTCGCAAAGCCCACCACTGCACCCCCGACGAGGCTCCCGACATTGCCCTCCGCCGCCATTGCTGTGAAGAACAGGATGGTTTCGAAGACCTCGCGATAGACGGCGATGAACGCCAGCGAAAAAAGGAACCAGCCCGAATCGCGCGCGAGCGCATTGTGCAGCTTTTCGCGAATGTAGCGCTGCCACTGGCCTGCGTGCGATTTGCCGTGCATCCAGATGCCGACGAACAGCAGCACCGCCGCCGCCAGGATCGATCCGAATCCCTCGGTCAGCTCACGGCTGGCGCCGCTGATGCTGATCAGGTTCGTTGCGATCCACCAGGTGAGCGCTCCGGCCGCGAGTGCGCTCGTCCAGCCGATGTGCACCGGTCTGGTCATTTCCGGTCGGTCTGCTTTGTTGAGGAAGGCCAGCATGGCAACGACGATCAGGAGCGCCTCGAGACCTTCGCGGAGCAGGATCGTGAATGCCCCCAGAAAGGCGGAGGCGTCGCTCGCCTGCTCGGGGGCAAGCGTTGCTTGCGCCTCGTCGATGAGACGCTGAATCTCCGAAATCTGGCTCGCAACGGCGGCTGCGTCACGACCGGCCGCGATGTTCGCGCGAAGCTCACCCATGTCCTGCTCGACCTTGGCCAGCAGGGTGGCGTTGCGTGCACCGAGCATCGGCTCGACCGGCTCGAAGCCGTCGAGATATGCCGAAAGCGCCAGCCGCTTGGCCTCGTCCCGATCGCCGGCGCGGTAGGCAGCGAGACTGGCATTTAGCCGTTCGCGCGCAATGGTGAGGCTCGACTGCGTGCCGGCGACTGCGCTCGGATTGGCGCGTAGATAGGCGATGACAGGTCCGGCCTTGTCGGCGCCGATCAGCGCCACCAGCTGACGTTCCGAAAGCGAGCTCAGTGCATTCAGATCGGGGACTCGGCTCCTCAGCGCAGGGTCGCTGTTCCAGATGCGCTTGCCTTCCGCGGCGAGCTGAGTCGGATATGCGAAGCGGCTGGCCGTAAATGCCAGCGACCATTTGTCCTTATCGGGCAACTGGGCGAAGCTCTGCATCGCCGTGCCCTCAAGGCCCTCGTTGATGACCTGGTATAAGGCGAACGGGCTACGCTGGCTCGCCCTATTGCGGTCCGCGAAGGCGACAGGCGGCGGGTCGAGTTGTCGCGCCGTGGCGGTTTGCGCGTCACCCTTCGCACCGTGGCAGCTTGCGCAATTTTGCTGGAACAGTTGCGCACCCCGGGCGAGATCGGGTGGCTGCTTCGGTCCAAGCGGCACCGGGTACGCGGCGAGCAAATGCTGTCCCAGCGCATGCGCGGCATCCGCAACCTGCTGCGGACTGGCCTTCTCATCGATCAGCGACTTGAAACGAGCGGCTTCGGCGACCAGCGAGGCCTTGGACGAACTTGGAGGCAGCGATGAGATTTTCTCTGCGGCGGACGCGGAAAACTCGCGCATCTCGGCATATTCGGAAGCTCTGATCACCTTTCCATCGCGAACCGCCCCGCCGTAATCGACCGCGAGATAGTCGAACAACTGCCAGGTGGTTTGGACGTCAGTGGGGGTCGCGGCTAAAGCGACGCTCGAGGAAAGGCAGGCAAGGATTAGAACCAGGCATGAGATCAAGCCGCGAAGCATCGCTGCGGCGTAGCGGTGATGCGAATGATTATCAATAGCTGCGTTAACGCGGCGGGTAGCGGAGCCTCCCGAGGAACCGCGACAGGCTCAGCCGCTGGTCGGACGAGCCCCGCCATCCGGCCTTCCACTTCTCGAACTTCATCACGTCATCGATGCGGCGGCCGAGGAACGCCGCCGTCTCGCTCCAGCCCTCGCTCTGATCGTCGAGCCAAGCGAGCAGGGTCGAGCCGTAGACCGCGCCTAGCGTCATCCGCTTGGTGTAATGGTTGAAGTCGGTGCTGGTGTCGCCGGCGATGCGCCACATGTGATCCGCCGTGCGCCAGGAGATGCGTAGCGCCAGCGGCAGGTTCTGCGGCAAGGCGAGAATTGCCAGCGCGCGCCGCACGGCCTCGCGCGCGGGGCCCATGATCTCGAGCCGCTTCCAGACGAGCGATCGGATCTTCTCGCGAATCTTCATTCCGGCAAGGCGGTCGGGCGTGAAATAGGCCGCGAGCGCGCGATCGACTTCCTGGATGTAGAGGTCGATCATCCCCGCCTGGCTCTTGGGCATGGCAAGCCGCGCCTGCACCGGATCCGCCGCAAGCTGCTGGGCAGCCGAGTCGACCGCTTGCTTCGTCCAGCCGTCGAACACGGCATTCTCGCCGACCGCCAAAGCAAGGCGGCGGCGCAGTTGTTCGAGCGGACTCGGGCTTTCCACTTTGGTCAACTGGCCTGCTCCGGAAGCCTTCGCAAGCCCCGCTCCGGCAAACGCACCAGGACCAGCGCAGTGCCGATCGCAGCCGCGCCAAGCCAATCCAGCGGACGCAGAGTCTCGCCATAAACCAGCCAGCCGACGAGCGCGGAGATCGCAGGCTGAGTCAGCAGGGTGAGCCCGACGACCAGAGGCGACAGAGCCCCGATCGCGTAAACGAGCAGCCCCTGCCCGAGGACCTGGCTGCTGAGCGCCAGGATCATCACGAAGGTCCAGTCCGTCGGGATGATCCGCTCACCCAGCAGCAGCGAGGCCGGCAGCAGCATTGCCCCGCCGAACAGGCTGGCGAGGAACAGCATCGGCAGCGGCGCGAGATCGCGGCGCGCGCGCTGAACCGCGATCAGATAGCCGGTGTAGAGCAGGCCCGCGGCGAGCGCGAGAAGGTCTCCGGCGAAGCTGCGCGGGCTGAGCTCGAAGCTACTTCCCATGAGCAATGCAGCGCCCAATACCGCGAGGGTCAGGGCCGCAGCCTGCATCCGCGACGGCGGCTTGCGCGCGAGCCATAGCCCCCAGACGGCGAAGATCAGGCTCGATGTGTTGCCGAACAAGGTAGCGTTGGCAAGCTTGGTCATGTGAATGCCGGTGTGCCAGGCAGCGAGATCGGCGGCGAAAAAGAATGCCGCGACGGCGACGATGACACCGAGTCGTTTCCCGGGCCAGTGCACCGCCTGCCCGGTCAGCCCGGCAATAATGAAGAGGAACGGCAGCGCGAGCGCGAGCCTCCAAAAGCCGGCGGCAACGGAGCCGACGCCCGAAAGGCGCACGAGCCACGGCCCGAACGCGAGTGCGCTACTGCCGAACAGAAGCGCTGCAAATGCAAAGGGATGATCGTGCGAGCGGCGCGTCAAAAGCACTCCCGTCATGCTGAACTTGTTTCTGCATCCATGTTGGAGACGCGAGGCGCCCTTCACGAAAATGGACCCCGGAACAAGTTCAGCGCGACGGCCTAGGGCGCATATTGTTCGCGCAGGTCGTAGAGGGCGACGGCCGCGCGTGCCGCGTGGCCGCCCTTGTCGCCTCGCCTGGGATCGGCGCGGACGATCGCCTGCTCCTCGTTCTCCACGGTGAGGATGCCATTGCCGATCGCATAGCCCTGCACCATGAGGTCCATCAGGCCGCGGGCGCTTTCGTTCGAGACCAGCTCGAAATGATAGGTCTCGCCGCGGATCACTACGCCAAGCGCAACGAACGCGCAGAAGCGGCCGCTGCGCGCAGCGAGCGCGATTGCGCCCGGCAGCTCCAGCGCGCCGGGGACGATGAGCGTCTCATGCTTGTGCCCAGCCGCTTCGATTGCGCGGCGGGCGCCTTCGAGCAGCATGTCATTGAGGTGCGGGTAGAAGCGCGCTTCGGCCAGCAGGAAGATCGACATCAGCCCTCGCAGTCCCGGATCGGCCGCTCTTCGACGATGGCGAGACCGTAGCCGGCGAGCGCGATCGGAGAGTGGTGGGTATTGGTGAGCAGGATCATGTCATGAATTCCGAGCGCCGCGAGGATCTGCGCGCCCGTGCCATAGCCGCGCACTGCATCGCCGATCTCGGCCGGCTTGCCTGCTCGAAGGTCGATTGAGCGCGACAGCGAACCCTGTGCGGCCGCGTGCAGCGTCACGACGACGCCCGCGCCTTCGCGTTCGACGCAACGCATCGCTGCCTGGAGAACGCCCGAGCGCAAACCCGCTTCACCGAGCACGTCGGCGAACAGGTCGAGGCTGTGCATGCGCACCACCACCGGCTTCGTCGTCTCGAGCGCGCCGTGCACCAGCGCGAGCTGCTCCTCGCCGCTCGACTTGTCGCGGAACACCTGCGCCTGCCATTCCTTGCCGCTGCTCGCCTGGAACGCGGCGGTCGCGACCTTTTCGACCAGATGGTCCTTCTTGAGTCGGTACGCGATCAGTTCGCGGATCGTACCGATCTTCAGGCCATGCGCGCGGGCGAAGTCCATCAGATCCTCGAGCCGCGCCATCGTGCCGTCCTCGCGCATGATCTCGCAGATCACGCCGCTGGGGTTCAGGCCCGCGAGGCGTGCAACGTCGACCGCCGCTTCCGTATGGCCGGCACGGACGAGGACTCCGCCTGGCTTGGCAACGAGGGGGAACACGTGCCCGGGAGAGACGAGCGCGTCCGGGCCGTTGCCGGCATCGATCGCCACCGCGATGGTGCGGGCGCGGTCGGCGGCACTGATTCCGGTCGAGATTCCGTCTTTCGCCTCGATCGAGACGGTGAACGCCGTCTCGTTGCGGCTGCGGTTAGTGCGGGCCATCGGTTCGAGGCCGAGCTGGTCGGCGCGGTCCTTGGTCAGAGCGAGGCAGATGAGGCCGCGGCCGTGCCGGGCCATGAAGTTCACGGCGTCCGGGGTGGCCATCTGCGCGGGGATGACGAGGTCGCCTTCATTCTCGCGGCCCTCGTCGTCGACGAGGATGAACATACGCCCATTGCGAGCCTCGTTGATGATCGCCTCGGTGCCGACCAGAACATCGGTGGTGCCGCGCTGGATGAGCTTTTCGAGGCGCGTCAGCGGGTCGGCGGTGGGGTTCCATTCGGTCGAGCCCAGCTTTCTCAGGCTGTTCGGATGAAGCCCGGCGGCGCGCGCGAGACCGGCGCGGCTGACTTCACCGGTGGCGATGATGGCTTCGAGCCGTTCGATCAGAGTCGCGCTCATGGCGAGCTCCTATATCACATTGCAGTGTGATAAAAGGAGAAACAAAATCTGTTTCTACTGTGCGCGGGTGGCCAGCATCCGGTCGATATACCGCGCAAGAACGTCGACCTCCACATTCAGCTGTCGCCCGGCGGTGAGATCGCCAAGCGTCGTGTTCTGCGCCGTATGCGGGATGATGTTGACGGCAAAGTGGGTGCTCGCGTCCTCGGCGTCCCGCACATCATTGACGGTCAGCGACACGCCGTCGAGCGTGATCGAGCCTTTGGGCGCGATCATCGGGGCGAGAGCGCGCGGAACGCTGATTCCAACCCGCGTCGAGTCGCCTTCGGGGCACAGGCCGACGACTTGCGCGACCGCATCGACATGGCCGGTCACGATATGGCCGCCGAGCTCGTCGCCGAGACGGAGCGAACGCTCGAGGTTGAGCTTGGCGCCCTCGCGCCACCGATCGGCGGCGGTCCGCGAGACGGTTTCGGCCGAGACATCGACGGCGAACCAGTCGTCGCCCTTGTCGACGACGGTCAGGCACACGCCCGAGCAGGCGATGGAGGCGCCGAGGTCGACCGTATTCAGGTCGTAGCCCGTCTCGATCTGCAGCCTCAGGTCACCGCGCTGCTCGGCGCTGCGGACGGTGCCGACGTCGGTGACGATCCCGGTGAACATCGCGGCCGCTTAAGCTTCCCGCATCCGCTCGTAAACTTCGAGCCGGTCGACGCCGAGCCTGCGCTCGTCGGCCTGCGTCCAGCGGCCGTGCGCGTCGGCGATGGCATCGAGGCCGACATAGCCGAACGAAGATTTGCCTTCGCCGACGATGATCGGGGCGCGGTAGATCAGGATGCGATCGACGAGATCTTCGCTCAGGAACGCGGTCGCCGTGGCTGATCCGCCTTCGACCAGCAGGTCATTGACGTCATGAAGTCGGTACACATCCTTCGGATTTCTAAGGATTTCCCATCCGTCGACCGCTTCACCGCGAGTCAGCAACGCCCGGCGGGGAGACCGTTCCTCGAGGCCGGGAAGACGCACGTCGAGCTGCGGCTGATCGGCCAAATAGGTGCCTCGGCCGACGAGGATCATGTCACTGTGCGCGCGTTCGAGGTGGACGTGCCGCCGCGCGTCCTCTCCGGTGATCCATTTGCTCTCGCCCGAAGGCAAAGCGATCTTGCCGTCGATCGACAGCGCGAGCTTCAGCGTGATCCGCGGGCGGCCAAGCTCCAGCCGCGTCAGCCAGCCGGAGAGCGACCGCCTCGCCGCTTCGCGCCCGACGCCGAGCTTCACCTCGATGCCGGCGGCGCGCAGGCGTCTGATGCCCTTGCCGGAGGTACGCGGGTCGGGGTCTTTCAGCGCGATGACGACACGCGCGGGCTTCGCCTTCAGCAGCAGGTCGGTGCACGCCGACCCGCGCGGGCTCTCGTGGGCGCAGGGCTCGAGCGTTACATAGACCGTGGCGCCACGTCCGCGCTTGCCCGCTTGCTCCAGCGCGACCGCCTCCGCATGCGGCCGACCGCCAGGGGCCGTCGCTCCCCGCCCTACGATCTTTCCCGACAGCGACACGATCACGCAGCCGACGTTCGGATTGGGCGCGCTTTGGCCGCGCGCCTCTTCGCCGAGCGCCAGCGCTTCGGTCATGAAGCGCCCGTCGGCCCTCACATCCCGAATTGTTTCTCGAGCTTCTGGAATTGCCGTTGCCGCTCTTTTTGTGCCGCCAACTTCTCCGCCATGTCCTTCTTCTGATCCGCGAGGATGTCGGCGTCGGTGCGGTTCTCGGGATAGAGGTTGACGTAAGTGATCTGCTCGGGCGGGGCGGTGCCGATTTTCGCATCCACCACGAACTCGATCACAATGATTGCGGTGACGAGGAGGGCGAGAGAGGCGCCGATCACCTGCTCACGACTGCGCTGGCGCATGAAGGCAGCAAGATCGCGGAATGCGCCGCGAGGTGTCGACGGACGGGGAAACCAGGACATAGGGACAAGATAGGGCTGCGGCGGCGCGACGACCAGCCTCAGCGCTTGGCGGCGGCTGCGAGGCGCTGGAGCGCGCGGTCCTGCCCCATGCGCTCGACCAGGCCGGCCATTTCGGGACCGCTTTCGCGCCCGGTGAGCGCGAGGCGAAGCGGGTGGAACAGCTCGCGGCCTTTCTTTCCAGTGGACTCTTTCAGCTCCGAAGTGAGCTTCCGCCAGGGTTCGGCCGACCAGTCGAGCGTCTCGGCCATCGCCGCAGCGTCTTTAACGAGCAGCCGCTCGTCGTGGGCGAGTTCGGGCGTTTCAATCTCGCCGTGGAGCACGTCCAGCCAGCTCGCAAAATCAGACAGGCGCTGCAGGTTCGGCCGGAGGAGGAGCCAGTCCTCTTCGGTCGCTTCGGCCGGCAGCCGGTCGGCGACCTCGGCATAATTGAGCTGATGGAGAAGCCGCGCGTTGACGAGCTCCACCTCGTGCGGGTCGAAGTGCGCGGGTGCGCGGCCGAAGGTCGCGAAATCGAAACTGTCGGCGAGCTGATCGAGCGTGGCGATCGGCTCGACCGCTTGCGACGTGCCGATGCGGGCGAGCACGTCGTGCAGAGCGATTGGCTCGACGCCCTCCTCGCGAACGTGCTCAGCGCCGTAGGAGCCGAGGCGCTTGGAGAGCTTGCCTTCGGCAGCGACCAGCAACGCCTCGTGCGCAAACTCCGGCGGGTCCGCGCCTAAGGCCCCGAACATCTGAATCTGCGCCGCGCTGTTGGACACGTGATCCTCGCCGCGCACGATGTGAGTGATGCCGAGGTCGACATCGTCGATGACGCTCGGGAGCAGGTAGAGCCAGCTGCCGTCCTCACGGCGTACGACCGGATCGCTGAGCAATTTCGGGTCGAACCGCTGCTCGCCGCGGATCAGATCGTTCCAGACGATCGGCGCATCATGGTCGAGCCTGAAGCGCCAGTGTGGTGCGCGGCCTTCCGGCGCCGGCGCATCGGCGGGCTTGCGCTCATAGACCGGCGGAAGCCCGCGGCCGAGAAGCACCTTGCGGCGCAGCTCAAGCTCGTCGGGAGTCTCGTAACAGGCGTAAACTCGGCCTGCGGCTTTGAGGCGCTCGAACTCGCGCTCATAAAGATCGAAACGCTCCGACTGCCGGACGATCGCGCCGGGCGCGAGACCCAGCCAATCGAGATCGCCTCGAATTGCCTGGTCGAACTCGGCCGTCGAGCGCTCGCGATCGGTATCGTCGATCCTGAGGATGAACTTGCCGCCGTTCTTCCGCGCGAACAGATAATTGTGAAGCGCGGTGCGGATGTTGCCGACGTGCAGACGCCCGGTCGGCGAAGGCGCGAAACGAGTGACCACGGTCATCGCGGCAGCTTCGTCTGCGGGCCGGTGTGGAAGAAGTTGGTGATCGGATAGCGGCGGTCGCGACCGAAATTGCGGTTGCCTATCTTCACCCCCGGAGGCGCCTGACGACGTTTGTACTCGGCCTTGAGGAGCAAGCTTTCGATGTTCGAGACCAGCACGATCTCCTCGCCCGTCGCGGTCGCGACCTCCTTCACTGACATTTCCTTATCGACCAGTCCCTCAAGGATGCGGTCGAGCGCCGAATAAGGCGGCAGGCTGTCCTCGTCTTTCTGATCCGGGCGAAGCTCGGCGGTCGGCGGTTTGGTGATGACGCGCTCGGGCATCACCGGACCGTCCGGCCCGAGCGCGCCCTCGAGCTTGTTCCGATTGCGCCAGCGCGACAGGGCGAAGGCGGTCGTCTTGTACGCGTCCTTGAGCACCGAATAGCCGCCGGCCATGTCGCCATAGAGCGTGGCATAGCCCACGCTCATCTCGCTCTTGTTGCCGGTCGTGAGCAGCATGTGCCCGTCGGCATTGGACAGCGCCATCAGCGCCACCATGCGCAGCCGCGCCTGGACGTTCTCGGCGGCCAAGCCTTTGAGATCGGGCAGCATTTCGTCGAGCGCATCCACTCCGGGCGCGATCGAAATGACGTCATGGCGGCAGCCCAGGAGCCGCGCACATTCCCGCGCGTCCT
>DATMHG010000087.1:0-12471 GCA_035555035.1 Sphingomicrobium sp.
AGAGCCTCGTCGAGGAAACCCGCTCGCTGGTGAAGGATTACGAGCAGCAGTATCAGGACGGCCTGCTCACCCAGCAGGAAAAGTACATCAAGGTGATCGACGCCTGGTCGCGTTGCGGTGACCAGGTGGCCCGAGCCATGATGAAGGAGATTTCAGCGACTCCGAAGCGTGCGGACGGGCGCCAGGCCGACCTAAACTCGATCTACATGATGGCCCACTCCGGCGCCCGCGGCAGCCAGGCGCAGATCAAGCAGCTGGCCGGCATGCGCGGCCTCATGGCCAAGCCGTCAGGCGAGATCATCGAGACGCCGATCATCTCGAACTTCAAGGAGGGCCTGACCGTCCTTGAGTACTTCAACTCGACCCACGGCGCCCGCAAGGGCCTCGCGGACACGGCGCTCAAGACGGCGAACTCGGGTTACCTGACCCGCCGCCTCGTCGACGTGTCGCAGGATTCGGTGATCATCGAGGAGGATTGCGGCACCGACCGTGCGCTCGAGATGCGCGCGATCGTCCAGGGCGGCGCGGTCATCGCTTCCCTTGCGGATCGCGTTTTGGGGCGGACCACGGCCGAAGATGTAGTCGACCCCAAGAGCGGCGACGTCATCATCGAGGAGGGCAGCCTTCTCGACGAGGCGATGGTCGCTCAGATCGAGGCGATCGGCCTCCAGGGGGTGCGGATTCGCTCGCCGCTGATCTGCGCGTCCAAGCAGGGCGTCTGCGCCAAGTGCTACGGGCGTGACCTCGCCCGCGGCACTCCGGTGAACATCGGCGAGGCAGTCGGCGTGATCGCCGCGCAATCGATCGGCGAGCCGGGCACGCAGCTGACGATGCGGACCTTCCACATCGGCGGCGCCGCGCAGCTCAACGAGCAGTCGAACCTCGAATCGCCGGTGGACGGAACGATCGAACTTCGCGACATGCCGACGATCGTCGACCCGCGCGGACGGCATCTGTCGCTGTCGCGCTCGGGCGAGATCGCGATCGTCGACATGGATGGGCGCGAGCTTTCGACCCACCGCGTTCCTTATGGTGCGCACCTGCTGTGTGAGTCCGGCCATATTGTGAGCCGCGGCGACCGCATCGCCGAGTGGGATCCGTCGTTCAGCCCGGTGATCACCGAGAAGGCCGGTACCGTGAAGTACCAGGACCTGATCGAGAACCGGACGATGACCGAGCAGGTCGACGAATCGACGGGCATCACACAGCGCGTGGTCACCGACGACGCGGCCAAGTCGAAGAAGGAGTCGCTCCACCCGCGCCTTACCCTCACCGGTGCGAAAGCGAAGGAAGCGGGCGTCTATCGCCTCGCCGCCGGAGCCATCATCGCGGTCGAGGACGGCCAGCAGGTCGAGGCCGGCGAAGTGCTGGCGCGCATGCCGCGGGAAGCCGCGCGTACGCGCGACATCACCGGCGGTCTGCCGCGCGTCGCCGAGCTGTTCGAGGCGCGCAAGCCGAAGGAGAATGCGATCATCGCGAAGGTCTCCGGCAAGGTCACCTTCATGCGCGACTACAAGGCCAAGCGGAAGATCGCGATCGTCCCGGACGACGGTTCGGAGCCGGTCGAGTATCTCGTGCCCAAAGCCAAGATGATCGAGGTCCAGGAAGGCGATTATGTGAAGCGCGGCGACAATCTCGTCGGCGGTTCACCCGATCCGCACGACATCCTGGAAGTCCTCGGCGTCGAGGCTCTGGCCGAATATCTCGTGAGCGAGATCCAGGAGGTCTATCGACTGCAGGGCGTGAAGATCAACGACAAGCATATCGAGGTGATCGTTCGCCAGATGCTGCAGAAGGTCGAGATCACCGACGGCGGCGACACTACCTTGCTCGCCGGCGAACAGGTCGACCGCGACGAGATGGACGAGACCAACGCCAAGCTCGAGAAGAAGCAGAAGAAGGCGGAAGGCAAGCCGGTGCTGCTTGGCATCACCAAGGCAAGCCTGCAGACCCGTAGCTTCATCTCCGCGGCGTCGTTCCAGGAGACCACGCGAGTCCTCACGGAAGCCGCGGTACAGGGCAAGGTCGACACGCTTCTTGGACTCAAGGAGAATGTGATCGTCGGACGTCTGATCCCGGCCGGCACGGGCGCAGGCATGAACCGCCTGCGCGTCGCGGCCTCATCGCGCGATACGGCTCTTCGTGCAGCGCATCGCCGCATGCAGGAGGCGTTGGTTGCGCCGGAATCTGCGCAGGAGCTCCGCGCCGCCGAGCTCGCGCGTACGCCGCGTGACGACACCGGCACGGGCGACGATCCGCTCGCCGAAGTCGTTCCCAGCGGGCATGGTCTCGACGCCGACGCAGGCGACTACCTGCAAGACTGAGGCCGGCCGCCGGCGCCAAGAAAGAAGCCCCGCCGGATCGCTCCGGCGGGACTTCTCTATGACCGCGACGTCGCTGTTAGCAGCGGCCGCCGTGCATCGCGTTTTCGGTGCAGCTCGCCGCCGAGTTCACGTCGGCGGCTGCGCCCCTGACCGTGTTGCACGCGGCGATTGTCACGGCCGCGCCGACCAGCAACACTGCCATCACCTTCTGAATCATTATCGCTCCTCCGTTAGGGCTCCGGAACGATAATGAATCAAGCTGAACGCGACTTGTCCAGCGCTTCTGCTTAGCAGTTGCGGCCGTTCATCGCATTTTGCGTGCAGTTCGCGACGGAGTTCACGTCCTTGGCCGCGCCATGCACGGTGTTGCAGGCCGCAATCGCCAAGGTCGCAACAACGAGTCCCGCAGTGATGATCTTCTGAATCATGAGCTTCCTCCTCACTTACGGGAAAATGTAACGCGGCGACGCGGGAACGGGTCCATTCCGCCTCCGCAAATTCATCCGTGCTGTCCTGTCAGACCGCCACGGGGGCGGAGATATGAGGGTGCGGCTCGTAATTCTCGAACAGGAAATCCTCGCCTTCGTAAGAGAAAAGATCCTGCCCGCGGTCCTTGATCATCAGGCGCGGCAGCGGCCGCGGCTCGCGGGCCAGCTGCAATCGCGCCTGCTCGAGATGATTTGAGTAGAGGTGGCAATCACCGCCGGTCCAGACGAAGACGCCCGGCTCCAGGCCGCACTCGCGCGCCAGCATGTGCGTGAGGAGCGCGTAAGAAGCGATGTTGAATGGGACGCCGAGGAATACGTCCGCGCTCCGCTGATATAGCTGGAGATTGAGACGGCCCGCTGCGACTTGGGTCTGGAACAAGCAATGGCAGGGCGCGAGCGCCATCCGGTCGATCTCGCCCGGGTTCCACGCCGTGACGATCTGGCGCCTCGAAAAAGGATCAGTGCGGATCAGCTGGACGAGATTGCGAATCTGGTCGACGTGCCGCCCGTCCGCCGTCTCCCAGTCGCGCCACTGCTTGCCGTAGACCGGACCGAGGTCGCCGTTGTCGTCCGCCCATTCGTCCCAGATGCTGACGTTGCGCTCGTTCAGCCAGCGGATGTTAGTGTCGCCGCGAAGGAACCAGAGAAGCTCGACGATGATCGACCTCAGGTGGAGCTTCTTGGTCGTCAGCAGCGGAAACCCGTCCGCAAGGTCGAAGCGCATCTGCGCGCCGAACGTGGACAGCGTACCGGTGCCCGTGCGGTCCTGCTGCTCGACGCCCGCGTCGAGAATTCGCTGCATCAGGTCGAGATATTGGCGCATGGACCTACCGTATGGATGTTCGGGGCCGGTTCCAATAGTGCGCCCGCCATGACCGAATCGAAGCCTTTCGCCGATCGCCTTGCGGTCGTGACCGGCGCCAGCCGCGGGATCGGCGCCGCGACGGCCGAGGCGCTCGCCGCGGCCGGCGCGCACGTGATCCTGGTGGCGCGGACCGCATCGGCGCTCGAGGAGGTCGAGCAGCGGATTCACGATCAAGGAGGCACGGCGACGATCGCCCCGCTCGACCTCACCGACGGCGAAAGCATCGGCAAGCTCGCCGTCGCAGTCACGGAGCGCTGGGAGAAGCTCGACATCCTCGTTCTCAACGCGGCGATGCTCGGATCGTTGACTCCCGTGCAGGACATCGATCCCAAGGAATATTCGCGGCTGCTCAGCCTCAACCTGCTCGCGCCGCAGGCATTGATTGCCGCGTTCGATGCGTTGCTCAAGAAAGCTGACCAAGCGGATATCGCTGCGCTGACCTCTTCCGTCGGGACCGAGCCCCGCGCCTTTTGGGGGGCATACGGCTCGTCCAAGGCGGCGCTCGAGACGTTGCTCGGCGCCTATGCCGACGAGACGGCGTTCACGAACCGCATCCGCGTCCACATCATCGATCCAGGCGCGACGCGGACACGGATGCGCGCGCTCGCTTTCCCCGGCGAAGAGCCGGAGCAAGTGAAGCCGCCCGAAGTGGTTGGCCAGGCCATCGTCGAGCGGCTGCTCGGACACGCCCCCACTGGCGAGAAGGTGCGCGTCGAGGCATAGCTTCCCGTCGGGGGGTCGATGTCGACGGAAATTCGAAGCGGCGATTTCATCCGCGAGAAATGGCCGCTGCTGATTGCTCTATGGGTGGCGGTCAGTTCGAACGTCGCGATAGTCGCTGTGCTCTGGCCGAAGGCTGCGGGCGTTGATTTCGCGGTGTTCTGGCGGGCGGCCCACGCGCTGCATCCTTACGCGCCCAACGAACAGCCATTCGTCTATCCGCCGACGGCGCTGCTGTGGTTCTTGCCCCTCCGTTTGGTTGACGCATGGCCCGGATTTCTCATCTGGACCGCCTTGTCGGTCGTCGCCTTCTGCCTCGCTGCGCTTTGGCTCTACGGCCGCGGCGCAACCGCGCTCGCCCTCATCTCGCCGGCTGCCGGCGTCGGTCTCATTCCTGGGCAAACGTCGTTCATCGCCAGCGCCATTCTTTTCGCGGCATTTGCCTCGGAGTGCCGCATTTGCCGTGGGATATTGCTCGGCGCCCTGCTGACGTTGAAGCCGCAGCTTGCATTGATGGCGCCGGTCTTCCTCATCGTCCGGCGCGAGTGGTCGGTCTTTGCAGCAATGGTGATCACCGCACTGCTGCTGGCGCTTGCCACCATCGCGATTTTCGGATCAGGCATCTGGTCCGACTGGGCCGATGTTGCTTCAGGGTTCCAGCAGATCGTGGCGCACCGGGGCTTGTCCATGTCGGCCGTTTCCCCGGCAGCATTCGCGACGACCGTTGGTCTCCCTGGTCTCCCCCTTCTGCTCCTCGGATGCGCGTCGGCGCTGGCGATCGCGCTGAAGTCCCGCGATCTCGATAGCCGGAACACGGCGGCCATGATTGCCTGCGCCAGCCTGTTCGCGGCGCCTTACGCCCTTCGCTACGACATGATCGCGATGGCGCCTGCAATGGCTGTCGTCATCCTGTCGGAGAGCGGGCGCAAAGCGCTGCTGGCATGCGTCGCTTTTTCCGCCAGTTTCGGCCCGTTCTCGCTTGCCGCGGGAACCTGCGTGGTCGACTGGCGCTCTCCACGTACCAAACCTGTCAAAGAAAGCTGATCCATGTTACGTGCGTGGAGAGGAGCAGCGAAATGAGGCGGGTGCCGGGCTTCATCAAGCGTGCGCCGCGGATCGATCTCAGGCGACCAGCCGTCCTGATCGATTCCGAAGGCGTGGAGACAGTGGTGACGGTTCTCGATGTGTCGAGCGGCGGGTTCAAGGTGCAGGTCGAGGAGCTTCCGCGCATCGGCGAGGTCGTTATCCTGCGGGTGGACGGCTCCGAAGATGTTCAGGCGCAGATCCGCTGGGCGGTTGGCGATCAGGCGGGCGGGGTTTTTCTGACCGAAGTGGATTATTCAGCTTTGCCCTAGTCCCGTGTCCAGCAGGGGAGTTGGCGTATGACGAGCAAGGACGGCAAGAGCGATCGGCGGAGCGGCGACGAGCGCCGCGAGGACGATCGCCGAAGTGGAGAAGATCGGAGGAGCGTCGACCGGGGCGCCGACCGCCGCAGCGGCGAGCGGCGCGAAGGCGAACGACGCACATAGCCCGACCTAGCCCATCAGGCCTGCTCATAAGGATCATGCGCGCGCTGGCGGATCCAGCGCGTCGCGATCCACTTGACGCCGCTCGTCACCACCTCCCCGGCATGGCGCATGCGCAGATCGGGCGCGCCGGTCCCATCGAGGTTAGCGAAGATGAGCACATCGCCCGCCTCGGCCTGGACCGAAATGCCGAGTTCCGGAAAGCTGGTCGCGCCCCCTTCATAATCGTCGTTCAAATAGCAGATCGCGGTGCAGACGCGCTGGTTGGCAAGGCCGGGCAGCGCATCCAGGTGGGGCCGATACTCCTCGCCCGGCACGTAGCGGATCACGTACAGCGCCTCGCGCTGGTTGATTTGGGTCCCGGTCGCCAGCGCCAGCCGCCGGTTGATCGCCTGGATGATCAGATCCTCGTCGTGCGGCAGGATGGCAGCGCCCTCCGACTTGCGGATCGGGTCGGCTTTCCCTTGGTGCACGCCCGGTTCGTAAACGAACGACGGCTTCAGCACCGGCGCGGCGAGCCGCATGATGTACTCGCGCTCCTCCGGCAGCAGCAGCTGTTTCACCAACTCGATCGACGGATCCGCCGAGAAGCGTTCTCGCTTCGCGGCCGCGGCTTCCGCATCGCTCATGAGCCGCGACAGAAGTTGCACTTGCGCGGCCGCGATTTCGTCGCGATCGGCGATCTCCCGCAATCTTGCGAGCGCAATCGCCGGATCCGCTTCGCAGCCGATGCCGGCGCTGGCCAGGTTGGCGAGGATTCGGACCGCATGTGTGTTCCCTTTTCGGGCGGCGACTTGCAAATGGGCTTTCGCGGCGTTTGGGTCGCGCGGCCGGTCGCTGCCGTAAAGGAACCAGTGGCCGACGATGAGATTGGCTTCGACGTCGCCTTGTGCCGCCTTGCGTTCGATGAAGGCGACGGCGTCCTCGGGACGTCCGGTTTGCCGGACAATGCTTTTAGCTTCGTCGAACAGGCCCACGGGCTAGCCCGCGACCATCGTCACCTGAGCGACGTCGATCGCGCCGCCGCGAAATCCACCCTCGCAGTACATGAGATAATAACGCCAGAGCTGGTGGAACGGCTCGGCGAAATCCTGGAGCGTACCGTTAGCGACCGCTCGGTTGTAGCGCTCGCGCCAGCGCTTCAGAGTCTCCGCATAGTCGAGCCTAAAGCCCTGGCGATCCTGCCATGAAAGCCCGCGGTCGTGCGCCAAGCCTTCGAATTGCGGTTCGTCGAGGAGGCACCCGCCCGGGAAAATGTAGGTCTGGATGAAGTCAGGGTTGCGCATATACCGGTCGAACAGCCGGTGATCGATGGAGATGAACTGAAGCGCCGCCCGGCCGCCGGCTTTGAGGTTGCGCGCGATGGCATCGAGATAGGTGCCCCACCAGCGCCTGCCCACGGCCTCGACCATCTCGACCGACGCCACTGCATCGAATTGCTCGGCCGTATCGCGATAGTCCTGGAGGCGGATTTCGATCTGCGGCGAGAGTCCTGCCGCGGCAATCTTCTCTTCGGCCCAGGCCTCCTGCTCCGTGGAAAGCGTCAATCCGACGACCTGCGCGCCGCGCTTCGCCGCCTCGATCGCCAGTGTGCCCCAGCCGCAACCGATCTCGAGCAGGCGTTGGCCTGGTTTCAACTCGAGCCGGTCGAGGAGCGTGCGGACTTTGCGGAGCTGGGCGTCTTCAAGACTGTCGTCGGTCGCCGCAAATCTCGCCGACGAATATGTCATCGTCAGGTCCAGCCAGGCGGAATAGAAATCGTTACCGAGGTCGTAGTGCGCCGCGATGTTTTGCTTCGCCCTGCGCGGCGCGTTGTCCCGCAGGCGGTGAGCGACCGCGTTGACCCAGCGGAACGGACCCTTGGCGCGGCCTAATTCGCCCAACGCGACGGCGTTGACCGAAAAACTCTCGAAGACCGCGACCGGATCGGGACTGGACCACTCGCCGAGCGTCCACGCCTTGTACCAGCCGACCGAGCCCGAAGTCGCCAGCCGGACGAGTGCGAGCCAGCTGCTGAGTCGCACGACCGCGGCGGGTCCGGGCCCGCGGAAGCCGAGGCGGCGCTTCGAACCATCAGGAAGCATCGCGTCGATGCCGCCGGCAACTAGATTCCGGTCGATCTCATCGAGCACCTTGGCGAAGGCAGGCGCCGCGAGGCGCGCGAGCTTCCCGCCGCCCGTCGCGAAACGGCGGTCCGCGTGCAGCAGATGCTCGCCGCGGGTGCTCATCACGGCGCAGTTATGAATTTGGACGCCGATTGTCGAGTTCCGACGAATTAACAGCCTCGCGCATGCGTCGGGACGACTGTCTCGCGGGCCAGCCGCGAGCGCCTGCCCTCGCCATAGCGCGCGTCGCCGATGGTCACGCGAGCGAAGCAGCGATCTCGCGCGACTTCGGCCTGTGGAAGGACCGACCATTTGAGGAACTTCTGAAGCCGCGGGTCGCGCCGGATTGCCTCTCGCACCACCGGGTCGCCCATGTTCGAAGGCTGGCATGCGCCGACAGGTCCAAGATCGGATGCGAGCGGGTCGTAGCTGCCGCGCCGATAGCAATCGCGGTCGCGCCACACGAGGTCGCGCTTCCAAAACAGCACGGGTGGAGGTGAGGCGAAGATCGCGTTCGCGGCCGGATCGATCGAGCGGGCCGCAGCGGCCGCCCTTTGGCTGATGAACAGGTTCAGCGCGATGTAGGCCAACACTATTCCGATCGCGACTTGCGGCAGGCGCCGCCACTCCTTGCCGCATAGCTCTCGGCGCTTCGACACACCGATCGCGATCGCGAGCACCAGCCACACCCACACGTCGATGATGAACAGGGCGTCGGCATGGTACCAGGCACCGGAGAGCGGCGAGAAGAGCTGGACCGAGTAGGTCGTGAGCAGGTCGAGCAAAGGATGCGTGAGGGTTGCGAGATAACAAAGCGCGAGGAGCCAGCCGAAATGCATCGGCAGTCGGCTTTTGAACTTCACGCCGCGGCTCAGCTGCCATCGATCGAGCAGCCACAGCAGTCCGGCGAGGACCGGCGGCATGACGAGGACGCCGCCGGCGAGGCCATGCGTGAAGCCCCGATGGATCGACAGCGGATCCCACGGCGCGTTGCCGAAGAAGACGTCGATGTCCGGCATGTTCGCGCCGAGGATCAGCGCGGCTAGACCCTTGCGCGTCTTCGTCTTCAGGCCCGCCTGGCCGAGCGCCCAGCCGGCGAGCGAATGGGTGAGATTGTCCAAGCTAGCCGATCGTCATTGCGACCCCGGATCGCAGTCCGGGGGACAAGCAATCCAGACCTCGCGCCGCTGGATTGCTTCGTCGCTCACGCTCCTCGCAATGACGACGAACTTCAAAGCTGGTGCGGCTCCTTTTCGACCATCCAGGTCTGGCCCTTGGAGACGAGCGCCTGGAGGTCGGCGGTCTTGCCCGATGCGGCGGCTTTGTTCTGTTCGATCACCGCGCTTTCGAAGGTCGGCGCGGGGTTCTCGTAGATCACGCCGAGCGCCACCGGGAAACTCTCGGGCATCAGGATGAGCATCGCCGCGACGCCGCGGTTGGTTGGGTCGTGCGTGATCACCGAAGGATCGTCGCCAGCCACGACCTTGAGCGCCAGCCGCTCGGTATCGAGCGCGAGCCCCTTCGTGCCGTTGGCGAACAGCATCTTCTCGCCCGGCTGAAGCCACAGCTGTTTCTCGGTTGCCGCCTGTTTCTCCGTGAAGGAAGCGAACACGTCATCGTTGTAGACGATGCAGTTCTGATAGATTTCGACGAAGCTGGCGCCCTTGTGGGCGTGGGCAGCCTTGAGGACGTCCGGCAGATTCTTGTGGACGTCGATTCCGCGGGCGATGAAGCGGGCGCCCGAACCGAGCGCGAACGCGCACGGCGTCACCGGCCGGTCGACCGAGCCGAACGGTGTCGAGGGAGAGCGCGTGCCGACGCGGCTGGTTGGCGAATATTGGCCCTTCGTCAGACCGTAGATCTCATTGTTGAACAGCAGGATCTGGCAGTCGAGATTGCGGCGCAGCACGTGCATCGTGTGGTTGCCGCCGATGCTCAATGCGTCGCCATCGCCGGTGATGATCCACACGTCGAGCTCGGGATTGGCGAGCTTGACGCCCGTGGCGATCGCCGGCGCGCGGCCGTGGATGGTGTGGAAGCCGTAGCAGGCCATGTAATAGGGAAAGCGGCTGGAGCAGCCGATGCCGCTGATGAACACCGTCTTCTCGCGCGCGACGCCGAGGTCGGGCATGGTGCGCTGCACGGCTTTGAGCACCGCATAATCGCCGCAGCCGGGGCACCAGCGGACCTCCTGGTCGCTCGCCCAGTCCTTGGCGGTGGTGATGGTCGTCATGTCATTCATCAGTGGGGCCTCAGCCAGATCACGAGGAGAATGACCACGACCAGCAGGACCAGCAGCGGCCAGGCGTTGAGCTGTTTCATTATCGTTCCCCGCCGGAGGCCGGGGCCCAGGACGCTGCCGAGCAGCGTGTCGAGCTTCGGCCAAAGGAACTGAAGCGCTTCGCGCTCCTGGGCCCGGGCCTTCGCCGGGGAACACGGATGGCGAACGTTCGGGAATGTTCGCAGTGACGGCGAGGATTCACCGATCGCCTCCCAAGAGCACAGCGTCGATCGCCGCTTCGATCTCGGCGATACGGAACGGGTGGCCGCTGACCTTCGTCAACGACTTCGCGTCGACGAGGAACTGGTCCCGAAGCACCGTCTTCAGCTGCCCCATGTTCATCTCGGGCACGAGGATATGTTTGAAGCCCTTCAATAGGACAGACATATTTTTGGGCATGGGCCAGATGTGGCGGACGTGGACGTGGGCCACGTCCTGCCCCTTGGCGAGCGCGCGGCGGACGGCCTGGTGGATCGGCCCGAAGGTCGAGCCCCAGCCGACGATCGCCAGCTCCGCCCCTT
Organism: Sphingomicrobium sp.; assembly: GCA_035555035.1. GTDB lineage: Bacteria > Pseudomonadota > Alphaproteobacteria > Sphingomonadales > Sphingomonadaceae > Sphingomicrobium. The sequence goes on from DATMHG010000087.1 coordinate 10,831, forward strand.
CGCGGCCGATGCAGACTTCCTGGTCGGGAATCGAGTTGGCGACGCCGTTCACCTTGGCGGCGCGGGTGTCCGTCATCTCCTGATGAACTTCGGGCCGATAGTCGATGTTGCCCGTGCCCGGCGCCTTCTCGATGCCGCCGATGCGATGCTCGAGCCCGGACGTCCCCGGCTTGATCCACGGCCGCGCGAGACCATCGCCGCGGGCGTACGGCATGACCGTCTGCCCTTCGCCCGGCGCCTGATCGAAGAACTTCACCGGGAACGGCTGATATTTGCTCATGTTGGGAACGCGCCACGGCTCCGCGGCATTGGCGATATAGCCGTCGGTGAGGAGGATCACCGGCGTCATGTAATGGGTCGCGATGCGGCACGCCTCGATGGCGCAGTCGAAAGCATCGGCGGGCGAGCGGGCGGCGAGCACCGGCACGGGGGAATCCGCGTTGCGCCCGTACACGGCCTGGTAGAGGTCCGACTGCTCGGTCTTGGTCGGCAGGCCTGTCGAAGGCCCGCCGCGCTGCGAATTGACGACGACGAGCGGAAGCTCGGTCATGACCGCGAGGCCGATCGCCTCCGTCTTTAGAGCAATGCCCGGACCCGACGAGGAGGTGATGCCGAGCTGGCCGGCGTAGCTCGCGCCGATCGCCGCGCAGATGGCCGCGATCTCATCCTCCGCCTGGAAGGTCGTGATCCCGAACTCCTTGAGCCGCGCGAGATGGTGAAGCAGCGGACTCGCAGGCGTGATCGGATAGGAGCCGAAGAACATGTTCAGGCCCGCGAGCTGGCAGCCCGCGACAAGGCCCAACGCGAGCGCTTCGGCGCCGGTGACGGTGCGGTAGAGGCCGGGCTCGGCGGGCGCGGGCGCGATGTGGTGCTGCTTGAACGGCGCGCCCATCTCGACCGTCTCGCCGTAGGCATGACCGGCGTTGAGCGCGGCGATGTTCGCTTCGGCGAGCTCCGGCGCCTTGGCGAACTTGACCTTGAGCCAGTCGACGATCGGCTGGCGGTCGCGGTCGAACATCCAGAGCGCGAGCCCCAGCGTCCACATGTTCTTGCAGCGCAGCGCCTCCTTGTTGCCGAGGCCGAACGGCTTCACGGCATCGAGCGTCAGCTGCGAGATGTTGAAGTGGACGACCTGCCACTTGGCGAGGCTGCCGTCCTCGAGCGGGCTCTGCTCGTACCCCGCCTTGGCGAGGTTGCGTTGCGTGAACTCGCCCTCGTCGGCGATGATCAGGCCGCCCTCGCGGACCGCGTCGGCGTTCACCTTCAGCGCCGCCGGGTTCATCGCGATCAGCACGTCCGGCTGGTCGCCCGCGGTGTCGATCGCGCAACTGCCGAAATTGATTTGGAAGGCGGAGACGCCGAAGGTCGTCCCCTGCGGAGCGCGGATTTCCGCGGGGAAATCCGGGAAGGTGGCGAGGTCGTTGCCGGCCAGCGCGGTCGACAGCGTGAACTGGCCGCCGGTCAGCTGCATTCCGTCGCCGCTGTCGCCGGCGAACCGGACGACCACGGCCTCGACCGGCGGATGCGCGGTCGCTTCTTTTTCGGTGAGGAGATGGGTGGCGGTGGCCACGAACGAGTCCTTCACAAACGCACGAGTCTTAGGGTTGCTGCGCTCTTAGGCCTGTGAGGCCAATTTCGCTA
>DATMHG010000088.1:0-3164 GCA_035555035.1 Sphingomicrobium sp.
CGTGTACGACCGCGACCGTCACCCGCACCGGTGGAGCGACGCGATGCGCAACTACTGGCAGCAGCGCCGCCAGGAGTATGTGCGCACGAACAAGAATGCGACGGCTGCCGTGACGACCGAGCAGTGGGGCGCATTCAGGAATCGCAACCGCGCCATGCCTGTCCGCGTGCGCGGCGGGGGCGACGACAACAGCAATGCCCAGCGTGTCCGCGTCCAGCGGCAGCGCGTCGTCCAGAGCGTGACGGACGACGGCGATTCGACCGTGCAGAATGAACGCCGCCGCGGCGGTGGCCGCTGGCGCGTCAAGCACGACTAGGCTTCGGCTGAGTCGGGCTTCCGGCTGATCAGGACGATCGACGTGAACCGCATCACGGGCACGTCGTCCTGGTTGGTGACGATCATCTGAGACCTGAAGGACCCCATCTCCGGACGCGACCGGGATGGGGTTATTTCGATGATCGTCCCGTTCACGTGCAGCGTATCGCCGGGATAGACCGGCTTCAGCCAGCGAAGCTCGTCGATCCCGGGTGAGCCGAGGCCGGCCTGCCGGTGCTCGACGACGTGCCGCGCGATCACGGCCATCGTCATTGCGCAGGTGTGCCAGCCGCTGGCTGCGAGCCGGCCGAAATGAGTCTTCGCGGCATGCTCGTCCGAGAGGTGGAACGGCTGCGGGTCGTACTTGCGCGCGAACTCCAGCACTTCCTCGCGGGTCACCGCGTAGGAGCCGAAATAGGTCCGGGCTCCGATTTCCAGGTCTTCGAAATAGCGCATGGCAGGCGCATAGCGGCACCGGCGGCTTGGCGCGAGCCGTGAGCGCAGGCTACGACGACGTCGTGGGGACGGAAACGGCAGGCATGAAGCATTGGCATCCGCGGCTAATCGAGGCTGCCGCGGCGATGCACGCGAACCGGCTGGACATCGCCGAACGACTGCTGAAGCCACATCTCAAGGAGGATCCCTACGACGTGAGGGCGATCCGCATGCTCGCCGAGCTGGCGGCGCGGATCGGGCGGCTGAAAGATTCCGAAAACCTGCTTCGTCGAGCGCTCGAGATCGCGCCCAATTTCAATCCGGCCCGCGCGAACCTCGCGATGGTCCTTGGACGGCTAGGACGCCCTGCCGAAGCGTTGGCGCTGCTCGACGACCTCTTCCGGGAAGAGCCGGAAGTCCTTTCGCACATGAACCTGAAGGCGGCGACGCTGGGGCGCCTCGGCGACTTCGACCAGGCCATTGCGCTCTACCAGCAGGTAATCGAGCGCGCGCCGCTCCAGCCACGGGTGTGGCAGAGCTACGGCCATTTGCTGAAGACCATCGGGCGGACGGAGGAGGGGATCGCCGCCTATCGCCGCGCCATCGAGCTCAAGCCCACGCTTGGGGAGGCCTGGTTCAGCCTGGCGAACCTCAAGACCGTCCGTTTCAGCGAGGAGGACGTCGCGGCGATGGAGGGCGCCCTCGATGCCCCTGACCTGGGCGAGAGCGATCGCTTCCACCTCGAATTCGCACTCGGCAAGGCGATGCACGATGCGAAGCGTACCGACGAGGCCTTCGAGCATTATTCGAAGGGGAATGCGCAGAGGCGCCGTTTCCATCCGCATCGGGCCGACGACATCACCGCCAAGGTCGACCGCAGCATCGAGCTGTTTACGCGAGAGGTGCTGACATCTGCGGGCGGCTGCCATGCGCCGGACCCGATCTTCATCGTCGGAATGCCGCGGGCAGGCTCGACACTGGTCGAACAGATCCTCTCGTCGCACAGCAAGGTCGAAGGCACGTCGGAGCTGCCTGACCTTCCTGCAGTCGCGCGGGAGGATGGCGGCTATCCGGATTCCGCAGCGAGACTGAGCCCAAGCGAGCGAGAAGCAGCGGGGGAGGCGTACCTGCGCAGGGCCGCCGTCCAGCGGCGTACGGACCGACCGTTCTTTATCGACAAGCTGCCGAACAACTGGATGTTCGTGCCTTTCATCCAGCTCGTCCTGCCGAACGCGAAGATCATCGATGCGCGACGGCACCCGCTCGGCTGCTGCCTGTCGAACTTCCGCCAGCACTTCGCGCGGGGGCAGGACTTCAGCTACGATCTGGACGACCTTGGCCGTTACTATTCGGATTATGTGCGGCTGATGGCCCACGTGGACGCCGTTTTGCCCGGCCGCGTCCACCGCGTGATCTACGAGCGCATGGTCGAAGACACCGAGAACGAGATCCGCGCCTTGCTGGACCATTGCGGGCTGGAGTTCGAGCCTGCCTGCCTGAGCTTCTACGAGACCGAGCGGGCGGTGCGGACAGCGAGCTCCGAGCAGGTGCGGCAGCCGATCTATCGCGACTCCGCCGAGGAGTGGCGGCGTTATGAAGCCCACCTCGATCCGCTGAAGAGTGCGCTCGGGCCGGTGCTGGACGCTTACCCTGGCGTTCCCGACGCCTTTCTGTAGCGCGGGCGACACAATCCACCTCAAAGTCACGGAGCCGTAACAGAGGCCCGTTGACAAGGTCGTTGCGCTCTGCCGCTCTGCTGTTCCTCGGGTCTAGCGAAGGGGGCTTCTGTGACCGCTCGGACGATTCACGCACTTACGATTGGCTTCCTCGCGTCGACGGCGATCGCATCGCCTGCTTTGGCGCAGACGGCGCCGCCCGTCGACACGACGCAATCGCCTGCTCCGGGCACCAACGCCACCGACGTCACCGCGCCGCCCCCGGCGACGCAAAAAGCACAGGACGGCGAGCAACCGGATTCGACCGAGATCATCGTCACCGCGCAGAAGCGCGAAGAGAACCTTCAGAACGTCCCGATCAGCGTCACCGCGATCGGTACGCGGCGGCTGGACCAGCTGAACATCTCCAACTTCGAGGATTATACGAAGCAGCTTCCGTCGGTCAGCTATCAGACGGCGGGGCCGGGTTTCACGACGGTCTACATGCGCGGCGTTGCGACCGGCGGCGACGGCAACCACTCGGGCTCGCTTCCGTCGGTGGGCAGCTATCTCGACGAGCAGCCGATCACGACGATCGGCGGGACGCTCGACGTCCACATCTACGACATCGCCCGTATCGAAAGCCTCGCCGGTCCGCAGGGCACGCTCTACGGCGCTTCGAGCCAGGCAGGCACGATCCGCATCATCACCAACAAGCCGGAGCTCGGGGTCACGGCAGGACGGATGGACGCCGAGATC
>DATMHG010000089.1:0-2470 GCA_035555035.1 Sphingomicrobium sp.
AGGAAGGTCTGGTCCACCTCGCTCTCGCCCGCCGCAACCGCCGCACCATGCATCGCGAAGAACATTTCGGTGCGGCGGGTCGTGGGCCGGTGCGGCTGAAATCGCTCAAAGCGATGCTCGAAATGCTGGAGCAGGCGCTCGCGTCGGAGGCTGATTGCTCGTAAAGTGCGAGCCTCTCGGGGGCTGCGCATGGCGGATGTCTTCGTTTCCTATAAGGCGGAGGACCGGCCGCGGGCCGCGCCGCTGGTGCACGCCCTGGAAGCCGAGGGGCTCTCCGTCTGGTGGGACGTGCACGTCTCCGCCGGGGAGGCGTGGCGTGAAGCCATCGCAGAGCAATTGGATGCTGCCCGCTGCGTGATCGTCGTATGGAGCAGCAGTTCGATCGGCCGCGAAGGGCGGTTCGTCAGGGATGAGGCCAACCGAGCCGAGCATCGCGGAACCTACCTTCCCGTCACGATCGATGACGTGGAGCCGCCGCTCGGCTTCGGCGAGATGCAGGCGCTCTCGCTCACCGGCTGGAAAGGCGACGCGTCCGATCCGCGATATCGCGCCGTCAGCGCCTGCGTGCATTCGATGTTGGGGCGCAAGGGCCCCATTGCGCGGGCGCCTGAGTCCCGAGTCCGCGTGAGCCGGCGCGGCGCGCTTGCGGTCGGCGGCGGCGCCGTACTCGTCGCCGCGGGTGCCGGCGGCTGGCTGCTTCTCCGTTCCTCGGCGGCGACGGCCAACACGATCGCAGTCCTGCCTTTCGCCAACCTCAGCGGCGACCGTTCGGACGATTATTTCTCGGACGGAATGGCCGAAGAAGTCCGCGCAGCGCTTGCCGCGCTCGGCGGCCTTCACGTCGTTGCCCGAACTTCGTCGGAAATGCTCAGGAACGCGGATGCGATAACGGCCGCTCGCCGGCTAAACGTCGCAAATGTCGTGCTTGGCAGCGTCCGCCGCTCTCCCTCGACCGTGCGTGTCACCGCGCAACTCGTCGACGGCAGGAGCGGACTGGAGCAATGGTCGCAGAGCTTCGACCGTCCGCTCGGCGACGTTCTGCAGATTCAGTCCGACATCGCCGCCAATGTCGCGCGCGCACTCAGCGTCGAGCTTGCGGGCAGCGCGCGGGAAGCGCTTCCGACCGGAGGGACGAACAACCCGCAAGCGCAGGACTTCTTGCTCCAGGCGACAGCAACCGAAGGAGACGACAGCAGCGGCCCGCAATTGCGCAGGATTGCACTCCTTCAGCAGGCGACGCGTCTCGATCCCAATTACGCCGAAGCTCTTGCGAGATTGGGCCTGCAGCAGGTGCTTTGGGCAAACACCTGGGCCCGAAACGCCGCGGAAAAGGACCGCGGTGAAGGGGAGGGATTGAGGGCGGTCACTCGCGCCATTCAAATCGCCCCGAACCTCGCACTCGCCCACTCCGCGCTTGGGATTATCTATTACAACCAGCTAGCGATGAAGCGCTCGCTGCAGGAAGCCCAACGCTCCGTGCAGCTCTCCGGAGCGGACTCCTTGGCCTATCTGAACTACGCGCTCACCCTATGTCAGGTGGGCAGGCAGACTGAAGCTGAGAGCACCATCGGCCAGGCGATCGACCTCGATCCGCTCAATGCGGTAGCGCGGGCAATCCAGGCACGCATTCTCTTCTACGGGCGCCAGTACTCGGACTCGATCGAAGCGGCCCGCCGAGCACTATTGGTCAAACCGCAAAATACACTCGCGAAGGCCTTCTCGGGGTTCGACCTCGTGATGCTCGGCCGCTTGGACGACGCCAATCGTACATTCGCCGACCTGCCCCCAGATGATTATCGCAGACTCGTCGGAGAAGCCGGAATCGCGGTCCGCTCCGGGCAAAAGGATCGAGCGCTCGGCGCGATATCGGCGATACAGAAGCGGTACGGCGACGCAGCCAATTATCAACTCGCCGAGGTCTACGCGCAGGTCGGCGACGTTGACAAATGCATCGCTGCGCTCGATGCCGCGTGGACGAAGCGGGATTCAGGCCTCGCGTCGATGCTCGGCGATCCTTTCCTGGATCCGGTGCGGAACGACCCTCGATTCCGCACGATCACCGGGAGGGTATTCGGCTGATCGGCACCGCAATGCGGCCGTTCCGATGTGAAGATTCGAGGAGCAGGCGGCCGAATAAGCGTAATTGGCGCACCCGCTGTTCAACGACAGGAGTCGAAAATGACCGACCTCATCTTCTATACCAACCCGCAATCGCGGGGGCGCATCGTCCGCTGGATGCTTGAGGAGCTGGGTCAGCCCTACGAGACCGAGGTCGTCGCCTACGATCAGCTCAAGAGCGAGCGCTACCTGGCGGTGAACCCAATGGGAAAGGTCCCGGCCATCAAACATCGGGATCATATTGTCACCGAATGCGCGGCGATCTGCGCCTACCTCGCCGACGTCTTCCCGCAGGCCGGCCTCGGGCCTCGCGAGGACGAAAAAGCCGATTACTACCGCTGGTTCTTCTACG
>DATMHG010000090.1:0-29494 GCA_035555035.1 Sphingomicrobium sp.
GGCAAGCTCGACATTCTCGTCAACAATGCGGGGGTCACTCGAGACAATCTCCTCATGCGGATGAAGGACGAGGAGTTCGAGGAGGTGATCCGGATCAACCTCGAAGCCGCGTTCCGCCTCATGCGCGCGGCGGCCAAGCCGATGATGAAGGCGCGGTTCGGCCGCATCATCTCGATCAGCTCCGTAGTCGGGGTCACGGGCAACCCGGGCCAGGCCAATTACGTGGCATCGAAGGCCGCATTGATCGGCATGACCAAGGCGGTCGCGCAGGAACTCGCGAGCCGCAACATCACGGTCAACGCGATCGCGCCAGGCTTCATGACTTCGGCGATGACCGATGCGCTCAACGACCAGCAGCGCGAGGGCATCCTGTCGCGCATTCCAATGGCGCGGATGGGCAGCGGCGAGGATATCGGCGCGGCGTGCATCTATCTCGCAAGCCGCGAAGCGGGGTACGTCACCGGCCAGACGCTGCACGTCAACGGCGGCATGGCGATGCCGTGACCGTCCGGCCGAACCTTGTTCACCCGAACTCGCCACCTATATCCCGAATGAATTCAACTGTTCGGCCGCCTCAATGGGGCCGAAGAGGGGCTTGTAGAAGAGGGATAGAGGAACATGGCCAAGGTCATCGGCATCGACTTGGGCACGACCAACAGCTGCGTCGCCGTGATGGAAGGCGGCAAGCCGAAGGTCATCGAGAATTCAGAAGGCGCGCGCACCACGCCTTCCGTCGTCGCTTTCACGAAGGACGGCGAACGTCTGATCGGCCAGCCGGCGAAGCGCCAGGCGGTCACCAATCCGGACAATACGATTTTCGCGGTGAAGCGCCTCATTGGCCGCCGCTTTGACGACCCGATCACCAAGAAGGACACCGAGCTGGTGCCCTACAAGATCGTCAAGGGCGCGAACGGCGACGCCTGGGTCCAGGCGGGCGGCAAGGATTATTCGCCGTCGCAGATTTCCGCCTTCATCCTTCAGAAGATGAAGGAAACCGCCGAGGCCTATCTCGGTGAGACCGTCACCCAGGCGGTGATCACCGTTCCCGCTTACTTCAACGACGCACAGCGCCAGGCGACCAAGGACGCCGGCCAGATCGCGGGCCTCGAAGTGCTGCGCATCATCAACGAGCCGACTGCGGCCGCACTGTCCTATGGGTTAGAGAAGGAAGAGGGCAAGACGATCGCCGTCTACGACCTCGGCGGCGGCACGTTCGACATTTCCGTCCTCGAAATCGGCGACGGCGTGTTCGAGGTGAAGTCGACCAACGGCGACACGTTCCTCGGCGGCGAGGACTTCGATGCGCGCATCGTCAATTGGCTCGCCGACAAGTTCAAGGCGAAGGAGAATATCGACCTTCGCACCGATCGGCTTGCGCTGCAGCGGCTCAAGGAAGCTGCCGAAAAAGCGAAGATCGAGCTCAGCTCGGCGGCGACCACAGAGATCAACCAGCCGTTCATCACCGCCCGAATGGAAGGCGGCACGACGACCCCGCTTCACCTGGTCGAGACGCTCACCCGCGCCGACCTCGAGAAGCTGGTTGACGACCTCATCGAGCGGACCATCGAGCCGTGCCGCAAGGCGCTCAAGGACGCCGGCGTCGACGCCAAGGACATCGCCGATGTCGTGCTCGTCGGCGGCCAGACTCGCATGCCGCGGGTGCGCGAGCGGGTGAAGGAATTCTTCGGTCGCGAGCCGCATACGGGCGTCAATCCGGACGAAGTCGTCGCCATGGGCGCGGCCATCCAGGCCGGCGTTCTGCAGGGCGACGTCAAGGACGTGCTCTTGCTCGACGTGACTCCATTGTCGTTGGGCATTGAAACTTTGGGCGGCGTGTTCACCCGGATGATCGACCGCAACACGACCATTCCGACCAAGAAAAGCCAGGTCTTCTCGACCGCGGAAGACAATCAGAATGCGGTGACGATCCGCGTCTTTCAGGGGGAGCGCGAGATGGCGGCTGACAACAAGCTGCTCGGCCAGTTCGACCTGGTCGGAATCCCGCCGGCCCCCCGCGGCGTGCCGCAGATCGAGGTCACCTTCGACATCGATGCCAACGGCATCGTCAACGTTTCGGCCAAGGACAAGGGCACCGGCAAGGAGCAGCAGATCCGCATCCAGGCTTCCGGTGGTCTCAACGACACCGACATCGAGAAGATGGTCAAGGAGGCCGAGCAGTTCGCCGAGGAGGACAAGAAGCGGCGTTCCGCGGCCGAGGCGAAGAACAATGCCGAGAGCCTCATCCACACGACCGAAAAGCAGCTCCAGGAATTCGGCGACAAGATTGCTCCGGACGTGAAGACTGAGATCGAGACCGCGCTCAGCGAAGCCAAGGCTGCGGTCGAGAGCGGCGATCCCGACCAAATGACCGAAAAGACCAACGCGCTGACCCAGGCGGCGATGAAGCTCGGCCAGGCCATGTACCAGCAGCAGCAGGCCGAGACCGAGGCTGCGGCTGGGCCGGACGCCGGGACTTCTTCTGCGGGCGGCGAGCAGCCGGGTCAGGAAGAAGTCGTCGACGCGGAATTCTCCGAGGTCGACGAGGGCGAGAACAAGGGCTGATGATCCGGCGCGGTTCTCTTCGGGGGACCGCGCCTCATCTTGTGCTGCGTAGGGGAGGGTGATGGTCGAGCAGGATTATTATGATCTGCTGGGCGTTCCGCGCGGAGCGGACGACGCCGCCATCAAGGCCGCCTATCGCAAGCTCGCCAAGGAACATCATCCCGACCGCCACAACGGCTGCACCGACAAGGAAGCGCATTTCAAGGCCATCAACGAGGCCTATGACGTCCTCAAGGACCCCCAGAAGCGCGCCGCCTACGATCGGTTCGGCAAGGCGGCGTTCCAAAATGGCGGCGGCGGCGATCCATTCGGGGATGCGGGCTTCAACGGTTTCTCCGACATTTTTTCGACGATCTTCGGCGAGTTCATGGACCCGCGGGGGCGCCAGAATGCGGCGCGTGGCGCCGATCTGCGCTACGATGTCGAACTGAGCCTCGAAGAAGCGTTCACGGGCGTCGAGAAGGCGATCACCATCGAAGCCAATGCGCCGTGCAACGTTTGCGACGGGCGCGGCTGCACCGGTCTCGATCGTTGCACGAGCGCCTGCAGGACTTGCGGCGGCATGGGCAAGGTCCGCGCGCAGCAGGGCTTCTTCGTCGTCGAGCGCGGCTGCCCCAACTGCCGCGGCAGCGGCGAGGTGATCAGCAATCCCTGTCCGAACTGCCAGGGCGAGGGGCGGGCTCTGACCCAGCGCAAGCTATCGGTGAAGATCCCCGCAGGCGTCGATGAGGGCACCCGCATTCGGGTAGCAGGCGAGGGCGAAGCGGGCGTGCGCGGTGCGGCGAGCGGCGACCTCTACCTGTTCGTGCACATGAAGCGGCACCCGATTTACGGGCGCGAAGGCACGAGCTTGATCGCCGATTGTCCGGTGACCTTCACGACTGCCGCGCTGGGCGGGTCAATCAGCCTTCCTGGCGTAGATGGCGAATGCGTCGAGATCAGGATTCCCGCCGGCGTTCAATCCGGCGAGCAGCTCCGCCATCGCGGCGCGGGCATGAGCGTCCTGAACGGCCGCGGTCGCGGCGATCTCGTGGCGCGCATCCTCGTCGAAACCCCCACGCGGCTAAGCAAGGAGCAGAAGAAGCTTCTCGAGGAGTTCCGGGCCACCGAAACCGGTGACGAGTGCCCCGCGACAAGGGGCTTTTTCAGCCGGGTCCGAGAAATGTTCGGCTAGATTTGATCGCCGCGTCGGAATTCTAGACTCGGTAAATCAATGCTATTGTAGGCTCCTGCTCGGTTCACGCCTTAGACGACCGCTTTCGGCGGCGGGGGTGGGCGATGGCTAAGGCAGTTGCATTCAGGAGCGCGATCGCGGCTCTGTTGATCTGTGCAGCCTCTTCCTCTGCACAATTCACTCGCAGAATTAATCCAGCAAATTTCGCCGTCACGGTTCGGCCGACCGAGAGTGTGAACGCATCGGCCGCGAAAGCTCTCGAGAATCAGGTGTCGCAGCTACCGCCGTCGCACACCCTCGAGGTGAAGCCTCCGACCGGTGCGAACGCAATGCCCGCACCCGTGAATCATCAGAATGGCGCCCCAGCGGCGCCGGTGGATAAGTCGGGACTGGGGACCGCCAAGGTCGAATTCGTGCCTGCGAATCCCGTGATCGACACGCAGGTAGCCCGAGCGATTGCCGGTCAATCGTCGGTCCGCCAGCTGATCGGAAACAACGGCACCGTGCTCGCCCTTCCGGGCATTGTCCGCCAGATTGACCAGTCCGGCGACGAGCTTCAGCTGAAGATGTTTGCGCTGGCTGGATACCTGGTCGCCTATGACGCGAAACTGAACACGTTTGTCGGATCGATCTGGCTCGGCGGGAACGAGTTCGTCGGCGGCAGGCCGCCGCGCACCCTCATGACGCCGGTCGACTTCGAGATCCTGGACGCCGATACTGCCGAACCTGCCGAAATCCATGTCGCGCGGACTGGCGCGCCCTATCAGCAGGTGCAACTCCACGTCGCGGCGGCCGAGGATGCCAAGGTGAACATCGCCTCGAGCCTCGCGCCCGATCCGTTCGCCTTGCCCTTGCCGCTTAACCCCACACTGTTGATCCGGGCGAGCGATGACCCCATCGAGGGCCTCGGATTGGGGACCAGCATCGTCAGCGTGACGGCGATTGGCCTTGCTAATCCCAAAGGCAGACCGGTCATTTTCCAGAAGTTGGGCGCAGGTTCGATCAATCCCAGGCAAACATTCCTGGATGAAAAGGGAATGGCGAGCACTGAACTTCGCTCCGACTGGCTTGGCGGGGCGCAGGTCGCCGCGACGCTGCCCGGATTAGCCCAGGCATCGATAGGCGTCGATTTCCGCCCACCTTATGGGACAATGCTCGCAGCATTCTTAGGCGCCCTCGTTGGGGCGGCAATCCGCGTCGGAAGCAGTCAGTTGCGAGGCAGCGAAGCGGCGCGGGCGATCGGCGTATCGGTCCTCGTCGGTATTCTCGTATTCGCGCTCTATGCGATCGGCGTGAACGTGCTGCCGATCAAACCGACGGTGACCCAGGGAGCCGTTCTTGTTTTCGCCATCTCTGCCTTGGGTGCGTTCGTTGGCGTCAGTGTGTTGCCCGGGCAGGTGCCATCGCCCGCCCCCAGTCCAAAACCGGCTCCGCCACCGGATTCGGATGCCACGCCGCCCGCGGGCGGTTAGGCCGCTTCGCGAAGCACCGCCGGCGGCTGCGTCCCAATGAAGCTCCGCCGCGCAAGCATCCGCTCGAGCCACGGGCGCAGGTTGCTCGTGCCGTCGATCAGCTGGCGCCCTTCCGCGCATTCGCTGAACAGGTCGAGCTGAGCGCCGAGCATGATATCCGCGAGGCTGACGCTATTGCCGGTGAAATAGGGCTTGTCGCCGAGCAGCCGGTCGAACTCGGCAAAGCACGTGCGCGCCATCGGCATCGCGTCTGCGATCGCAGCTTCGTCGCTCGGCAGGCCGAGAAGCCTGGGACCGATGATCCGGTTGAACGCGATCGGCGCCGCGGCTTTCGGGAAGAAATACGATTCGATGATGCCGATCACCTGGTTCATTCGCGCCCGGCGCTGCGCATCGCCGGGCGTCAGCGGTGGATGCGGGAAGCGCTCGTCGAGGTAACGGATGATCGCCTGCGTCTCGTACAGCTCGAAGCCGTCGTGCTCGAACGCGGGCACGCGGCCGAACGGGTGCCGCTTCAGATATTCTTCGCTCTTGTGCTCGCCCGGCTTCAAAGCGTGCAGCTGATAATCGAGGCCCTTCTCGTGGAGCGTAATTTCGACGCTGCGCAAGAACGGGCTTCCGGGGATTCCATAGACATTGAGGTCCGACATATGACGTCTCCTTCGACTAATTTTTCGCTTCCTGGGCAAAGAGTTGCAGCAGTGTCGGCCAGCCGCCGGGGCCGCTGACGCTCTCGCGCATCGCCTCGGCCTTCTCGCCCATCCGCTCGAGGTCGCGATGTTCCAGCTCCACGAGAGTCCCGTCGCCTTCGGGCGTGAACAGCACTTCGACTTCGGTGATAAGGTCGGGATCGTAGGCAAACTCGGGCGTGAGCTGCCAAATGAGCACGAGCCGCGCCGGCGGGTCCCAAACCGCGACCCTGCCGATCTCGCACTCGCTGCCGTCGACATCGAGCTCGTACCAGCGGCCACCCTCCTTGGGCTCGATGATCGGGCGATCGAGGTCCGCCGGGCCGATCTTGTGCGTCTTCGGCCACCACCGGCCGATGCCGCTGGTGAACACCTCGAAGGCGTGAGCCTGGGGCGCGCTGACGAAGATGCTCTTCCGGACCGGCGCGGGACGGATCGTCGTGCTCATTTGTCCTCCTGTTGTTTGGCACTGCGTTCGGCCTCCGCAGCGAAGGCGGTGAGTGCGGCATCCCAGAATTGGTCGAGCCAGGCGCGCATCGCTCCGAGGCCTTTCGGGTCGATCTGGTAGATGCGGCGGGTGCCCTCCGAGCGGTCGTCCACGAGACCCGCCTCCTTCAGCACCTTCAAATGTTGGGAAACGGCGGGGCGGGTCACCGGCAGGCCGCGCGCGATCTGCCCCACCGGTTTCGGCCCATCGCGCAGCCGTTCGAGGACGGCGCGCCGGGTGGGATCGTGAAGCGCCGCAAAGACTCGCTCAGCGTTAGCCATGACTTACGGTTAGCTGTCACTAACCAAAGAGTCAATAGTGTCGTGGTTTGCCTGACTTCAGCCGCGTCTCGGGCTTAGCGGTTTCGGAGGTGGTCGATTTCGAGCCGCATCGCGAACAGTTGCGCGAACAGCTCGGCCGCGGCGTGCAACTCGAAGCTCGGCTCGCGCGGAGTACGCGAGTCGCAGCGGAACTCACCGTGGAGATCGTCGACGTCGAATGGCACCCGCATCGTCGCGCGGACGCCTGCGGACCTGAGCGCCTGAATGGCGTCCGAATCCGGTGCCCGCATCAGCGCGTCGGCGGCGGACGTTTCTTCCTCATCACGCGGGAAGATGTGCACCGGCACCGCTTCGGTATCGGCCATCATCGCCGGCAGTCCGGCGGACGTGTCTGCCGGAGCGGCAAAGGCGCCGCGGCTGCTCTCCGCCCGGTGATCGCCGCAGACGAGGGTGACCCGATCGTAGCCCGTGAGCGCCCGCATCCGCCGCGCCGCGCCGTCGAGCAGCGCCTGACCCTGGCTGTTGGCTAGACCGGAAATGAGCCCCCCGACGGTGCCGAACGCTTCGCCGTAGCTGCCGCATGACGGCGTGGCCTCGAGCAGCACGCGGCCGTCGCTGAGCTGGAAAGCGATATCGAACAGGTCAGGATCGTTGGTCAGTCGAACGCCGTAGGCGCGGCCGATGCCCGTCGTGCCGCTGAGGCGCGAGAAGAGGTTGCGCAGGTCGTGCAGCGCTTGGGAATGAACGAAACGGCCGAGTGGTTCGTCGATCAGTGTGACATGCGATTCGCCTAGCAGGCGATGAACATTCTCGGACGCGCGCAGAACGATCCAGTCGAGCGACAACTCGAGCAAATAAGCGCCGGCCTGGATGCACGCCCCATCGTCGTCGTGCGCGCACGCTTCGCTCTCGTGCTGGAGTTCGTCAGTCGCGTCCATCGGCCCCCCGGCCTCGGCTCAATGGAGCGATCATAGACGCGTGTTGCCGCAGTGCACACTCAAAATTGTGCTTCGCGGAAGCAGTTAAGCGGAAGCGCCGAACAACCGGTCGAAAATCGTGTCGACCTGTTTCAGGTGATAATCGAGGTCGAACAGTGCATTCAGCTCGGTCTCTGAGAGTCGCTGGGAGACCTCGGGGTCTGCTTTCAGCAGATCGAGCAGCGAGAGGCGGCCGTCCGACTCCCACACTTTCATCGCGTTGCGCTGCACCAGAGCATAGGATTCTTCGCGGCTGAGACCGGCCTGCGTGAGCGCGAGAAGCACGCGCTGCGAGTGGACGAGCCCGCCCATTCGGTCGAGGTTCCTCTGCATGCGCTCCGGATAGACGACGAGCTTGTCGATGACGCCCGTCAGCCGCGCCAGCGCGAAATCGAGGGTGATCGTCGCATCGGGGCCGATGAAGCGCTCGACCGACGAGTGGGAGATGTCGCGCTCATGCCATAGGGCGACATTCTCGAGCGCCGGCGTGACATAGCCGCGAACCATGCGCGCGAGACCCGTGAGGTTCTCGGTCAGCACCGGGTTGCGCTTGTGGGGCATGGCCGAGCTGCCCTTTTGGCCGGGCGAGAAATATTCCTCGGCCTCGAGCACCTCGGTGCGCTGAAGGTGGCGGATCTCGGTCGCGAGCCGTTCGATCGACGAGACGATCACGCCGAGCGTCGCGAAGAACATCGCGTGGCGGTCGCGCGGGATCACCTGGGTCGACACGGGTTCGGGCGTGAGACAGAGCTCGGCGGCGACATGCTCCTCGACCGCGGGCGGGATGTTGGCGAAGGTGCCGACAGCGCCGGAGATGGCGCAGGTGGCGATCTGATCGCGCGCGATGGTCAGCCGGTCGCGGTTGCGGACGAACTCGGCGTAGGCCTGCGCGAGCTTGAGGCCGAAGGTGGTCGGCTCCGCGTGGATTCCGTGGCTGCGGCCGATGGTCGGCGTCGTCTTGTGCTCCAGCGCGCGGCGCTTCAGCACCGCGAGCAGCTCGTCGATGTCGCGGAGCAGCAGGTCCGCCGCCTGCTTGAGCTGCACCGCGAGCGCGGTGTCGAGCACGTCGGAGCTGGTCATGCCCTGGTGCAGCCAGCGCCGCTCGGGCCCGAGCTTCTCGCCCGCCCAGGTGAGAAATGCGATCACGTCATGCTTGGTGACCGCCTCGATCGCGTCGATCGCGTCGATGTCGATCTCGCCCAGCGCATTGCGGTCGTACGCGGCGCGGATGGTCTTCGCGTCCTCGGCCGGGATCATGCCGATCCCCCCCATCGCCTCGGCCGCGAACCCCTCGATCTGCCACCAGATCCGGTAGCGGTTTTCGGCCGACCAGATGGCCGTCATTTCTCGGCGCGAATAGCGGGGGACCATGACCGCGGCGGCTAGCAGGGAAGGCATGGGGGTTCAAATCGGGGCCAGACATTGCGCCAATTTTCAGTCTTGCTTGACTGAAAAGCCTTCTCGCACCCACCTTGCAATTCGCGCGGCTATGGCAACTGCGAGGGCCAAAACTCCAGCGCGCAGTGCTGCCGGAAAGCCGTCAACGCCAATCGAATAACAACTGAACGAAGCTCCCGAGTAGATGTTGTTCACGGGCGTCCACGTGCCAGGAATACAGCGCCACCACCACTCAGCCCTTTGCTTGCGTAACCAGGCGGCTCCCGCGTCGCCGGTGAGACTGGTGCTGTCATAGATCGACGGTTTCCCGACGCCCAAAAACGCTAGGAAGCCGCCCACCAACGCTAGGACGATCAGAATAACAACAACTCGCTGTCATCCTTTGAGTTCGTTCAACCGTCTGGGAGAACCACCAATAATCCAGAGTGCAATCGTCGCCTTTCCAGCAAACAGCAGTGCCAAAATTGCAAGTAGAACTAGCGTCAACATCAAGTCGATTTCGACGAGCTAATCATGGCTCGGATCATAAGAGCGGGCGAAGTATCCGCAATGGGTCGAAAGCGGACACTAGATCAGCCCATGGCTCGCATGCTGGTGGGCCCTTGAGCAACGACGATCACATGTCATGCACGGGCACCTTCATGTCTCGCCCGGCCTCGACCGGATCGCGCGTCAGACGGAGGCCGCTTGCTGCCGAGCCGAGAGCGCCGCTCGTGCCGCATCGGCAAGGAAACTTGATCGATTGCTCGCCACGCGATCGATCGCCGCGACGAGCCCTTCGTCCATGGTGATGTTGAGCCGCACGGCCTTTCCGGGAAGCTCCACGCGCACGAGAGCGCGGCAGTATTCTTCGACTTCGGGATCGTGTGGGATATCGTCCGATGATCCAGGGATGGGTTCGCCGGCACGCGCCATTTCCCCGAGATGAAACGAAAGTGCTTCCTCCGCATTCTGGAGTGTCTCGCGCTCGGTCCTGCCGGCGGACACGCAGCCCGGAACATCGGGGAAGTACACGCTGAAGCCAGTGCGGCTACGCTCCAGAATCCCTGTATAGTAAGCGATTGCCACTCAATTGCTCCTCTTTGGTGTGTATATATGTGTATATGGAAAAGGGTCAAGACCGGCGGAGCTTCACCCCGCTCTGCTTCTCAATCGATTTGATCGTTCCAATGGCAAGATCAGCCTTTGGGTGCGGCACGGTCACGATTCCAGACCGATTCCGATGGGCGAAGTGATGGTGGCTGCCTCTTGCGCGGATCAGATACCAGCCTTCTGCTTCAATGGCTTGGATCACATCCCTGCTTTTCAAATCAGCCCCATCGCCCGCATGCTCGTGCGCCCCTGCGCGCCGACGATCACATGATCGTGGACCGTCACCTTCATGTGCCGCCCGGCATCGACCAGATCGCGCGTCAGGCGGATGTCCTGGCTCGACGGTGTGGGATCGCCGCTTGGGTGATTGTGGACGATGATGATCGCGGTGGCGCCGAGCGCGATCGCTCGGGCGATGACTTCGCGGACGTGGACCGAGGCTTCGTCGACGCTACCCTGCCACAAAGCCTCGTTGGCGATCAGCTTGTTCTTGGCATTGAGGAACAGGACGCGGACTTCCTCGACGCGCGAATGGGCCATCGCCGCGTGGAGGTAATCGCACAGCGCATCCCAGCTCGACAGCACCGGCTGATCCTCGATGCGGCTTTCGAGCAGCCGCAGCGCAGCGGCATGCGCGATCTTCAACGCGGCGATGGTCGCGTCGCTCAGGCCTTCGCGCCGCAACGTGTCCGCGCTCGATGAGAGCAAAGGCCCAATCCCGCCGAACTCGCCGAGCAGCTTCTTCGCCAGCGGCTTAGTGTCGACCCGCGGGATCGTCAGCGTCAGCAGATATTCGATCAGCTCGTAGTCGTGGAAGCCTTCTGGGCCGCCATCCAGCAGCCGCTCGCGCAAACGGGCGCGGTGCCCGCCAGCCGTGGATTCCTCTGCAATGACGGCGCGCTCGTTCATGCCGCTCCCTTGCGACCATCCGAGCAAAGCGACTGCTAGCCAGAGTTATTGCTGCTGGGAAGGGTCATGCCGCTCTCGGAACGGTCCCCGGCACCGCGGGTTAGTAAGAGCCAATGAGCGAGCGGCGGCCGAGCGAACAGGGGATTGATCCGCCGGAGCAATCCGGCGCGACCCTCGTTGTGCGCCGCTCGCCCTGGGGCAGGATCGGAATGTTCGCGGCGCTCGGGCTGCTGATTCTGCTCGCGCTGGCAATCGCCGTGGTATGGATCCAGCGGCGCCCAATCGCGACGCATTTCCTCAAGGGCGAGTTCGAGCGGCGCGGGGTGACCGCGAGCTACCGTCTCGACCGCATCGGCTTTCGGACGCAGGAGGTCAGCAACCTCGTCATCGGCGATCCCAAGCGTCCCGACCTCGTGGCGCGGCACGCGATCATCCAGATGCGCCTCAAGTGGGACGGCAATTTCCAGGTCTATCGCGTGGTCGCGCGGGGTGTCCGGCTGCGGGGGCGGCTCATCCACGGCAAGGTCAGCTGGGGCCAGATCGACAAGCTGCTTCCGCCGCCCTCCAACAAGCCGTTCGCGCTTCCCAACATTGTCCTCGATGTCGCCGACAGCAGTATCGCACTGGCGACGCCGTTCGGTCCCGTCGGCATCGCTGCCGAGGGTTCGGGCCGCCTCAGCGGCGGGTTCAAGGGCCATCTGGCGGTCGCCAGTCCGCGGTTGGTGCCGGGCAAGTGCGCCGCTTCGGACCTGCGCACCTACCTCGCAGTCGCCGTGGTCGCGCGGCATCCGAAGGTCGAGGGACCCGTCACGCTGAGCCGGTTCGCCTGCCCCGCCAGTCATTTCGACGTTGCCGCGCCGAGCTTCGATGCGAAGGCCAGCTTCAACGAGTCCTTCACCAGCGTGAACGGCAGCGGGCGAATGGCCATCGCGACGCTGGAGACGGGGGCGAACGGCCTCGCCGACTTCCTCGGCGACATCACCTACAAGGGCTCGCTCAAGGCGGTGGACGGCCGCGTGAAGCTCTCGGCGCAGAAGTCGCGGATGGCGACCATCTATGCCGACAGGACGCGGCTCAATGCCGGCTATCACCTCGGCCTTGCCGCCGGCACGTTCGTCATGGCGGGCGATTTCGCCGCCGACAGCGCCAAGCTCGATCCTATGATGCTGGCGGGCGTGACTCAGCCGCTTGCGGCCGCGGCGAAGACTCCGATCGGACCGGTATTGGCCAGCATCAGCCAGGCGATCAGCCGGACTACGAGCAACTTCAATGCCGCCGGTCATATCCGCCTGGTCAATTTTCCTGGAGGAGGTGCGGCGCGCGTGCTGAATGCCGATGTCATCGGCCCGGCGGGGGCACGCGCGCGGCTCTCCGGTGGAAGCGGCGTGACTTATTATTGGCCGCTCGGAGGGCTCCGGATCGACGGCAATATCGAAATGGGCGGCGGCGGTCTGCCGAACGGCCGGGTGTCACTGCACCAGCCTGCCGCGAGAGGGCCGATGAGCGGCGTCGCCGACATCGCGCCTTATTCCGCGGGTGGACAGCGGCTGGCCTTCGCTCCAATCCGCTTTGGTCCGGGGCTGGGCGGGTCAACGGCGGTGAGCACCGCAGCGCAGCTCGACGGCTCGTTCCCCGGAGGGCGCGTGCAGGCGCTGCGCCTGCCGATCCAGGGGCGCATCGGCCGGGCGGGAAGCTTTGCGTTCGGAACGAGCTGCGCGGTGGTGAGCTGGAATTATTTCCAGATGAGCACGATCCAATTCGGAGCGGCTCGGCTGCCCGTCTGTCCGATCGGAACTGCGATGGTGTCCAAGACGCCCGGCGGCTCAGTCATGACCGCGGCGCGCATCAACGGACCCGTTCTGAATGGACGCATCGGCAGCTCGCCGCTGCATCTCGCCGCGAGCAGCGGCCAGCTCGTCAACGACCGCTTCGGTTTCGACAGCCTCGGCCTGCGTCTTGGCAAGCCGGCATCGCCGATCATATTCGACGCGGCACGGCTGAACGGCAGTTTCGCCGGGCCGAATCTTCGCGGCGATTTCAACGGCGCGAAGGCGACGATCGGCGATGTCCCGCTGCTGCTGAGCGACGCCGCCGGCACCTGGCTTTTCCGCAACAGCAATCTCAGCGTTCGAAGCGCGCTCACCGTCTCCGATCGCGATCCGGACCCACGCTTCTATCCGCTGCGCAGCAGCGACACACGCTTTACGCTCGCCGGCGATTACGTGCGCGCGAACGGCATCCTGCGCCATCCGGCGACCGGAACCGAAGTGACGCAGGCCAGCATCGTGCACCAGCTCTCAACTGGCGCTGGCCACGCCACGCTTGACGTGCCCAGCCTCGCTTTCGGTCCAAATTTGCAGCCGGACCAGCTGACGCGGCTGACCGAGGGGGTGGTCGCGCTCGTCAACGGCACCATCCGCGGCCGTGGCCGGATCGACTGGGCGCCGGACGGGAAGGTGACCTCGACCGGCGACTTCTCGACCGCCAACCTTGATGTCGCGGCGCCGTTCGGCCCGGTCACCGGAATGCGCGGGACCATTCACTTCAACGACCTCCTCGGCCTCACCACGCCGCCCGGGCAGGTGATCACGATGCAGTCGGTAAACCCCGGCATTCTGGTTGAGAACGGCGTGATTCATTACCAGCTGCTGCCGCACCAATTGGTCAGGATCGAGCGCGGCGAGTGGCCATTCATGGGCGGCCGCCTGATCCTTCAGGAGACGGTGCTCAATTTCGGCCATGCCGCGCCCAAGCGGCTGACGTTCCAGCTCATCGGTTTCGATGCAAAGCAGTTCGTCGACAGCCTCGGCTTCAAAGGGCTGGAGATCACCGGCACGTTCGACGGAGTCCTGCCGATGATCTTCGACGAGAATGGAGGGCGCATCGTCGGCGGCAGGCTCGATTCGCGCACGCCCGGCGGCCGGTTCACTTATACCGGGACCAAGCCGGCGGGGCTTGCCGCAGGAGTCGCTTTCGACCTGCTGACGAACCTTAAATACCGCTCGATGATCATCCGGCTCGACGGCGATCTCGCGGGCGAATTCGCGACTCGGCTGTCGATCGATGGAGTCTCGCTGGGGCCCAGCCACGGCTTTGTCGCGGCTCTGGTGCGCTCGGCTTTCTCCAAGCTTCCGCTCAAGCTCAACGTCAGCATCAACGCGCCTTTCCGCGCACTGATCCAGATGGCCAAGGGCTTCAAGGACCCGACGCAGGTGATCGCACCGGTGATGCCCTTCCCGGTGGATTCGCCTGCTCTGAAGGTCGAGGTCCTGAGCACCAACAAGAACGAACAGCAGACCACCCAGCCGGCTGCGCAGAGGCCGCCGGCCAAACCGTCACCACCACCCGGAGGAGCGAAGTGACCCAGATGTTGATCAAGGTGGCGAGGCTCGCCTTTCCATTGGCAGCGGCGATGCCTCTGGCGGGCTGCATTACCGTCAAGCCGCCCGACAAGCCGATCGAGGTGAACCTCAACGTCGCCATCAAGCAGGAAGTGCTGGTTCGGCTGCAGCAGGACGTGCAGCAGATGATCCAGAAGAACCCCCAAGCCTTCCCGCCGCCGCCGACCAAGCCGTGATGGTGCGGTGGTTCATGGCTGCAGCGTTGCTGGCCGCTTCGCCGGCCGAAGCGCAATCGCCGGCTCTCGCCGCGGCGATTCAGGCGGGGCAGGTGGGGGAGCGGTACGATGGGTACATGGGGTTCGCCAGCCGGGGGCCTTCCGAGCAGGTGAGGCGGCAGGTTTCCGCGATCAATATCCACCGCAGGAACCTCTACATCGATCTCGGATCGCGCCGCGGCGTCACGGCCGACGTGGTGGGGCTGACGACCGGCTGCGAGCTGCTGGCGCGGCTGCCGGTCGGCGAAGCCTATATGCTCAAGGACGGTGTTTGGCGGATGCGCGCTCCGGGTCAGCCGCCACCCGTGCCGAGCTACTGCCGCTGACGTTCCCAGCGGCCGTACCACGCGGTTGACTATCTTCGGCCCCGTTCATAAAGGGGCGGCGCCTTGGCGGTTTCGCTTTCCGCCATGTTTCTCGTCCCTAGCCCGGCCCTTCGATTTCAAGCAGGGGCGACGCACAGGGGAGACGCATGGCTGAGGACGAGATCGACGAGGTCCCGAAGCTTCCACCGGATTCTCGGCTCGATTCGCTCGATGAGCGGCTCGACCGTCTGCAGCAGGCGGAAGCGAAAAGGACCGCGAAACGGCAGCCCGATCAGAATTATCAGTCGGGTCAGCTGGTACTGAGCCAGCTTGTCGGCTGCCCCCTCGGGGGCGGTATCGTGGGGTGGCTCTTGGACCGCTGGTTCGGAACCAAGCCCTGGCTGTTGTTGGTGATGCTGTTCCTCGGTTTCGCGGTTGGCATCTGGAATGTCATTCGGATTGCAAACGCCGCTACGAGGAAAGCTCGTGGCGAACAGGATTAGGAACGAGAGTGGCGGCCGAAGTTAGAATCGACCCGATGCACCAGTTCGTGATCGAGCCGATTGTTGGTTCGTTCCAGGGCAACAATCCGTTCGTTTTCACCAATAGCGCGCTGTGGACGCTGATCGTGCTCGGAACGATCTGGGTGTTCATGTTCGGCGGCATGAAGCGCGAGTTGATCCCGGGCCGCTGGCAGGTCGCCGTTGAAGGATTGATTGCCTTTGTCGACGACATGGTGAACGTCAGCATCGGCCCCGAGGGCAAAAAGTATTTGCCGTGGGTGTTCACCGCCTTCGTCTTCCTGCTGTTCGCAAACCTCATGGGCAACATGCCGTTCGGCGTCGTCGCCGCGGCGCATCCGTTCACCGTCACGAGCCAGTTCACCTTCACCGGCGTCATGTCGATCATCACCTTCGCGATCGTCCTCGGCGTCGGCTTCTGGAAGCACGGGCTGCACTTCTTCTCCCTGTTCGTGCCGAAGGACGCGCCGCTGATCTTCAAATTTGTGATCGCGCCGATCGAATTTGTGAGCTTCCTCGTTCGGCCTTTCAGCCTGGGGCTCCGGCCGTTCATCGCCATGTTCGCAGGTCACGTCCTGCTCGACGTATTTGGCAACTTCGTCGTTCAGGCGCTGAACAGCCACAGCGCGGCTGGCGCGGGCATCACAATCCTGAGCTTCCTGTTCATCATGTTCGTGAGCATGATCGAGCTGCTTGTCGCAGCGATCCAGGCTTACGTCTTCGCAATCCTCACCTCGCTGTACATCGGCGAGGCCGTGAGCCTTCACTAACCCACGTTCCAAAAGGAGTTCAACAATGGATCTCGCTTCCGCAAAGCTTATTGGTGCCGGTCTCGCGGCGATTGGTGTCGGCGCCGCTTCGATCGGTGTGGGCTTTGTCTTCGGCTCGTTCCTCCAGAGCGCGATCCGCAACCCCGCCGCGTCCGACGGCCAGCAGGGCCGGCTTTACATCGGTTTCGCCGCAGCCGAGCTTCTCGGCCTGATGGCGTTCGTCGTCGCGATGCTGATCCTCTTCAAGTAAGAGACTTTGGGTTAGCCCCGGGACTTGCGATGCCTCAACTTTCTCAGCTCTCCCAAGTCTATTTGTCGCAGTTCCTGTGGCTGGCGATCGCGCTCGGGTTCATCTTCTTCGTGATCGCACGCGGGATGGTCCCGAAGATCCAGGCGACCGTCGATGCGCGCGAGCAAAAGATCGCCGGCGATCTAGAGCGCGCCCAGGCCGCGCGCGCGGAGGCCGAGGAGACGGAGTCCGACTGGCGCGCGCGGATGGACGCTGCACGCTCAGAGGCCGCGCGCATTGCTCAGGAAGCGAAGCAGGCGAGCGCTCGGGACAGCGAGGCGAAGGTCAAGAAAGCCGCCGAGAAGATCAATCGGAAGGTGGAATCCGCCGAGGCGCGGATCCGCCAGGCGGCCCAATCCGCTCGTGCCGAGATCGAGGCGGTGGCTGCCGACGCGACGCAGGAAATGGTCGCGCGGCTCACCGGCATCAAAGTCGACGGCAAGGACGCCGCTCAGGCAGTAAAGGCGGAGCTGAATGTCTGAGCTGCAGACCACCTCCGGAACACAGGTCCCGGCCGAACATGAGGCAGAGCCCACGGCTCTGTGGCTGAACCCGGGCGGCTGGGTCGCTCTGGCGATGATCGTCGTCTTCGTCCTGCTTGCCTGGAAAAAGGTGCACCACGCAGTCGGCCGGGCGCTCGATGACAAGATCCGCGTGATCCGCGACCAGCTCGCCGAGGCCGAAGCGCTGCGCAAGGAAGCCGAGGCCCTCAAGGCCGAATATCAGGCCAAGGCTGCGTCGGCCGACAAGGACCGCGAGGCTCTGCTCGACCGCGCGCGCCACGAGGCCGATGGGATCGTCGCCAAGGCGAAGACCGACGCGGAAGCACTGGTCGAGCGCCGCACGCGCATGGCCGAGGACAAGATCGCCGCCGAGGAGCGCGCGGCCGTCGAGCAGCTGCGCACCGCGGCCGCCGAGGCGGCGACGAAGGCCGCAGCGCGTCTGATCGCCGAGCGCCATGACGCGGCAAGCGACGCTAAGCTCGTCGATCGGGCCATCAAGGAAATCGCGGGCCTCTGAGCCGCAGCCCTGCGAAGGCAGGGGTCCAGTCCAAAGAACTGCAGAGTCTGGGCTCCTGCTTTCGCAGGAGCACGGCCGTTACTGCTGGTGTCGGCCGCCCGGCTCGCTCACCCCTTGCAGCGCCTGTTCGGCCGCGTCGTCCTCACCCTGCTGGCTGAGGTCGCCGAGGCTGACGATCCCGCACAGCCTCTCCTGATCGTCGATCACCGGCAGGCGTCGGACCTGCGCTTCACTCATGCGCGCGGCCACGTCGTCGGTGTCGTCATCCATTCGCGCGCAGACCATGTCGTTGGTCATCAGCTCGCGCACCGGGGTCTCGGGGCCATGGCCTTCGGCAACGCCGCGCACGGCGATGTCGCGGTCGGTGATCATGCCGATCAGGCGATCGCCCTCGGTCACTGGAATCGCGCCTGCGTCCGCGCGGAGCATGAAGCTGGCCGCCTCACGAGCAGTCTGGTCGGGGCGCACCGTCTGGACGTCGCGAGTCATGACTTCGCTGACTTTCATCTTGCCGTCTCCTCCTCTGGGATTCAGCTGCATGAACGAACGGCTGGAGAGCGCCGTTCCGACCGTTACGGAACATTCTCGGTCAGGAGGTCGTAGGTCGCGACCAGCTCGTCCTTCTGGTTGAAGACCTCGACCGCCCAGCGGACCTGCCCGGTCTCCTCGGACTTGATCGACTTGGCGCGCACGGTGAGCTCGACGCGTATGGAATCGCCCGGATAGACCGGCGTCAGGAAGCGAAGGTTTTCGAGGCCCGTGTTGGCGAGCACCGGTCCCGGATCGGGATCGACGAACAGGCCTGCAGCGAAGCTCAACAGCAGATAGCCGTGAGCGACCCGGCCCTCGAAGATCGGCGAGGCTTTCGCAGCCTCCTCGTCCATGTGGGCGTAGAATTTGTCGCCGGTGAACTCGGCGAAATGCTCGATGTCGTCGAGCGTGATCGTGCGGCTCTCGGTCCTCCACGTGTCGCCGATGTGGAGCTCGCTCATCTTCAGGCGGAACGGATGGACGTCGATGACATGCTTCGGCGCGCCGGGGACATATTGCTCGGTGATCGCGGCGATCATCGCGGGCGATGACTGGAGTGCGGTGCGCTGCATGTAATGCTTGACGCCCCGCACGCCGCCCATCTCCTCGCTCCCGCCGGCGCGGCCGGGACCGCCGTGGACCAAAACCGGAAGCGGGGAGCCGTGGCCGGTCGATTCGGCGGCATTGTCGCGGTTCAGCACCAGCATCCGCCCATGATAGGCGGCCGCGCCTTGGACGAACTCGCGCGCCGCCTTGGCGGAGTGGCTGAACATGGACAGCACAAGGCTTCCCCGCCCCCGGTTGGCGAGTGCGATAGCGTCCGTGACATCGCGATAGGGCATGATCGTCGAAACAGGCCCGAACGGCTCGCAGTCGTGCACCGCGTCCGTGGTCCACGGATCGTCGGTCCGCAGAAGAACTGGTGGCAGGAACGCGCCGCCCGGGACCGGCGGCTCCGCATTCGGGTCGCCAGATACGATGCGCGCACCCGCCGCCTCGAGCTGCGCGATCTTCTCGCGGACGTCGTCACGCTGGCTGACGCTCACAAGCGCACCCATCCGGGTCGCCTCGGCCCGAGGGTCTCCGACCTTGGTCTTCGCCAGCCGCTCACCAAGCGCCTGCTCGACTGCGTCGAGAAATTGAGCCGGCGCCATCGCGCGACGGATCGCCGTGCATTTCTGCCCCGCCTTCACCGTCATCTCAGTGGCGACTTCCTTGATAAAGAGGTCGAACTCGGGCGTTCCGGGCGCCGCGTCGGGGCCGAGAAGCGACGCGTTGAGGCTGTCCTGCTCCGCGACGAAGCGGACGGATTCGCGAACGACGGTCGGATGCGACTTGAGCTTTAGCGCCGTGTGCGCGGAACCGGTGAAGCTGACGATGTCCTGACCGGTGAGATGATCGAACAGATCCCCCACGCCGCCGACGATCAGTTGAATCGCGCCTGGAGGCAGGATGTTCGCCTCGATCATGACCTTGAACGCGGCTTCGGCGAGATAGGCCGTGGCCGAGGCCGGTTTCACGATCGCGGGCACGCCCGCGAGGATCGTCGGCGCGAGCTTTTCGAGCATTCCCCAGACGGGGAAGTTGAAGGCGTTGATGTGCACCGCGGCGCCCTGAAGCGGCGTGTAGATATGTTGGCCGACGAACGTGCCGTTCTTCGACAGACCCTCCAGTGGGCCGTCGAGCAGCACGTGCGCGTCGGGAAGCTCTCGCCGCCCTTTCGACGAGAAGGAGAAGAGCGTTCCCGCGCCGCCCTCGATGTCGATCCACCCGTCCTTGCGGGTCGCTCCTGTTAGATAGTTCAGCTCGTACAGCTCCTCCTTGCGCGCCATGATCGCGAGGCCGAGCGCCTTCAGCATCCGCGCGCGCTCGTGGAAGGTGAGGCTGCGCAGCGCCGGGCCGCCGACTTCCCGTGCGTGGCGAAGCATGGCGCCGAAATCGAGACCGCCAGAGCCGGTGGTCGCCACCGGCGCGCCGTCGATTGCGCTGGGGATGTCGACCGCGCCGTCGCCGGCGACCCAGCGGTCGCGCTCGTAATTTAGGAGCTTGAGAGTCTTCATGGCCGCCCCTTAGAGGAACTTCGAGCTAAGCAGGAGAGGGTGAGCATGATCGATCCGGTACGGCCGATCGCCATCGACGACATTGAAGAGGCAAGGAGTCGCATCTCCGGGACGGTGCTGCGAACGCCGCTCGTGAAGCTGGACGTCGGCGGCGCTCGTGAAATCTATCTCAAACTCGAGAATCTCCAGCCGACCAATGCGTACAAGATCCGCGGCGCGACCAATGCGGTTGCGCGCCTGTCGGACGAGGAGCGCGCGAAGGGCGTGTGGACGATCAGCGCGGGCAATGCAGGGCAGGGCGTCGCTTACGCGGCGCGGCAGTTCGGCGCTCCGTCGACGGTCGTGGCGATCGAGACTGCGCCTCAGACGAAGCTCGAACGGATGAAGGCGCTCGGCGCCGAAATCGTGCCGGTCTCCTACGAGCGGGCCTGGGTCGCGGCGGAAGCGCATGAGTTCGAAGGCTTGGACGGCACGTTCGTTCACCCGTTCGACAATCACGACTTCATTGCCGGCCACGGAACAATGGGTCTCGAGATTTTGGAAGACCTGCCCGAGGTCCGAACGGTCATTTGCGCGATCGGCGGCGGCGGCCTGATCACCGGCGTCGGCAGTGCGATCAAGGCGAAGCGGCCGGATGTGAAAGTCTACGGCGCGGAGCCGGAGACGGCGGCGCCCTATGCCTTGTCTCTGCGCGAGGGCGGACCGCGTAAATTCGAACAGTGGCAGGCGAGCTTCGTCGATGGCGCGGGCGGAAAGAGCGTCATCGAGCGCATGTGGCAGCGGATGCGGCCGGTCACCGACGGCGCGATCACCGTTACACTCGATCAAACGCGCGAGGCGATGCGGTTGATCGCCGAGAAGACGCGGACGATTGCCGAAGGGGCAGGGGCGCTCGCCCTCGCCGCAGCGCTCAACGATGAATCCGTGGAAGGCCCAATCGTCTGCGTCGTGTCGGGTGGCAACATCGATCTCGCGAAGTTCGCCGAGCTCGTCACCAACTAGTCTCGCTTGCGTCGGCCGAGGCCGATTACCACGATCAGCGCGAGGAAGCCGATCAGACTCATCGCGGCGCCAATCTTCTCGGCGGAGGTCACTGCGGGCGATCGCGCGCAGGCTTTGCCTCTGTAGGAAAGCAGCT
The DNA here is from genome assembly GCA_035555035.1 of Sphingomicrobium sp. GTDB lineage: Bacteria > Pseudomonadota > Alphaproteobacteria > Sphingomonadales > Sphingomonadaceae > Sphingomicrobium. The sequence continues at coordinate 21,292 of DATMHG010000090.1, forward strand.
GCGTGTCCGGGGCGGGAAAGGTGGCGACCGGCACGTCGCCGCACCGCACGCGCCATGCGGGGAAGTAGAACAGGGGCTCGGTGGTTACGCCGCGCGCATATTGTGCCCGCCGATGCGCCTTGGCGACGTCAAGCGCCCAGATGGATGGCCAGCTATAGGGCCGTTCTCCCGGCGGCAGATTTTCCGGGACGTCCGGATGAAGGGCACTCAGCTCCGCTATCGTAACCGGATCCGGCGGCGTTCTGGCCACAGACACGAAAGCCGTTGCGATGAGCAGGGGCGCCAAGGCCTCCGCCAGCTTCCTCCGAGTCCAGGCGATGCGCGCGAATGCGGTTGCCAACCCAAATTCCGCCAGAGGCATGATCCGAAAAGGGAACTGGACCGAACGGAGCGCAGGCGCACTCCACAGGAATGGCACCAGCCCAATGCCAAGCAGGATGCAGACAAGGGCATAACCGGCCCAGCGCGAACGTGTGCGGACGATCAACGCAACGGCAGGTATTGCAAGCGCGCAGGCGATCCCGAGAACCACGAGATAAACGCCGGTCAGGAATTCCGCATTCCAGAAGGTCCAATTGCTCGGCTGAAATGTGCGATTCCTCCACAGGACGGCGGCATCGCGATATTGTTCGAGCCCGAGTGCGGGGACGAGATAAATGCACGCCAAGGCAAGACCGATCGCAAGTCCAGCCGCGACCGCGAGCAATTCGCGCGGCGCCCGATATCCTCGCCACGCAGCATAAGGACCTATGAGAAATACCGAGGCGAGGAGCGCGAGGGGCAGATGAGAGCCGATCAGCGCCCCATAAGCCACCGCGGTCAGAGGAATGCCGCTGCTTCGTTTTTCGCCAATCATGCGAAGGCCGAGCATCACGAACGGAATTGCAGCGATTGCAATTGCTTCGGCGAGCGCGCCGCGAAAATAGAAGTCGAAGGCATGATAAGGCGCAATCACGGACACGATGGCGCCGGTGACGGGGGATCGCGATTGTCCCTTCAGCCAGAGATACGCGCCCACGCCAGAAAGCATCGAAGCCGCAACGAACGTCGCGACGATGGCCGCGTAAATCGAAAGGCCGGCTAGCACGAATAGCGAGCCGAAATAGAAGGCAAGCGGCGGATAATAATAGAAGACAGGCGAACCCAGGCCGTTGTGGGACAGGGGAAGCCAGCGCGGATAGAGACTGCCGTGGCTCAGCTCGCGCGCGAACTGATCCAGCCAAACCCAATCAATCCAGAAGGATTCGTTGAGACGAGGGTGACCAAACAACGCTGGCAGGAACACCGCGACGGATGCTGCCGTCACAGCTAACAAAACGAACGGCCATCGCTGCCGGCGATCGCTCATCAAACAGGAGAATCCAGCATCCGTAGCTCGAACCTGCGCGTGGTCGGGTGGCTGCTTGCCAGGCCGCCATCCACGACCAGTGCCGCACCGTTGACGTAGCTCGACTCGTTCGAGGCGAGGAACAGCGCCGCGTGCGCGATCTCCTCGGGCTTGCCGCCGCGTCGCAACGGATTGAGCTCGCCGAGGCGCTGCTCCTGGCCCGCCGCCCACGCCATTTCGTAGATGGGCCGCGTCATGCCCGTTTCGATGAGGCCGGGGCAGATGGCATTGACGCGGATGCCGCTGTCGGCGAGCTGCTGGGCAGCCGACTGCACGAGGTTGATCACGCCGGCTTTGGAGGCCGAGTAAGCCGCACCCCCGGCTCCGGCGCGCAGGCCCGCGACGCTCGCGGTGCAGATGATCGAGCCGCCGCCGCGCAGGTTCATCAGCGGGGCAGCGTACTTGACCGCGAGAAACGGGGCGATGAGGTTGACGCGCAAGATCTCGGCCCAATCGGCCTCGGTCTGCTCGGCGATGCTCGCGAAACCGCCCGAGACCCCAGCATTGGCGAAAAAGATATCGAGCCCGCTGTGATCCTTGGCCACTTGCTCGACGAGCTGACGGATCTCGCCTTCCCTCCCGGCGTCGGCTCGCACGTCCGCTCCATCGCTTACGTCAGCGCCCACGACCGTCGCGCCTTCGCTTCGGAACAACTCGACGGTCGCTTTGCCGATGCCGGACGCAGCGCCCGTGACGATCGCAACCTTGCCTGCGAGCCTCCCCATGCGCCTATTCATAGCCACGGCTGTGAACAACTGATAGGCGGCAGCGCATGGATTTCAGCCTTGGGGCCACCGAGACTGAGTGGCGCGACCGCGTGCGCGGTTTCATGGACGAGCACGTCCGCCCGCACACCTCTGATTACCATGCGCAGCAGCGCGAGGGAGAGCGCTGGAAGATCATTCCGGTCGTCGAGGAGCTGAAGAAAAAGGCGCGGTCGGAAGGGCTGTGGAACCTATTCATGCCGCCATCGCACGGCGCGACTCCGGTCGATGATACGTTCGAATTCGAAGGACCGGGCCTCACCAACCTTCAGTACGCCTTCTGCGCCGAAGAAATGGGCCGCATCGGCTGGTCGTCCGAAGTGTTCAACTGCTCTGCGCCGGACACCGGCAACATGGAAGTGCTCAACCGCTACGGGACGCGCGAGCAGAAGGACGAGTGGCTGAAGCCGCTAATGGACGGCGAAATCCGATCCGCCTTCCTGATGACGGAGCCGGACGTCGCCTCGTCCGACGCGACCAACATCCAGTGCCGCATCGAAATGCGCGGCAACGAATATGTGATCAACGGCCGCAAATGGTGGTCGAGCGGGGCGGGCGATCCGCGCTGCAAGGTCGCGATTCTGATGGGCAAGACCGATCCATCAGCCGACACGCACAAGCAGCAGTCGATGATCCTGATGCCGCTCGATGCGCCGGGCGTGACGATCAAGCGCCACCTGCCGGTGTTCGGCTATGACGACGCGCCGCACGGGCACATGGAGATCGTGCTGGAGGATGTGCGCGTGCCGCCGTCGAGCATGCTGCTGGGCGAGGGGAGGGGCTTCGAGATCGCGCAGGGGCGGCTCGGTCCGGGGCGCATCCACCATTGCATGCGCACGATCGGCGCGGCGGAGGAAGCGCTCGATGTGATGGTCAGGCGCCTGATGTCGCGCGTCGCCTTCGGCAAGATTCTTGCCGAGCAGGGCGTGTGGGAAGAGCGGGTCGCGAACGCACGGATCGACATCGAGATGACGCGGCTCCTGTGTCTCAAAGCCGCCGACATGATGGACCGCGCGGGCAACAAGGCGGCGCAGGGCGAGATCGCAATGATCAAGGTCGCTGCGCCGACCATGGCGCTGAAGATCATCGACGATGCAATCCAGGCTTTCGGCGCGGCCGGGGTTTCGGAGGATGCGGGGCTGGCTCGCGCCTATTCGTCAATCCGCACGCTGCGGCTCGCAGATGGGCCGGACGAAGTTCATCGGCGGGCGATCACCAGGCTGGAGTACAAGAAGCGTCGATGAGCGAGCAGCAGCTCGACGAAAAGGCACTCGGACGCTGGCTCGAAGCGAACGTTGAAGGCTTTCAAGCGCCGCTCGAGCTGACCAAGTTCCGGTCGGGCCAGTCCAATCCAACCTACCGCATCCGCGCGTCGTCCGGCGATTATGTGCTGCGGCGCAAGCCGTTCGGGAAGCTGCTGCCGTCGGCACACGCGGTGGATCGCGAGTATCGGCTGCTCGCGGCGCTCCACCCTCTCGGCTTTCCGGTCCCGCAGCCGCTCGCCTTGTGCGACGATCCGGAGGTCATCGGCGCGATTTTCTACGTGATGGAGATGGCCAGGGGACGTCCCTATGCTGATGGCGCGCTTCCGGATTTCGATCCGCCGACCCGCCGGCAGATGTACGAGCAGCTAATCGACACGCTCGCCGACCTCCACATCATCGATCCGGAAGCGGCCGGGCTCGGCGATTTCGGCAAGCCCGGAAACTATTTCGAGCGCCAGGTGATGCGCTGGACTCGGCAGTACCGCGATAGTCAAACGGACTACATCCCCGAGATGGAACGGCTGATCGCCTTCCTTCCGGAATCGGTTCCGGAGCAGTCGCGAACCTCGATCGTCCACGGCGATTATCGCATCGACAATGTCGTGTTCGACGGCGACGGCACGCTGACCGCTGTGCTCGATTGGGAGCTTGCGACGCTCGGCGATCCGGTCGCGGATTTCTCATATCTCGCGATGCAGTGGATGATGCCGGCCGACGGCGCTGCCGGACTGGCTGGCCTCGATTCTGCCCGGCTCGGCATCCCGTCGCTGCAAGAGACCGTCGAGCGCTATTCCGATCGCTCGGGTGTGCCCGTCGGCGACAAGCTCGACTGGTATTTCGCCTACAATCTCTTCCGCCTCGCAGGCATCGTGCAAGGCATCAAGAAACGCGTGATCGACGGCACCGCAAGCCACGCGCACGCTGAGGAGATGGCGAAGCGGGTCCCCACGCTCGCACAGACCGCGTGGGGGTTCGCCAAGAGAGCCGGGGCCTAGAGCCGTCCGAGCAGCAGCAGGATCACCACGACGACGAGGATCAGGCCGAGGATTCCCGACGGCCCGTAGCCCCAGCCGCGGCTGTAGCCCCAACGCGGCACCGCGCCGATGACGAGCAGGATAAGGATGATGAGGATGATCAGGCCCACGACGTTCCTCCTGGTTGTTATTCGGGAGGCGTAACGAGCGGACGCGAAGGGAGTTGCAGACCGCTAATCGCCGAAGCCATAGCCGTGACCCTCAATAATCGTTGAATCACGAATTGCGACAAGGTCCCGCAGCGGCGCGTCATAATAATCGCAATAGGGCCGATGCACGGACGTGTTCGTCGCAGGCGCGGTCGCCAGATTCGAAAGCGCCGCCTCGCTGACTGGTTCGCCCGCCTCTCGAACTAATTGGGGGACCTCACCACGCATATATTCCATCCGCGCGACACGGATCGGACCTGCGCCATACATGTACTCATAGAGGAAGCTGTAGAAGCCAAGGCCCGTGCCTCGGATTGCGGCAAGCTCGGGGCCCGGCAGGTTGAGGCCGCTCTTGCCGTATGAAGCAGGCAGCGCGGCGACGAGCTGATCGAGATGACCGCCGTCGGTTCCCAATTCCAGCATGTTCCGGATGGTGCCTTGAAAATCGAGCCTTCCAGAGTCGCTGAGCGTGCGGAAAAGCGCGTTCGGCTGGGCCATGCTCGACTGGAATGCGTACCATGAGACGTAATAGCTCCACGGATTGCGAACGAGGCCGAGCACCGGAAGATGAGCGAATTGCGACGGGATCAGCCGCCGCGGCAGGTGATAACCGATCTGCCGCGCATCCGGGAAAAAGCGCAACAACCATTGATTGACGAAGGTGCCGCCTGACTTGTGGAGGTGGAGGAAGACGAAATGGTTTGTCGCAATCATTCGCTAGCGAACGGAATATTGGGCAGTACCGCTGTCCCGAACCGGCTGACCGAGATTGCGATCTCCTTCGCGCACGAGCCCGACGAGCTCCGGCGTCGGGAGGAAGTCGCAGATCAAATGTGTGCGGGCGCGGGACGCATGCCGGTTCCAAACCCCATGTTCCGTGCTGTTGTTGAGCACCCAGATTTCGCCCGGATGCATCTGATAGACAAAACCGGCGCAGAGCATCCACACCTGGTCATTGCTCTCGATCGGAATGTGCAACCGCAAGGTCTTGGAGAAATAGGCCGGCTTGTCGACGTGCGGAGCAATGGTCGCTCCGGCGGGCAGACGCGCGAGGAGAGCGCGCAAGGGCGGTGCAGGAATGACCTGCTCGATGATCGAGCGGACGTAGGGAAGCTGATCGAGCGCAGGACGGTCCTCGATCGGCTTGTCGCCTTCCGCCGGCGCATAACCGCGCAAAAACAGCGCTTCGGCCGCGTTATGGACCCCGACCCGGCCCGCGGTCGTCCCCCACATCGAGGCGGGGAGCGCCGCGACCTCGGCGCGCAGGCACTCGGCATCCACGCTTAGACGCAGGCGTACGCAACCGCCAAGAAGCGCGTTCTTGTCGATGAAGGCTTGCGAGTGAAGATCGATCATCAGGCGGTTTTATCGGGCAAAGACGTTGTTGGCGAGGCAGGTCAAAACTCGTAGCCGAACAATTCCAGGTCGCGGGCGTAGAGCCTGGCTACGCCGTCGATCAGCGCCTGGTCGTAATAGTCGCGATAGTCGCGGCGGCTCGAGGCGTTGATGCGTTCGAGCGGCCGGCCAGGAATGCCGATGCGGCTCGCGGCCTCATCGTAGGATCGCTGCATCTCCTCGACGCGCCCGAGGTAGTCGGTGAGAAGCTGCCCGTCGGCTCCCGTGACGAATATATGCTGCGGCTGGAAGAGGATGTGCTGCCACTGCGGATTGTCGATGAAGTGCCACATCACGCCTTGCGGGTTCGTTTCGAACTGCCCGTGCTCGCGAGTCATGAAGGCACAGTAGGAGATGAAACGGTCGAAGGGATTGCGAACGAACGCGAACTTGAAGAAATCATCAAAATCCTCTGGACTGAAATAAGGCCGCACCTGTTCGAGGCTGAGATGCCCGTGGCCCACCTTGGCGAGTTCCGGGATAGGCATCCGGCGGTTCACGAACAGGCCGACCTGCTCCATGTCCTGGGATCCCATATGCTCGCGCAGAGCCTGCCGCACGGCGTGGGTCCCGGTCTTCGGGATCGCGACGAAGATGAAGCGATGTTGAGCGGAAATGATCATCGGCCGGTGAAAGTCGGCTTTCGTTTTTCGAGGAAGGCGGCGACGCCCTCGCGATAATCTTCGGTGAAGCCCAACCGGCGCATGGCTCCGGCCTGGCGTTCCAGCTCCTCGTCCAGGCTGTACTGCCAGCTCGAGCGGATCATCTCCTTGGTTGCGGCGAGGCCGAGCGGCGGAAGCGAGGCGAGCTTGTTGGCAATGGCGTCAACTTCAACGTCGAGGGCGTCGTCCTCGACGGCCTTCCAGATGAGCCCCCAATCGGCGGCCGTCTCGGCGGGGAGCGGCTCGCCGGTGAGCGCGAGGCCTAGCGCTCGTGCCTGGCCGATCAGGCGCGGCAGGTGCCAAGTGCCCCCGCTGTCCGGGATCAGGCCGATCGCCGAGAAGCTCTCGATGAACTTCGCGGATTTCGCCGCGACGACGATGTCGCAGGCGAGTGCGATGTTCGCGCCTGCGCCCGCTGCAACGCCGTTCACGCGGGCGATGACGGGCTGCGGCATCGAGGTTAGGGTGCGGATCAGCGGATTCCAATAACCCTCGACCGTCTCTCCGAGATCGACTGCCTGTCCTGGTGCAACCGCACGATCATTGAGATCCTGCCCGGCGCAAAAGCCGCGTCCCGCTCCGGTGAGGACGACCACGCGCGCATCGCCGAGGTTCGCGAGTGCCTCGCGCAGCTCCTCATGCATCTGCACCGTGAAGCTGTTGAGCCGGTCCGGACGATTGAGCGTGATGCGGGCGATCGGCCCCGGTTCGAACTGGATGGTTTCGTAGGGCATTCGTTCTTCCATCACCCTGAACTCGTTTCAGGGTCCATTTCCGCGAGCCGCACCGCCCTACGAACAAAATGGATGCTGAAACAAGTTCAGCATGACAGAAGCAGGACATGAACGCAGACGAACTCGCCAGCCGCGTGGCGCACCACATGCTTGCGGCCGAAGGCGCCGGGCCGGCCTGGAACCTCAAGATCGAGCAAGTGCGCGAGGGCTACGCCCGCGCATCGATGGTGGTCCGCGCCGACATGCTAAACGGCCATGGTTTCGCGCATGGCGGGCTGATCTTCGCGCTCGCCGACAGCGCATTCGCTTATGTCTGCAATGGCGCCAACCATGCGAGCATGGCGGCGCAGGCCTCGATCGTCTTTCTCGACAAGGTCCGCGAGGGAGAGACGCTAGTCGCGGAAGCCGAGGAGGTTGCTCGCGAGGGACGCGCCGGTGTCACCCGCGTTGCGATCCGAACGGATGACGGCAGGAACGTGGCGGAATTCACCGGCTATTCGCGCACGCTCGGCGGAGCAGTGGTCGATATTTGAACGTTTATGGCTGACGGATTACATCGTCACCATGTACACGACCGAGCTCCAGAAGACGGCAAAGATCGAGAATCTCGAGGACCCGGAACTCCTCGAGGCGTTCGAGGCGCGCGTCGCGGCGGATGATTTCATCGAGCCCAAGGACTGGATGCCGGAAGCCTACCGGCGGACGCTGACTCGGCAGATCAGCCAGCACGCCCATTCGGAGATCGTCGGCATGCTGCCCGAGGGCAATTGGATCACTCGGGCGCCGTCGCTCCGCCGCAAGGCGATCCTGCTC
>DATMHG010000091.1:0-7957 GCA_035555035.1 Sphingomicrobium sp.
CGCCGCCGGCTGCTCGAGCATCACAGTCAGAACCTTGAGCAATCGCGGATCGGCAACCGCAAGCTGCAGCACCCTGAAATCCCCGCGTTCGAACTGCTCGCGTATGGCAACCACAAGCGCCTGTTTCATTAGCGCCTCGGATAAAGCCCGGGTTCCCAACCGCGGCCGTTCGAACTCGCGCGCCATGAGTTCGAACGATGCGACCATTCCGGGATAGCCAGAGACGTCCTGTACCACCGGTTCGCGCAAGGCACCAAAGAGCTCGAAACCGGCGCAGTCGGCCGAAATCAGTCCGCACGCGCTGACGAGCGCGTGACCGGTGTCGGTCTGTAGCCTGATCATCCCGTCGGCAAAGGGACGCGCCGCGGTTCGCCAGCTGACAACATATTCGGGCTTCGAACAGGCAGAAAGCTCCTGACCAATTCCGGGCGGCACGAACACGAGCATTCCCCCGCGCAGCTCGAACGCGCTGCCGTCCGCAAGGGTGATGTTCCCGCGTCCCTTCAAAACGAAATGGATGAGCACGTCATCCTTGGCCGGAAGATCGAGACGAGTTTGCTCGCCGACTTGGCAGAGGCCGACTGCATTCAACCTGACCTCGAGCATGCAGAGGAGCCGCTCGAGGCTTTGGACATTTGATCCTGTTCGCGCCTGCCGAACGCTCCAGTCCGCCCGGTTGGTTGACCGCTCTGTAGGCCGGCCTATCACGCCGCGGCCGGCGGGCGCATCGCGCTACGGCGGGTCGACTGGCGACGCGGCGTACCCATGGAATTGGCGCGAAATGCACCGAGCGCCTCCGGCACTGCCAGCCCCAGCGTTGCGAAATGCGTCAGCGCATCGACGACGCAATAGGGACACCAAGCCTTGTCGACCCTGGGCATCTGGTAGAAAAGATATTTCGCCGCGACGAGCGCTTGCGGAAGCGCCGACGCGAGAGCGGCGATCGGCAGCCACGGACGTCTCTCATACCGGTCGGCGGGACCTGCTGCGGCAAGGGCGAGGTTGGCTGCGTGCGTGACGAGGACAAGCGCCCCGTCCGGCATGCCGTAACTGAACGCCTCCTTGCTCGTATTCACTTTGAGCGTGTCGAACTTGGGCCTCTTGGTGTGCGGCTCTGGAAGCTTTCTGACGATGCCTGTTTGCAGCAGGGCGACGATCCCCATGGCCGCCATTCCGACCAGCGAAACGCCGACGATGGAGCGACGGTAGCGCATCTCCGGCCGGTCATCGTTTCGGATGCTGTCCTGGAGCTGGATCGGCGTAAGGTCGCCGCTTGTGAGCTGCATGAGAAATTGGCGCATCGTTTATCCCTCATGATGCGGGGTTCTTCCGGGATACGGGTACGAGGGGACTTGGTTCCGGATTTGCGACGATCAGGCACAAAAACCAGCCACAGGTGCAGGTCGTACCGTCCTGCTTGCGCCAGGATTTCTGCCCTGGACGAAAGGGGACGACAAAAGGATGGCGACCGCTCACCGAACTCATGGAGTGCCCGCCCCCCGGAGCAGTCGAGGATGAATTGCTGTTCCGGCTTGACGGCTGACATCAGGCGCACTGCATGGTGCTGGCCGCGCGATCTCGAAGCTCGCCACGCGCGGCCATCGCCTTGATCCGATCCGCCATCCTGCAGGCCAGGGCCTGGATCGTAAGCGAAGGATTGACGCCGCCGCTGGTCGGGAACAGCGACCCGTCGCAGACCCAGAGGTTGGGGACTTCCCAGCTCCGACCGTCGCGGTCGACGACGCTGTCGTCCGGCGAGAAGCCCATCCGGCACCCGCCCATCAGATGCGCCGTATCGTCGCCCGTCCAGAGATCGCGGCCGCCGGCCGCCTCCAGCACCTTGCTCATGAAGCCGGTGGCGTGGCGCTGCAGGCGCCGGTCATTGTCGCAGTAGGAAAAGGTCACGCGCGGAATCCTGAGGCCGAGCGCATCCTCCTCGTCCGCGAGCTCGACCCTGTTGTCCGGCCTCGGCATCACCTCGCCGACGATCTCGAGCCCGGCCATATGGTTATAGAGGGCCATCTCCTGCCGCAGCTTCATGCCCCAAAGGCCGCGGCTCGCAACGATTCCAGCCCATTCGGCGGCGAGCGGGCCCTGGCTCATGAAGGCATAGCCGCCGTCAAAGTCCTTGCCCTCGTCGCAATAGTTCCAATGCTCCGACATGGCCATGCTGGGCGGTCCCTTGTACCAGCGGATCTCCTCCTCCATCGTCGCCCAGACGTTCGCGCCCGAATGGCACATGAGGTGCGTGCCGACGAGGCCGCTGCCGTTCGCGAGACCATTGGGAAATTGGTCATTGGCGGAGTTGAGCAAGAGCCTTGGAGTCTCGATCGCATAGCCTGCGACAACCACATGGCGAGCGCGCTGGACGCGCCATTTCCCGAGCCGGTGATAGCGCACGCCGGTCGCTCGGCCGCTACGGTCCATCTCGATTCTGCCGACCATCGCCAGGTCGCGGACCTCGGCGCCTGCGTCGAGCGCGCGCGGGATCCACGTGACGAGAACGCTCTGTTTGGCGTTGGTCGAGCAGCCGATCCTGCAGAAGCCGCGATAGACGCATGGCGGCGATTTGCCGCGCGGCGCCGAGACAGTCGCAAGAGGCGTCGGCGACCAGGCAATGCCCAGAGCCTCGGCGCCCCGCGCCAGCACCAGGCCCGCTGCGTTCACCGGGTGCGGCCGGTAGGGGTAACGCTTGCGCGGCGGGCCCCAGGGATAATGGACCGGGCCCGAGATCTTCAGCGCATTCTCGACCTCGCGATAATAAGGTTCGATGTCTTTCCAGTCGATCGGCCAGTCGAATGCGTAGCCAAGGCGTGACCTCGACTTGAACCAGTCGGGCCGGAAGCGCAGCGACACCATCGTGAAGTGGACGGTGCTGCCGCCGACGCCCTTGCCGCTGTTGTTGATGCCGAACTCGATCGGGTCGTCGCCGCCGGTGATGCGCTCGTCGGTCCAGTACAATTTCTCCTGAGTCAGCTCATCGGATGCGAAATCCTCGAGCGGACGCCAGAACGGCCCGGCATCGAAGGCAACCACCGAAAAGCCGGCTTCCGCGAGCTTGCAGGCGAGCGTCCCTCCGCCCGCACCGGTTCCGACGATCGCGAAATCCACTTCTTCGGCGTCGGGATAACAACGCATGCTCGTCCAGCCGCCGGGACGGAAAACGTCGGGTGCCCGCCCGTCGCCCGCGCGCGGGCCATCGATCATTATTCTGCCTTGGCTTCCCATGGGTCGCGCTCATTGAAGCCTAGTCTCACATAGCCGCGCGGACTCGCCGGTCCGCCGAAACCGATTTCGCTCCACCCCGACGGGTGAGCATAATAGATTGAGGCAGCCTCCCTCAGCATCAGCTTGAAAAAACGGCGGGGCGAAAGCCCCTGCCAATGGTCGCCTTTGGAACTTCCGGCCTGAATGGCCTTGAGCAGCCGATCCTGATCGCGCCCGGACAAGGACACGAACGGCCTCGCGAGCCGCTCCCGGCTCTCCTCGTCGATCGCCGCAAGGCCCCGCCGCCATGCCTCGCGCATCGGCGGCATGTCGGCGAAGCGATAGCCATCGCCACGGTTCTCGGCGAGCTTCCGATCGATGAAGGGCGCGATCGGCACCGGCGGCATTCGATCGGGCTGCGGGATCAGGCGCGCACAGATCACCTCGAGCAGCGCAAATTCCTCTTCGGTGAGGAAGGTTCGCTCGGGAACATTGTCCAGGCGATCGGAGACAACCGCACGCGTCTGGTCGTTCCATGACGCGGACCGCCATTTCGAAAGGACGTCATAATCAGGATATGGAGACCGGAACCTTTCGCTCATCGCCGATGCTCGTCGAGGAGATTCAGAGCGGTCAGGCCGGCGATCGCGAATGCGGTGAAGGCGGGCGGCGCCGGCAGGGGCGGTCCATCAAGCAGGTTCTGGCTCCAGTTGCGCCAGCCGCCCATCGAGCGCGATACGCCGTAGGCGTGAAAGCCGACCCCCGCGATGCCAACCGCAGCGGTCGCCAGCAGCGCAATTCGAGCCAGATTTGAAGCGCGTTCGTCGCGCGTGAACGCTGCATAGGAGAGCAAAAGCGCAGCGGCCGGAGGGAGCGTCACAGGAACGAACATGAACGGGTTCTGGAAGGCTCCGCGATAATGCAGGAGCGCGGCCTCAGCCATGGTTCCGATCATTCCACCGGCCGAGAGCGCGGCGATCGCCGGCCCCGGCGGCAGGTTGAGGAGCTGACGTTCTCCGGCGCCGCCCGCCGGCGCGAGTCGGTCGGCAGTGAGTCCGAGCATTCCTGACAGGGCGAGCGCCGCCGGCGCACCCGGAGGAGCCGCATAGAAAAGATTGAGCCATCCGAAGCCGCCGGGCCGCTTGGCGATGTTGTAGAGATGAAAGGCCGTGCCGAGGCTCCCGACGGCGACGGATGACACAGCGCTGCCGCTGCGGAGTCGGCCCATGTTCCGGCCGACTCCGGCGGCGCCTCGCCCCACTACCGATGCCGCAGAGGTGAGCAGCGGCGCCGCCATGCCGGGATTCTTGAAGGAGCCCCTGTAATGTTCGAGCGCGCTGTCGAGAAGGACCGAGAGCGACAGCAGTCCGCTTGCGACGTGGAGCGGCGCCGCCACAGCCGGCTTGCGCGGCCGTTCTCCACGCCGTTGCGATTGGGGGCGAGCATTCCGCAACGATGCGAGCAGCGCCGCCACCGATGCCACCAGGACCGCCCCGCCAGCGAACTTCGCAACGGACTCGGCGCGCCCCGGCGTCATTTTTTCTCCTCGCCGGCGAGCACGGGGCTCAGTATTTGGCGGACCGCGCCGGCGATCATCGATGTCTGCTCGGGATCGCCCTTGACTATCGTCGAGCTAAACTTCCTCGCCTGGTCGAGGGTGATGTGCGGCGGGAGAGGCGGAACCTCCGGATCCGTCTTGAACTCGATGACGACCGGACTCTCGGCGGCGAGCGCTTCATCCCAGGCCCGCCCTACGCCATCGGACTCGTCGCAGAAGATGCCGCGGAGACCGATCAGCCCCGCGAACTTGTGATACGGTACATCCGGAATCTGCTGGGTGGCATCGAATTTGGGATTGCCCTCCATGACACGCTGCTCCCAGGTGACCTGGTTCAGATCCTCATTGTTCCACACGCAACAGATCCAGCGCGGGTCGCTCCAGCTCTCCCAATATTTGGCGACCGTGATGAGCTCGGCCATGTTGTTCATCTGCATGGCGCCGTCGCCGACGAGCGCGATCACCGGCCGGTCAGGATGCGCGAACTTCGCCGCGATCGCGTAAGGGACTGCCGCGCCCATCGAGGCGAGCCCTCCGGACAAGGAGCCCATCATCCCACGGCGGAACTTGAGGTCGCGCGCGTACCAATTGGCGCACGACCCGGAGTCGCTGGTGACGATCGCACCGTCTGGAAGGCGCGGCGACAATTCCCAGGCGACCCGCTGCGGGTTGATCGGATCAGCCGGCTGCATTGCCCGGTTCTCGGCCGTCCGCCACCAATCGGCGACAGCGCCCTCGATTGTCGTCCGCCAGGACTGATCCTGCTTGTTCTCGAGTAGTGGCAGCAAGGCGCGAAGCGTCTCTGCCGCGTCGCCGTGGAGGTTGACCTCGCACGGATAGCGGACGCTGAGCATGGACGGATCGATATCGATTTGGACTGCCCGAACCGATCCGTCCTTGGGCAGGAACTCGGAATAGGGAAAGCCCGAGCCGACGATCAGCAGCGCGTCGCACTCGTTCATCAGCGTCCAGCTAGCCTTGGTTCCGAGGAGGCCGATCGACCCCGTTACCCACGGGAGGTCATCGGGAAGGACGGCCTTGCCGAGCAGTGCCTTGGCTGCCCCGGCGCCGAGCTTCTCGGCCACCGCGATGACTTCGTCGGTGGCGAGAAGCGCACCCGCGCCCACGAGGATGGCGACCTTGCTTCCGGAATTCAGGACGTCGGCCGCGCGCTCGAGATCAGCCGGATAAGGAATCACCGCCGGCCGCGAGTAGCCGAAACCGGTGAGGACGGACCCGTGCTTGCGCGGCGGGTCGTGATAGGGCTCGTGCTGGAGATCCCCCGGCAGGACCAGCACGCTCGGGCCGTTGCGCGCCTTGGCGATCCGAACCGCCCGGTCGACGAGCAGCCGAACCTGCGACGGAGCCTCGGCCTCCTGCACGAATTCGGCGACGTCAGCGAAAGCGCGATCGAGATTGACTTCCTGCTGATAATGCCCGCCGCGAACCGTACGCGGCGCCTGGCCCATGATTGCAAGAACCGGCTGGTGATCCAGCTTCGCATCGTAAAGGCCGGTGATCATGTGCGTCGCGCCGGGGCCACCGGTGGAAAGGCAGACGCCAAGCTCGCCCGTGAACTTGGCATAGGCCGTGGCCATGAACGCGGCCATTTCCTCATGCCGGACCTGGACGAACTCGATTCCGGCGGAACTGCGCTGGAGAGCTCCGAGCACGGCATTGATCCCGTCTCCGGGATAGCCAAAAATTCGCCTGACGCCCCACTCATGCAGGCGCTCGATAATGAAGTCGCCGACGGTCTTGCTCACTGGTTCAACTCCTCGATTTGCGGTTTGCGCTTGGGCGCGCCTGTTTGATGAGAATGGGACCTGACCGGCATCCGGCGTCCCCTGTTCGGACCCATAAGGTCGGGCGGAATTCGAACGACGTCGCGCGGCACATGTCGCACGTCGGTGACGCCCGTGAGCGCCATTGCGGTGTCGAGTTCGTCGCGAAGGATCTCGAGGGCCTTCCTGACGCCGGCTTCGCCGAATGCGCCCAGGCCGTACACATAGGCTCGGCCGACGAAGCAGCCGGTGGCACCGAGCGCCAGGAATTTCAGCATATCGAGTCCCGACCGGATGCCACTGTCGACGAAGACCTCGGCACGGCCGTCAACCGCATCTAGGACCGGCGGGAGCGCCTCGACCGTCGACGGCGCGCTGTCCAGTTGTCGTCCACCATGGTTGGAGACGAGGATCGCATCGGCGCCATGCTCGATCGCAATACGCGCGTCGCCGGGCTCGAGAATGCCCTTGATGATCAGCTTGCCCGGCCACTGATTGCGCACCCAGTCGATCGACGATGCATCGAACGAGGGATCGAGCTGCTCCTTGACCAGCCTGGCCATTTCTTTGAGCTTCGACGCCGGCACTCGCCCCGCGTAATTGCCAAAGCTCCAGCGTTTGCTGCCGAGCATTCCAAGCGCCCAGCGCGGATGCGAAATGATGCTCCACGCATTGAATGCCGTCAGCTCGGGAGGAACGCCGAGACCATTGCGCACATCGGCGTAACGCGTGCCTTCGACGTGCAGATCCATGGTCAGGATGAGCGCAGTGCAGCCGGCGCGCCGCGCGCGCTCGATCAACTCACGGCTGAAGCCCCGGTCACGGGTCAGGTACAGCTGAAACCAGAACGGCCGCTTCACCTCCTCAGCGACATCCTCGATCGACAGTAAGGCATTGGTCGAAAGAGCGAATTGCACGTTCGCGCAATGCGCCGCCCGACATGACAGGATCTCGCCGTTCGCCCGGACCGCTCCGCACATTCCGACGGGCCCGAGTGCAACTGGAAAGGCGACTCTCTCGCCAACCATTGTCGAACGAAGATTCCGCTGCGAAACGTCGTTCATCACCGTCTGGCGGAATTCAAGACGATCGAGCGCATTGCGATTACGCGCGAGCGTCAACTGAGCGAACGAGCCGCTCTCCACATAGTCGACAAATGGCTGCGGAACCCTGGTGCGCGCGATTCGACGCAGGTCGTCGATACTCGCGACACGTTCGAGCGGCAGGCTCATCGCCGCATTCCGGAGTTCGGTGGAATCGCATCCATCTTCGCGACAAGCGATGTGAGCGCCCGCCGGCTTCCTTCGAGCGCCGCGCCGAAGACGAGGTGCGAGACAAAACCGTAAGCATGTGTCCGCAGCGGAAGCTGATCAGGAGGCGCCGACAGCGCGAGCGCCGGCACGAGCCC
>DATMHG010000092.1:0-21285 GCA_035555035.1 Sphingomicrobium sp.
ACCTTCATGCAGACCCGGATCATGGAGATGGGCCAGTCACCCAGGGAGGAGACCGACAAGACCTCCTGGGTCAGAAGCCGGCAGTTCACCGGTCGAATCGTCACGGTGACCAACGACAAGGTCTTCGACTGTCCCGTTTACAACTACACCCACGAGTTCGCCTACATCTGGGACGAGATCAGCGTGCCGGTGCGCTACTCGAGCGACTTTGCCGCGGCAGAGAAGTGCATCATGTCAGCCGCGGCGAAGCACGCCCTCTCACGAAAGAAGATCGGCGATGAGGAATTGAAGCGGATCGAGCAAAGGTTCGGAATCGATGTGGGCCAAATCGACCCGGCCGTCTTCTGGAAAATCACCGAAGACTGGCTCGAGCTCACCGTGCGGTTCCTCGGCCCGGATCACGGGATCCGGCACATCAAGGACAAGGTGACCCGCGACATCATGGCCGGGTTCGAACGAGACGGGATCGGTGTCGGCGCGACGCGGCAGGAAGCTGTACCCCCACCCGAACAGTAGCGGCGGGCGCCCGCCTAATTGTCGTTGTTGGCGCGGAGCTCGCCGGCAGTGCGGTCGAACGATGCGGCCATGTCGCCGAGGACCTTGCTCGTCTCGCGATTGTAGGTGGCGCTGGCGAGGCGGCGGCAACGCTCCGCCTGGTCGGTCAATGCGCCGATCTGCTCGTCGCTGACATCGATCAGCATGTTGATCGCGCCAGTGAAGCTGCCGTCCTTGTCGAACAGCGGCGTGGGATAAGGGAGAAAGGCCACACGGCTGCCGTCCGGTCGAAGCGCAATGGCGACTTTGCCGCGCACTTCTTCGCGGCTGCGGATCGCGTCGGCCATCGGACATTGGTCGTGCCGCATGCGCTCGCCGGACGTCGTGTAGATTTGCCAAGTGACGCACCATCGGTCCTCGCCGAGCTGCGGAACGCGTCCCGCGAGCGCGATGCATGCCTGGTTCCAGTAAGTGACTGCGCCTTCCGTGTCGGTCACGTAAATCGGCACCGGCAGCTCGTCGAGCACACTTCGCCAGTCCGGGCCGGTGGCGAGGGCGTTCAGCGCTGTTTCGAGGAATTCCTCGGGATTTTCATTGGCCAGCATGGGATTCCGAGCAGATGGTTGCACTTCGGGCTGGACGCTCAACCGTCCGAAGTACTGCCGGTTCCGAACTTGAATCGAATTTCAAAATATAGTGGCGAGGAAGCAACAACAGTCAGCGCAGCCGCTTGACCAGCAGTCGGCCGTCAGCGCCGCTTTTCACGTCGAAATTCGGCACGGCCTTGATCAAATCCGAAAGACGCGTGAAGCCGTAGTTGCGCGCGGCGAAGCTCGAAACGGCCTTGGCGCGCTGGCCCAGCTCCGACAGGGGCGTGTAGCCTTCCTCGTCGCGTTTGGAGGCCTTGTAGGCGGAGCCGAGCACCTGCAGCAGCTCCGGATCGACCGGACGCTGGCCTTTGCCGGCGGCGGGCTGCTCGAGCTGCTCCTCATCGTCCAGCTCCAGCGCGCCGACATCGAAGAAACGCGTGCAAGCCTGCTGGAAAGAGAGGGGAGTCTTGGCGGTGCCGAAGCCATAGACCGGAAGTCCATCCTCCCGGATGCGCTGAGCGAGCGGCAGGAAGTCGCTGTCCGACGACATGATTCCGAACCCGTCGACACTGCCGCGGTAGAGCAGGTCCATTGCATCGATGGTCATGCGCATGTCGGTCGCGCTCTTGCCTTTGACGACGTCGAACTGCTGCATTGGGACGATCGAATGGGTGCCGGTGAGATTGCCCCAGCCCTTGAGGCTCGCCTTCGCCCAATTGCCGTAGGCGCGGCGAATATTGATTGTGCCGAGTTCGCCAAGCACCAGCAGCACTTCGTCGAGATGGTCGGGCGACGCATTGTCGGCGTCGATCAAGAGGGCGATGTTGGCTTCCTGTTCCGAGGGTCGATCGCGCACGTCCGATTCCTTTTCGAAGCCTCTCTAGCGCGGCATCTCGGATTGACCACAGTTGGACGCGCGATTGTTCCGGACCTGAACGGCAGATGATCGGTGCGGGAACGAAACACCGGTTTGCGCACTGTTAGCCGCATGAGGGGGCGAGTTGAGGAAGGGATGAGACGATGAGAAAGATCCGACTAGCGGTCGTTGCTGCGGGCAGTCTCGCCGCGGCCGGCTGCATGACTTATCCGAACCAGTACGGCTACGATCCGTACTACAACAACGGGTATAACAACGGCTATTACAACAACGGCTACAACAACGGCTATTATTACGACAGCCAGGGCCGCCGTATTGCGACGGGCGCGGCTGTGGGTGCAGTCGGTGGCGCGGTTGCCGGCGCAATCCTTCCAGGTATCAGCCCCGTTGGCGGCGCGGTTGCCGGCGCGATCCTCGGCGGCGTTCTCGGTGCTGTCGTGAACGGGCACCAATACTACCGCGATACCCGCGGTTATTGCTATTACGTCGACCAGTACGGACAGCCGCATTACAGCTACGACGTTCGCTGCTAAGTCAGACGCTTAGCGACCGTTCTTGAGCTTGCCTGCTAGGCGGGGCGAAAGCTGTCTTCCGCCTCGTCGAGCACGTACAGGCGGCCTTCGACGATCGAGAAATGGGCGCCGTGGAGCCTCAATTGGCCGGCCCGCTCGCGTTCGGCGATCCACGGAAACGTGCGGAGGTTGGCAAGCGACACCTTGACGGCCTCCCGTTCCATGTCGGTGTACGCGCCGGCGTCCAGCTCCGGATGGCGTGCACGCACTCTGCGGCTCGGCTCGTCCAGCATGTGGACCCAGTCCGAGATGAAATGGCCTTCGCCCGGGGCCGTGTCGGCGAACTGACCGGTGAGCGCGGCGGCGCATCCACCGCACATCCCGTGACCCATGACCAGGATCTCGCTGACATTGAGCTGCGTGACGGCGAACTCGAGCGCCGCCGAGACGCCATGAAAGCCGCTGCTCGTCTCGTATGGCGGCGCAAGGCCGGCGATGTTGCGGGCGACGAAAATCTCGCCGGGTCGCGCGTCGAAGATTGTCGCCGGATCGACGCGGCTGTCGGCGCAGGACAAGATCATCACTTGCGGGCTTTGGCCTTCGGCGAGCTCGGACCAGCGCTCACGCTCGTGCGCCCAGTCCGTTTCGCGGAACCGATGATAGCCTTCGATCAGCTGCTTGAGGTACGGCATCGTTCGCCGCTAGCTATGCGCCGCAGGGGTGGCAAGCGATCGCAGCAGTCGCTATCTCGCGTCGCATGAACGCCCCGGCCGCCATCCCGAAGCAGCGCAAGCCCGACTGGATCCGCGTCAAGGCACCCGTCAGCGAAGGGTATCACGCGACGCGCAAGCTGATGCGCGAGCTCAATCTCGCGACGGTGTGCGAGGAGGCGGCCTGCCCGAACATCGGCGAATGCTGGACCAAGAAGCACGCGACGGTGATGATCCTCGGCGATACCTGCACGCGGGCGTGCGCCTTCTGCAACGTCAAGACGGGCATGCCGCGAGCGGTGGACCCACTCGAGCCGGAGCATGTGGCGACCGCCGCGGCCGAACTGGGCCTCGAGCATATCGTGGTGACCTCCGTCGATCGTGATGACCTGCCGGACGGCGGGGCATCGCAGTTCGTGAAAGTGATCGAGGCGCTGCGGAAGCGCACACCTTCCACGACGATCGAGATCCTGACGCCGGACTTCCGCAACAAGAGCGAAGCGGCGGTGGATGCGATCGTCGAGGCCGGGCCCGACGTCTACAACCACAATCTCGAGACTGTGCCGCGGCTCTATCCGACGATCCGGCCCGGCGCGCGCTACTACGCCTCGCTGCGGCTTCTCGAAAGCGTGAAGCGCAAGGCCCCGCACATCTTCACCAAGTCCGGCCTGATGGTCGGATTGAGCGAGCAGCGGCTGGAAGTGCATCAGGTGATGGACGACATGCGCTCCGCCGGCGTCGATTTCCTGACCATGGGCCAGTATCTCCAGCCGACCCCGCGGCACGCCAAGGTTGAGGAGTTCGTCACGCCGCAGGCGTTCGATGCTTATGCGGCGATCGCCCGGGCCAAGGGCTTCCTTCTCGTCGCCGCCTCGCCGCTGACCCGGTCGAGCTATCACGCGGGCGACGATTTCAAGAAGATGCAGGCGGCACGCATCGCCCAACTGGAGCGTTCGAACTCATGATCATCCTCCCTGTCGCGCAGCGATGGGGAGGAGGACCGTTCAGCGAAGCTGAATGGTGGAGGGGCCCCTCCGTCAGGCCTGCGGCCTGCCACCTCCCCACGAGCTTCGCTCGCAGGGAGGATTGATGCCGCGCCACAGCGAGACCCGACACCTCCCGTACACGCCCGAGCAATTGTTCGATCTTGTCGCGGACGTGCAGGACTATGACGAGTTCCTACCTTGGGTGGTGGCCGTGCGCGTGCGTTCTTCGAGCGAGACGGAGACGGTCGCCGACCTCGTCGTCGGCTTCAACGCGTTCAAGGAACGATTCACAAGCCGCGTGCGCAAGGAGCGCCCCACGCGCATCTGCGTCGACTATGTCGAGGGCCCACTCAAATATCTGCACAACGAGTGGAAGTTCGATCGCGCGGCGGACGGCGGGACCGACGTCCATTTCTCGGTCGACTTCGCCTTCAAGTCACGGTTGTTCGAGACGCTTGCGGGTGCGATGTTCGACCGAGCATTGCGCCGCATGACGACCGCGTTCGAGCAGCGCGCCGCAGCCCTTTACGGCATCAGCAGGTCGAGCGCGCAGAGCGCTGCCTGAAAGCGCACCCCGGAACGGGTCTTCTCATCGAAGAATTTCTGATCGGCGATAATCTTCGCAGGATCCGCGTCGCGTTCAGCAACAGCGAAGACCACGGTGCCGACCGGTTTCTGCGGAGTGCCTCCTCCAGGACCGGCGATGCCCGTGATGGCAACGGCGACATCGGCGTCTGAAGCCGCGAGGGCGCCCCGGGCCATCGCCCACGCCGTGGCGACGCTGACCGCACCGAAAGTATCCACGACCTCTTCGCTGACCTTGAGCTCGGCGATCTTGGCAGCGTTGGAGTAGGTGACGTAGCCGGCCTCGAAGACGTCGGAAGAGCCAGGGATCTCTGTCAGCGCCGCGCTGACCAGGCCTCCGGTGCAACTTTCGGCGATAGCGATGCGACGACCTGCAGCGCGGTTCGCGTCCACGACCTCGCGTGCACGCTCGACGAGCTTGTCGGGAAGGAGACGGTCGTTCACGCAGGATAGCCGATGCGGACGCTCGCGACCGCCTGCGCGGCAATGCCCTCGCGGCGACCGATGAAGCCGAGCCCTTCGGTGGTCGTCGCCTTGATGCTGACCTGATCCAATGTGAGACCCAGGATCTCGGCAACCTTCAGGCGCATGGCTGAGCGATGTGGCCCCACCTTCGGCTCCTCGGCAATGACCGTACAATCCACATGGTCGATGATTGCTCCACGCGCGCGGAGCAAGTCGGCGGCGTGGCTGAGGAAACGAGCGGACGACACGCCCTTCCATGTAGGATCGCTTGGAGCGAAATGCTCGCCGATGTCTCCGAGCCCGCCCGCGCCAAGGAGAGCGTCGGTGATCGCATGGAGGATGACGTCCGCGTCGCTATGCCCCGCGAGGCCGCGCGAATAGGGAACGGCGATGCCGCCGAGCATTACCGGACCTTCGCCAGCGAAGGCGTGGACGTCGAAGCCCATGCCAGTGCGGGGGATCATGCGTGATGCGAGCCATTGTTCGGCGCGCTCGAAATCCGCGGGTGTGGTGATTTTCTCGAGCGAGGGATCGCCTGCAACTGCGGCGACCTGCATTCCCGCCGCACGGACGACTGTCGTTTCGTCCGTGGGAGGAGCACCCGACCAGTCCGCGTAGGCGCGGCGCAGCGCATCGACGCGGAACGCCTGGGGTGTCTGGACGCGAACCAGGCCGCTGCGGTCGACGGTTTCCCCCAGGCGATCTGATGCTCGCGAGAGCGTGTCGCCGACGGGCAGCACGGGTGCAGCCCCTTCAAAGAATTCAAGCGGCGCGATGAGGCGGTCCACGATTTCAGCGGGGCAGAAGGGCCGGGCGGCATCGTGAACGAGCACGGCATCCCCACCGACGGCGCTCAAACCTGCCTTGACCGAATCCGCGCGCTCCGCGCCGCCCTCGATGAGCTCGCCGACGTCGAGACCCTGGAGAGCGGCCGTCGCAAGCTCCTCCTGTCCAATGCCAATGACTACTCGGGTCGATCGCACCGCCGGATGGCGGATTAGGGACTCCACGGCCCAGCGCAGGACCGGCTTCCCGCCGAGCATCCGGTATTGCTTGGGCACCCCGCCACCGAGGCGCTCGCCTTTTCCGGCTGCAACGATGAGGGCGGTGAGGGTCATGCGCGCGGCGCTCTAGGGCTGCTTGCCTTGTCCGCCAAGGGCTCTTCCCTTATCTCCGGCCTTCCCATGAGCCTTCTGAAGCCTATCAGGATCGGTCCGGTCGAGGTCGCGTCGCCAGTGATCCTGGCACCGATGACCGCTGTCACTGACCTGCCGTTCCGGCGGGTCGTGAAGCGTTATGGCGCCGGGCTGACGGTCACCGAAATGATCGCCAGCCAGGCGATGATCCGCGAAACGCGCCAGTCGCTGCAGAAGGCGATGTGGGATCCGGCCGAGGAGCCGGTGTCGATGCAGCTCGCCGGATGCGAGCCGCACGTCATGGCCGAGGCCGCCAAGCTCAATGAGCAGCGTGGCGCGGCGATCATCGACATCAACATGGGTTGCCCGGTGAAGAAGGTCGTCAACGGCGAGGCCGGCTCGGCGCTGATGCGCGATTTGCCGCTGGCTGCGAAGCTGATCGAGGCGACGGTCAAGGCCGTGAAGGTCCCGGTCACCCTCAAGACCCGCATGGGCTGGAACCACGACGATCTGAACGCGCCGCAGCTTGCCCGGATCGCCGAGGACCTGGGCGTTCAGATGATCACGATTCACAGCCGCACGCGGTGCCAGATGTACAAGGGCGAGGCCGACTGGGCGTTCGTGCGCCGAGTGAAGAAAGCCGTGTCCGTCCCCGTGATTGTCAACGGGGACATCTGCTCGATCGAGGATGCGCGGGAGGCGCTGCGCCAGTCGGGCGCCGACGGCGTGATGATCGGCCGCGGAGCCTATGGCCGTCCCTGGTTCGTCGCGCAGGTCATGAGTGAGCTCGGCGGGGGAGGGCACCGGCCCGACCCGAGCCTCGACGAGCAGCTCGAGACGATGCTGCAGCAATATGACGAGATGCTTGAGCTCTACGGCACCCACACGGGCGTCAATCTCGCGCGCAAGCATATCGGCTGGTACACCAAGGGCCTGCCGGGCTCGGCGGAGCTCAGGAACAAGGTGAATCAGCAGGACGATTCCGCTGTAGTGGTGCGGATGCTGCGCGAATTTTATTCACCCTGGCTTCAACGTACCGCCGCCTGAAACGATTAATCCCGACACAAGTGTGTTTTTGATGCAACGCTCGGCGGTAGCGTGCTAGGGCGCGCTCGAATGGACGCGCGTACGGCCGAATCACCGGTCATTTCCCAGCAGCAAAGCTGGCTCCAGCGAGAGCGGGCAAGCGGCCGATTCTACGACCGAGTGTCGGCGGTGCTCGGGGTCTTTCTCGTGGCCATGCTGGCCCTGAGTGGCTGGTTGCTGACGCGCGAGTCGGAGCCGGGGACGATCCTCTCGCCACCTTTGATCGCACTGTTGCTCATCGCAATTCTTCTTCCGGCCATTGGGCTCATGGCCCTCTATGCGCGCAAGGTGGCGGTTCGCCGGGCGGAGCGGGGCGGTCTTGGAAGCGGGCGGCTGCATATTCGCCTGGTGGCCTTGTTCACGCTGATCGCGGCCGTGCCAACTGTCCTGGTGGCAATTTTTGCGTCGCTGCTTTTCCAGAGCGGTCTCGAATTCTGGTTCTCGAATCGCGCTCGCAGCATGCTGGAGAACACCGTCCAGGTTGCACAAATCAGCTATGCTCGTGAGGTCGACCGCGTCTCTGCTGAGACGCTTGAGGCCAGCAAGAACCTTGCAGACTATTTCCGCGCCGGACTATTCGAGGACCCTCGCTTTCCCGACGCTTTCGCAAAGCTTCAGGTGTTGAACCGTGGCCTTTCGGAAGCGATAATTTTTACTTACGGAACAGACAAGCAGATACGTACGCTCGCGCTCGTAAACCCTTACGACCGACCCCTCGATCAGGTTATTCCACCCGCGAAAATCGCACAGCTCAGTAACCACGATGTCGTTCCGGTAAACACCTCCGATCGAATTGGCGCTGTGGCGCGCATCAACTTTGGTCCGAACACATATTTGTATGCCGCGCGCGTGTTCGACCCGAAGTTTCGGCAGCAAATTCAACGTTCGAATGACGTGCTCAAAGATTATCGTGCGTTGCTTAAGCGTTCACGCGTCAACCAGCTCCGGTTCAACGCTGCCCTCTTGCTCGGCGCGCTGATCATCGTAGGTCTGGCAATCGCGACGGCGCTTAAGATTGCAGATCGCATGGTTCGACCGGTCGGTGAGCTCGTCGGCGCTGCAGGGATGATCGAGGAGGGCGACTTTTCGGCGCGTGTCCCGGTCTCCGGCACGGAGGACGAAATCCAGACGCTCGCCAGCGCTTTCAACCGCATGGCCGGGCGCCTCGACGAGCAGACTGGAGCGCTGAGGGCCGCGAACACGCAGCTCGACGCCCGCCGTGCCTTCATGGAGGCAGTTCTTTCCAGCGTCACCGCCGGAGTCATCGCGCTCGATTCCGCCAACCGCGTCTTGCTTGTGAACCGGTCGGCCGAGACCTTGCTGCGGCGCGCGCAGCAGGAGGTCGAGGGCAAGGCGTTGCACGCGGTTTCGCCCGACCTCCACGAATTCATGCGCGGCGACCAGGCGGAAGCGAACGTGATCGTTGCCGCCGAAGGGGTTCAGCGGACGCTCGCGGTCAAGCGCGTTCGTTATCAGGACGGCTCGGTCCTCACGTTCGACGACATTACCGACCAGCTCACCGATCAGAGGCGAGCGGCGTGGTCGGACATCGCCCGACGCATCGCGCACGAAATCAAGAACCCGCTGACACCGATCCAGCTCGCCGCCGAGCGACTCCAGCGCCGCTTCGGCGAGGAGGTCAGGTCCGATGCCGGGACGTTCGAACAGCTGACCGGCACGATCGTTCGTCAGGTCGGCGACCTCAGGCGAATGGTCGACGAATTCTCGAACTTCGCCCGCATGCCCAAGCCCGTGTTCCGCGACGAGGACGTCCACGAAATCGCTCGGCAGGCGCTGTTCCTGCACGAGGTGGCGCACCCCGGCATCAAGTTCGTGCTTACGCCCCCGAAAGGGCAGTTCCGCATGGTTTGTGATCGGCGCCAATTGGCGCAAGCGCTCACAAACGTCGTCAAGAATGGCGTCGAAGCCATTGAAGGACGGAAGAACCGTGGTGAGCACAGCCTCGCTGGCGATCGTGTCGAGCTGAAGATCCATGAGGAGGACGAGCATTTGATCATCGACGTGCTCGACACCGGCATCGGCCTCCCCGAGGATCGCGAGCGGCTAACCGAGCCTTACATGACGACCCGCGTGCGGGGCACAGGCCTCGGCCTCGCGATCGTCAAGAAGATCGTCGAGGAGCATATGGGCGAGATTGCCTTCCTCGACCGGCCCGGGGGCGGGACCCACGTCCGCATCGCCTTCAATACGGCCAAGCTCGCGGCGCTCGCGAGCGAGGGAGCCGGCGAACAGCAGGAACAGAATTCCGATAATGGCGGGGATGCCTAATGGCGCTTGAAGTACTGGTCGTGGACGATGAGGCGGACATCCGCGAGCTCGTCAGCGGAGTTCTGGAAGACGAGGGCTATGCGGTCCGCACCGCCGCGGACAGCACGCAGACGCTCGACGCCATCGAGGACCGCAGGCCATCGATGGTTCTGCTCGACGTGTGGCTTCAAGGCTCGCGCCTCGACGGACTCCAAGTGCTGCAGGAGATCAAACGGCGCGACCCGACGATTCCCGTGCTGGTGATTTCGGGCCACGGGAATCTCGACACCGCCGTCGCCGCGGTAAGGGAAGGGGCCGTCGACTTCATCGAGAAGCCGTTCGAGGCGGAGCGGCTGATCTATCTCGTCGATCGCGCGACCGAGACCGACCGGCTCCGGCGCGAGAATGAAACCTTGCGCCAGCAGGTCGGCCACGAAGACCAGCTTCACGGCAGTTCCGTTGCGATCAACACCGTCCGGGCGACCCTGAAACGCGTCGCTCCGACCGGCAGCCGGGTGCTCATCTCCGGGCCTCCAGGCGTCGGCAAGGAGATTGCCGCGCGGATGATCCATCAGTGGAGTCCGCGCTCCAAGGCGCCGTTCATCGTACTCTCGGCGGCGATGATGAGCCCGGAGCGGGTCGAGGAGGAGCTGTTCGGGAGCGAGGCCGAAGGGGTGGTGCGCCCGGGCCTGCTCGAACATGCGCACGGCGGGACCCTGTTCCTCGACGAAATCGCCGACATGCCGCCCACGACGCAGGCCAAGATCCTGCGCGTCCTCACCGATCAGAGCTACCACAGGGTCGGCGGTCAGAGGCCGGTGAAGGTCGACGTGCGCGTGCTTTCGGCGACCTCGCGCAATCTCCAGGACGAGATATCGGCGGGACGCTTCAGGGAGGATCTGTTCTATCGCCTGAATGTCGTGCCCGTGCGCGTTCCGGCCTTACGCGAACGCCGGGAAGACATTCCTGAGCTCGTCAGCCATTTCCTCGCGCGCTTTGCCGCGGAGCGTCGTATTCCGGCCCTTCGCATCTCCGAGGAAGCGATGGCCGCGCTCCAGGCGCACGATTGGCCCGGCAATGTGCGCCAGCTGAGGAACATCATCGAGCGGACGATCATCCTGGCACCGGGAGACCGGGTGTCGTGCATCGATGTGGACCTCCTACCGCCGGAAATCCTCGACAATCAGAGTGCAGTGGGCGGCTCGACGGCGGCAATGGCGATCATGGGCAGTCCCTTGAGGGAAGCGCGCGAATCCTTCGAGCGGGAGTATCTCAAGATCCAGATCCGGCGCTTTTCGGGCAACATCTCACGAACAGCGTCGTTCATCGGCATGGAGCGGTCGGCATTGCACCGGAAACTCAAGGCCTTGGGCATTGGAGACAAGAGGGAAGGGGAAGAATAAGGGAGGCGGAATGGCTGCGCGATCGCTGAGCCTGCAGGATCATTTCCTGAACAGCGTGCGCCGCGCGAAGCTGCCGGTCACCATCTTCCTCGTCAAAGGCGTCAAGCTGCAGGGCGTGATCACCTGGTTCGACGCTTTCTCGCTGCTGCTGAGACGCGAAGGCGCGGCACAGCTCGTCTACAAGCATTCGATCTCGACCATCATGCCTTCCGAGGCACCCCCTGATTTCGTGCCCGCTCGCGCGGCCGAGCAGGGCGGAAAGGCGGCGCTTCAGGACCTGTTCCTCGCGGCAGCGTCGCGCGATTCGGAACACATGACCCTGTTCCTCGTCAATGGTGTGATGCTCCAGGGATCAGTGACCGGCTTTGACCAGTTCAGCCTCGTTCTCGAGCGCGGCGGCCAGATTCAGCTGGTGTACAAGCACGCGCTCTCGACGCTTCAACCGGCGCATCCGCTCAACCTCGACGCCGGAAACAGCGAAAGCGAGGAGAGCCAGTCCTGAACGAATATGATGGCCACGGCGAAACGGAGGTTGCCCGCGGCGAGCGCGCGGTCATCGCCATTCCCGAGCTTCCGCGGCAAGGCGCACGCCGGCCGCCAGAAGCTCGAATCGAGGAGGCGGAAGGCCTCGCGAAGGCAATCGGCATCGATGTCGTGGCGGCGAAGCCTTTCCGAGTGCGCACGGTCAGACCGGCGACTCTGCTTGGCAAGGGACAGGTCGAAGAGATTGCGGACCTGGCGAAAACCGACGACGCGCATCTGCTCATCGTCGACGCGGCGCTGAGCCCGATCCAGCAGAAGAACCTGGAAGATGAGGTCGGCACGAAGGTGATCGACCGCACGGGGCTGATCCTGGAGATATTCGGCGAGCGGGCCGCCACCGCCGAGGGGCGGCTGCAGGTCGAGCTTGCCCACCTGGATTATCAGGCTGGGCGCCTGGTCCGGAGCTGGACCCACCTGGAGCGGCAGCGAGGCGGCTTCGGCTTCCTCGGCGGTCCCGGCGAAACGCAGATCGAGGCGGACCGGCGGCTGATCCGCGACCGGATGGCCAAGATCCGGCGCGAGCTCGACCAGGTGAAGCGCACGCGCTCGCTGCATCGAGACCGGCGCCAGCGCGCGCCCTGGCCCGTGGTCGCGCTCGTGGGCTATACAAACGCCGGGAAATCCACGCTCTTCAACCGTTTGACGGGCGAATCTGTGTTCGCGGAAAATCTGCTGTTCGCGACGCTCGACCCGACCATGCGCGATATTCGCCTGCCCGGCTTCGACAAGGTGATCCTGTCGGACACGGTGGGTTTCGTATCGGACCTTCCCACCGAGCTGATCGCTGCTTTTCGGGCAACGCTCGAGGAGGTGCGCGAGGCCGACCTGCTCGTCCACGTGCGGAACATGGCTCACCCGGACCGCGAGGCGCAGCGGGAAGACGTCGACGACGTGCTCGCCTCACTCGGGCTCGCGGAAGAGGGGGCGCCGCCGAGAATCGAAGCCTGGAACAAGGTCGATCTGCTTTCCGAGGAGGAACGGCTCCGCCTCTATGAAGAAGCACGCCGGCGCGATGACGTCGTGCCGATTTCAGCCGTCACTGGAGAGGGTCTGGACGAGCTGCGGCAGCGGACGGCCGAGTGCCTGCGCAATGGCGAACAGGTCCACCACGTCCGGATTCCCGCGGCCGACGGTGGCCGCATCGCCTGGCTGCATTCGCGGGGCGAGGTGCTCGACCAACGCATCGATCATGATGAGCTGGAACTCTCGGTCAGGCTGTCACCCGACAATTGGGCGCGGTTTCAGGCGCTCGAATCGGCCTGAGCTCTCTTAGCGGCTGTCCAAAGCTCTTCCTTGTCCTCGAGCGGCAGGTCCTCGAAGCCGGGCGCTTGCTCAATCACCCGGAAACGATACTCGAACTTGCGGTTCGCTTCCCGCAGAGCGGCTTCTGGCTCGATATTGAGATGTCGTGCGAGGTTCACGACTGCGAACAACAGGTCGCCAAGCTCATCGAGCTTCCGTTGATGATCCGTTTCCGCATCAAGCTCGGCAAGCTCTTCGTCGATCTTCGCCCGTGGACCTGACGGATCCGGCCAGTCGAATCCGACGCGAGCTGCGCGCCGCTGCAACTTGGCCGCTCGCTCGAGTGCAGGAAGCGCGAGCGCCACGCCGGCGAGAGCGCTCTTGTCGAGGTTGGCCGCGCGTTCCTCGGCCTTGATCTTCTCCCACAGGTGATGACCGCCGTGCTCGGCATCGCCGAAGATGTGCGGGTGGCGGCGCTCCATCTTGTCGCAGATGCGGTCGATGACGTCACTGAGGGTGAAGACACCGGCTTCCTCGGCCATTTGGGCGTGGAAGACGACCTGGAGCTGCAGGTCGCCAAGTTCATCAGCCAAGGCATCCATGTCGTTCCGCGCGATGGCGTCTGCGACTTCGTACGCCTCTTCGATGGTGTAGGGCGCGATCGTCTCGAACGTCTGCACCGTATCCCATTCGCATCCGCTCACCGGATCGCGAAGGAGCCGCATGATCTCGGCGAGGCGGTCAAGCGGCACGAGGGGCCTTCTCGCACATTCCGGTGTGACGCTCCTTAAGTATGATAATATGCATTATGTAAAGTTCCAGAGAGATTACGAAACGAGCACCAGCCAGCGCCCCTCCACTCCCCACCGACTGAGCGAAGACAGGAAATTCATTCCGAGCACGTTGAGATCGTCATTGTCGGCGACCTGGATGCCCATATCGCGGCGCTGGATGCCCCCGATCTCGAGATCGGCGACGCGGCCGCTCGATACGCGGATGATGCCATTCCCCGTGCGGACATATTGATCAGCGCGCGCCGAGACCGGGATGCCGGCTTCTCGAGCGGTCTGACGGTCGATGGTCGTCATCGTGGCGCCGCTATCCACGAGGAATTTAACGGCCTTGCCGTTGACCTTCGCATCGACCCAGAAATGACCGTCGATCGCCATTGGAATGCGGGTCTCGCTACCCTGCTGCACAGGCGTGCCGACCGCTTCGGCCTTGAGGCGCTGCGCGACCCAACCAAAGTTGTCGCGGAAGGTGAACAGGACGAATCCCGCCGCGAAAATCGCGACCCAAGCCAATGCCATGGTGAGCATCTTCGCCGCGGGTTCACGCCTAGCCATCAGCGTCCCGAGGACGAGCATCGCCGCCATCAGCAGGTAAAGACCGCCGAGCATCGTGTCGTTGGCCATCAGAGGACGATCTCCAAACCGTCATATGCCGGCGCGGCCCAGTCCGGCAGCTCGGCGGCCAAGGTTCGGTAGTCAAGTCCGTTGCCCATATGCGTGAGATAGACCTGACCGACGCACAATTCACGGGCCCAGGCGAGAACACCATCGAGATGCATGTGCGTCGGGTGCGGTTGGCGCGTCAGACAGTCGGCAATCCACACGTCAACGCCTTGATAGAGCGCGCTCATTTCATCGGTTAAGTCGCTGAAATCCACTGCATAAGCCGCAGACCTGGCGCCTTCGTCGAAGCGCAGGCCAAGGGACGTTGGTCCGCCGTGAGGTTGATCCACAAAACGGGCCGCAACGTCTCCGAAGCTCCAAGCATCTTCAATCTCGCGCGCTTCCGCGATGGGACGGTAGAATTCCGCTTGTTCGAACGCATAGGTGAAGCGGTGTTGGAGTTCGGCGAGAACGTCTGCGCGACCATATAGCGGCACAGGGCGCGCGAGCGCCTGAGACACGGGCCTGAGCTCGTCGATGCCGTGGCAATGGTCGCCGTGCGCATGGGTGATAATCACGGCGTCGAGGCGGCCGACCTCGGCGGCAATGAGCTGCTGACGGAGATCCGGTCCGCAGTCGACGAGGACCCGCTCCCCGGCGCTTTCGACCAGGATCGAAGAGCGCAGCCGATAATTGCGCGGTTCGTCGGGATCGCAGCGACCCCAGTCATTCCCGATCTTCGGCACGCCTGTCGACGTGCCGCAGCCGAGAATCCTAAGCTTCAAGATACGGGCCTCCGGCGGCCTTGCTGAAAAGCTTGAAGAAATTCGCTGTCGTGCGCTCGCCAAGCGCGTCCGGGTCCTCTCCCCTCAGCTCGGCTACAAAACTCGCCGTATCGGCGACGAACGCCGGCTCGCATTTCCGGCCGCGATGCGGAACGGGTGCGAGGAACGGTGCGTCCGTCTCGACGAGCATCTGCTCTGCCGGCAGCCATTTGGCCATCGCCTGCAGGTCACGCGCATTCTTGAACGTCACGATGCCTGACAGCGAGACGTAAAAGCCCAGGTCCAGTCCCTTGCGCGCCAGCTCGGCCGAGCCGGTGAAGCAATGGAGCACACCCGTGACGCCTTTCTCCTTCACCGCGCGCTCGAGGATCTCGGCCGTGTCCTCCTCCGCCTCACGGGTGTGCACGACGAGTGGAAGCCCTGTTTGCCGTGCCGCGTCGATATGCGCTTCGAAGCGCTCGCGCTGGGAGGCTCGGTCGGACTTGTCGTAATAATAATCGAGGCCGCACTCGCCGATAGCGACGACGCGCGGGTGATCGGAAGCTTGCACGAGCGCCGCGGCACCGAGATCCGGATGGGCATCGGCCTCGTGCGGGTGGACGCCGACGCTTGCCCAGACGTCCGGGTGACTGTCCGCGACGGAGATGACGTCACCCCACTCCTTCTGCCGCGTCGAGATGTTGAGGAAGCCGCTCACGCCGCGTTCCCGGGCATGCTCGAGGACTTGGTCCTGGCGTTCGACGAGGCCTTCGTAATTGAGGTGGCAATGACTGTCGATCAGCCTCATGCCGCAGCCTCCTCGTCCTCCGGGAGTTCCAGCCTTGGGAAAAGCGGAGTGGGCTGAGGGATTGGCGCTCCGCCCTCGCCAGCGTCGATGAGGGTCAGCAGCTTGTCGGCCGAGTCCGGAATGATGGGGGCGATTGCCCGGGTGAGCTCCCGGACAGCAGCGACGAGGGTCCCGAGGACGGCGGCCATGCGCTCGGGATCGGTCTTGCGCAGCCTCCAGGGCGCTTGCGTGTCGACATAGGCGTTGCATGCGAAGACCGCCCGCAGCCAAGCCTCGATGCCGACTGAAAACGCAAGACGCTCGAACGCTTCGGGCACGTCCTTCCTGCTCGCCTCCTCGACGACGGCCAGCAGCTCCCGGTCCGCGCCGGCTTCACCAGGCGCTGGGAGAACCCCACCCAAATTCTTGTAGATCATCGACAATGTGCGCTGGGCAAGATTGCCGAAGCTGTTCGCAAGCTCGGCGTTGGCGCGGTTGACGATCGCTTCGGCGCTGTAGCTCCCGTCCTGGCCGAACGGCACTTCGCGAAGAAGGAAGTAGCGCAGCGCGTCGACACCGAACCGATCGGCGAGCACCATCGGGTCGACGACATTGCCGACGCTCTTCGACATCTTCTCGCCGCGGCTGAGCAGGAAACCGTGGCCGTAGATTTGCTTCGGCAGCTCGATGCCGGCGCTCATCAGAAAGGCCGGCCAGTAGACGGCGTGGAAGCGGACCACGTCCTTGCCGATCAGATGGACGTTCGCCGGCCAGTCCCGGCGCCACAGCTCCGTATCGTCCGGATAGCCGAGCCCGGTGATGTAATTCGTCAAGGCATCGAGCCAGACGTACATGACGTGGTTGTTGCTGCCGGGGACCGGTACGCCCCAGTCGAAGCTCGTGCGAGAGATGCTGAGGTCCTTGAGGCCGCCCTCGACGAACCGCACGACCTCGTTGCGGCGGCTTTCCGGCATGATGAACTCAAGGTTCGCCGCATAATGGTCGAGCAGCGGTTGCTGGTACTTGGACAGCCGGAAGAACCAGCTCTCCTCGACCGTCCACTCGACCGGCGTGCCCTGCGGCGACAGCTTGCTGCCGTCCTCCGCGCTGGTGAGCTCGTCCGGCTCGTAATAAGCTTCGTCGCGGACCGAATACCAGCCCTCGTAGCGGTCGAGGTAGAGATCTCCCCTCTCCTCCATTGCTTTCCAGATCGCCTGGCTCGCCCGGTAATGATCGGGCTGCGAGGTGCGGATGAAGCGATCGTATGAGACGTTAAGAGTGTCGCACATCTCTTGGAAAAGCAGCGACATTTTGTCCGCAAACGCCCGAGGTTCTACACCCTCGCCGCGAGCGGCCTGCGCCATCTTCAAGCCATGCTCATCAGTCCCCGTCTGGAAACGCACGTCCCTGCCCTGCTGGCGCTGGAATCGTGCGATCGCATCGGCGGCGATCGCTTCATACGCATGGCCGATGTGCGGCGGGCCATTGGGATAGCTGATCGCCGTCGTGATGTAGAAGGGCTCGGACATCGTCGCGCGAGCCCTAGCGGCGGCGGCCTAGCGCTTCAAGGAAGCGGGCTCCGCGACTTCCGCCAGGATTCCGCCGATCTGGAAAACGGTCGCAGACGGGTCGAGCGACAGGCGCGGCGCGAGAGCGGCGAGTTCGCGCGCCTTGGCGTAGGCGTCCAGGGCGCGTTCGCGGCGGCTTCCGTCCAACTGGCGCGCCTCCCGGGCAATCAGCGTCGGCGCGAGATCGAGAAATGCGGCGTAGCGCTCGGCCGCGGCTTTCTTGCCGAGCTCCAGCGCGAGGTCCGACCGCCGAGCGTTGGTCGGATCCCCCAGGCGGAGGATCGCGAGCGCCGCATCCTCGAGATTTGCGAGCTCCAGCTCCGCAAAAGCGAGTGCCCGCCCCGCGGAGCCGAACGATATGGCGATGATCCGCTGCCGCTCCGCGGCGCCTAGCGAAGGAGCTTGCGCCTCCAGGATCGACGTCATGGCGTCGTCCTCGAGCCTCTGGAAATCGAGCCTGCGGCAACGCGAACGGATCGTCGGCAGAAGGCGCCCGGGCGCATGGCTCACCAGGAAGAACAAGGTGTTGGCCGGGGGTTCCTCGAGCATCTTGAGCAAGGCGTTGGATGCTTCCCGGTTCAGCTCGTCCATGCTGTCGATGACCGCCACGCGCCAGGGAGAGAGAGCAGCGGTCATGCCCATGAATTCGCCAAGCTCGCGGACCTGGTGAATGGTGATGTCGCGGGCGAGCCCGTCGCCCTTCTCTTTCGGGAGGCGCTCGAGCCAGCGCATGTCCGGGTGGCTGCCGGCTTCCACCAGCTTCACGATCGGATGGTCAGCAGCGGTCTCGATGCCGCGTAGCTCAAATGACGGTCCCGCCGCGTCGGCGAGGACCCGGCGCGCCGCAGCTTGAGCGAACGTCGCCTTTCCGACCCCTTTGGGCCCGGCGAGCAGCCATGCATGATGCAACTTGCGCGAGGCCCAGGCGCTCGCGAACTGCTCGACTGCACGATCGTGGCCAACGATCACGGCAAAAGATCTCCGATGGCGTCGAGCAGACGCCGGGTCACGTCATCGGGCGCTCCGGAAGCGTCGATCAGTCGCACTCGCTCCGGCTCTTCGGCCGCGATCAAGCGGAAAGCCGTCTCGACCTTGTGATGATAGTCACGGGAGCGTCCGCCGATGCGGTCCGGCTCGTCGCGATCGCGTTCGCGCGCCCGATCCGCCCCCTCTTCGAGCAAAAGGACGAGCGTGCGATCCGGAAACGTCTCGTCGATCGCGAATGCATTGATCGCCCGAACGGTCTCGATGCCGAGACCGCCTGCCCCGCCCTGGTAAG
The DNA here is from genome assembly GCA_035555035.1 of Sphingomicrobium sp. GTDB lineage: Bacteria > Pseudomonadota > Alphaproteobacteria > Sphingomonadales > Sphingomonadaceae > Sphingomicrobium. The sequence continues at coordinate 18,691 of DATMHG010000092.1, forward strand.
CGAGCGAGCTGTCGACGAACCGGTCGGAAATCACCCATCGGCCCTCCTGAAGAGCGGGTCGGATCGTCGTCTCGACATGGTCAGCCCGGGCCGCCGCGAAGAGCAAGGCCTCGGCCTCCGCTCCCCAGCGCGATTCGTCCCCCTGGAGCAGGAGGTCGCGGATGGCTTCCGCGCCGCTGCTGCCGCCAGGTTCACGGGTCACCAGTGTTCGAATGCCGCGGTCTTCGAGCGCCTGCGACAGCGCGTTCACCTGCGTGGACTTCCCGACTCCCTCGCCGCCTTCGAGGCTGATGAACTTCCCGCGCACGAGTTCTTAGTACCCCTGCGAAGGCAGCGGTCCAGCCCAACCGGAAAAAAGCCTGGGCTCCTGCCTGCGCAGGAGCACAGTCATTTCCGTCACGCCATTCCGAACAGCTGCTTGAGACCGATCCAGATGCGCCCGAAGAAACCAGCGCGGCCGACGTCCTCACCCGCCACAAGCGGCACGACCTGCGGCGCGGTATCGCCGGTAGTGATGACGAGCTGCGCGACCTCCTGCCCCTTCGCGATCGGCGCCATCAACGGACCATCGTAGCGGATCTTCATCGTAATCGGCTTGCTGCTGAGCGACAGGCCCGCGGGAACGCTGACAGCGAGGTTGTTCGGAGCGACCAGCGGCACTTCGCTGGTACTCCCCATCTGGACCTTGGCGGTGCCCACCTTCGCGCCTTGCTGGAACAAGGGCTTGTCGGCCCAGGCATTGAATCCCCATTCGATCAGCCGCGTCGATTCCTGCACGCGCGCATTCCAGCTCGGCAGGCCGGCCAGCACCTCGATCAGGCGACGACCGTTCTGTTCGGCCGACCCGGTGAAGCCGTACCCTGCCTCATCGGTATGGCCGGTCTTGAGACCGTCTGCGCCCGGGACATGGCCGAGGATCGGGTTGCGGTTGTCCTGGGTGATCGCCTGGCCCGAGCCCATGGTCTTGCCCCAAGTGAAGTTCGGGAGCGAATAGAAGTGCTTGTAGAGCTTGGGGTGGTGCTGGATCGTCGCTCTGGCGAGCGTTGCAAGGTCGCGGGCCGTGACATAGGTCACGCCATTGTCGGGCCATCCATTCGCTGTTCCGAAATGGCTGTTGGTGAGGCCGAGCTTCTTTCCCAGCTCATTCATCTGGTCCGTGAACGACTGCTCGGTTCCCGCAATGCACTCGGCGAGCACGACCGACGCATCGTTACCAGACAGCGTCACGATGCCCTTCAACAGGTTCTCGACACTCACCTGCTCACCCGGTGAGAGGAACATCATCGATCCCGCCTGCGGCCCGTGCCACTTCTGCCAGGTCTCGGGCTGCACGGTGCACATCTTGTTCAGCGGCAGCTGCCCCCGGTCGATCAGCTCGAAGGCGACCTCGGTCGTCATCATCTTGGCCATAGAGGCCGGCGGCATGCGCATGTCCGGGTCCTTGGCGTAGAGGATCGCGCCGGAGTTCAGGTCGGTGAGGAAAGCCGTCCGCGCCGGCGTGTCGAATTGCGGTGCGGCCGCGGGTGCTGCGCTGGAGGCGAGAAGCGAAGCGGCGGTTACAAGTAAGATGGTGCGCGACATGGATCTGGTGAGCTTCCCCGATTGAAGGTGATGGAAGCTGTCTATCGCCGAGCGATCGCGTCCGCCAGAACCCCGACGGAAATCGCATAGAAATTCGAGCAATTGTAATCGAGGATCGCTCGATAGTTGGTGGTCAGAAGGTAGGCGGTCGCATCGGGGCCGTCGGGCTCGATGAGGCCCGCCATTTCGTTTTCGGGGAGCGAACGGCCGATCGGCGTCACTCCAAGCGCCCGCCACTCGCGCATCGTCAGCCAGCGGCTCTGGCGCCGGTACACCTGGGGGCAGCGCTGGGCCGTCATGCGCGAGACGATCGCAGCGCGGTTGAGCGTCGCGGGCGTGCGGACTGAAATCCCCCAGGCGACGTTTGGCTTCCAGCCGGCGTCGCGCAGGTAGGCAGCGATGGAAGCGAGACCGTCGAGCTCGTCCGACCAGATGTTGGCGCGCCCGTCGCCGTCGCCGTCCGCGCGCAGCCGCAGCGCGACCGAAGGCATGAATTGCGGAAAGCCGGTCGCTCCCGCCCAGCTACCCTTCAAGCGCCAGCGCGGCACGCCGGCATCGATGAGCTTCAATCCTGCAACGAACTCGCTCTCGAAGAATGCGCGGCGGCGGCCGTAATAGCCGAGGCTCGCGAGCACCTGGAGGATGTCATTGCTCCCGGTGACGAGGCCGTAGCTGGTCTCGTGACCGTAGATTGCGAGCAGCACGGCGGGGTCCACTCCCCAACGATCGCTGATCGAGCGCAGGCCGTCATAGAGGTCGGAGTAATTGCGGCGGCCGCGGTTGATCAGCGACGAGGTCACATGTGCCCTGAGATAAGGCGCGAGCGCGCCGACCACGCCGCCGCTGCTCCGTGCGACCGGTTCCGTCCGCTCCATCTCAATGGCGCTTTGGTTGATGGTGAGTCCAGGAACGTTCTGCTGGATCGTCGATTCGCTGACGCCCTGCAGGCGAGCCAAAGCAGCAAGGCGGACCTTATACGGCGCCAATGAATCCGAGACCGGCTGTGTGTAGGCC